>CAYTFW010000177.1:0-5846 GCA_964437145.1 uncultured Rhizobiaceae bacterium
GGTAGATCACGTCGACGCGCTGCGGCCCGCGCGGCGTGCGCATGTAGACGCGGCCTTCGTCGACGAACAGGTCGGTGCCCTCGACCAGCTCGATGCCCATCTCGTCGGCGAGGAAGGCGTGCTCGAAGTAGGCGCTGTTGTACTGGCCGGGCGTCAGCAGCACGACATTGGGCTCGGCCTCGTCGCTGAACGACACCGAGCGCAGCGTGGCGAGAAGCTCCTCGGTGTAGTTGGCGACCGGCAGCACACCCATGGAGGCGAACAGCTCGGGCGCCAACCGCATCATCACCTCGCGGTTCTCCAGCACGTAGGAGACACCCGACGGCGTGCGCACGTTGTCCTCGAGCACGAAGAAGTCGCGCTCGCCGACGCGCACGATGTCGATGCCGGCGATATGGCAATGCACGCCGCCGGGCAGCTCGAGATCCTGCGCCAGCGGCACGAACTCGGCGTTGAGCAGCAGCTGCCGCTCGGGGATCACGCCGGCGCGGCAGATCTGACGCTCGCCATAGGCGTCGGTGAGGAAGGCGTTGAGCGCCTTGACGCGCTGCGTCAGGCCACGTTCGAGGTATTTCCATTCATCGTGGGCGATGACGCGCGGGATGATGTCAAAGGGGATCGTGGTCTCGTGCCCGTCGGCCGCGCCATAGGCGCCGAAGGTGATGCCCTGGCGGCGGTAGAACAGATCCACTTCGCCGCGCTTGGCTTCCAAGGTGGCCGCCGGCGTGGCGGCCAGCCATCGCGCCACGTCCCGGTAGGGCGCGCGCACGCCATCGGGTGCGGAGGTCATCTCGTCGAAGGCCTTGATGCCCGCCATGCGGTCCGCTCTCCCCAACGCGCGTGAGCGCCATCCCAGCCGATCCGTGCTCAAGATGATAGCAAAAAGCGCGCCAGCGATGCCGACTTGACCAATATGCGCCAGGCACCGCACGGTTCGCCGGCATCAGCGGAAGGAACGGGCATGAAACAGGTCCAATTGAGCGCCTACGGCGTGCCGCAAGAGGTCGCGCGCTGCGTCGAGGTGCCTGATGTCGGCGCGCCGGCCGCCGACGAGGTCGTGTTCGACGTCCTGCTTTTCCCCATTAACCCGGCCGATGTCTGGTTCTGTCGCGGCTCCTACCGCCTGAAGCCGCCGCTGCCGGCGACGCCGGGCGCCGAATGCGTCGGCCGTGTGGCCGCCGTGGGCGCGGCGGTGAGCCATGTGAAGCCGGGCGATCTGGTGATCAACCTGCAGCGCGAGAACTGGACGCAGCGCCGGCGCGTGAAGGGCGCCGACGTCATCAAGCTGCCCGACAGCATCAACCTGAAGCAGGCGGCGATGGTGCGCATCAATCCACCCACCGCCGCGCTGATGCTGAGCGATTTCGTCGATCTGCGGCCGGGCGATTGGGTGATCCAGAACGTCGCCAATTCCGCCGTCGGCAAGCTGCTGATCCGGTTGGCCAAGGGCCGCGGCCTGCGCACGCTCAACGTCGTGCGCCGCGACTCGCTATTCGGTGAGCTTAAGGCGTTGGGCGCCGACGCCTGTGTCGTCGACGGTCCCGATCTGTGGCAGCGCGCCCGGGCGCTCACCGACAACGCGCCGATCAAGCTGGGCATCGACGCGGTGTCCGGCGAGGCGACGGGCCGCCTGGGCGGCTGCGTCGCCGATGGCGGCACGGTTTGCAACTACGGCTCGATGACCGGCCAGGATCCGATCATGAACCGCGCCGACGTGATCTATCGTGGCGTGATCCTGACCGGATTCATGCTCGGCCGTTTCCTGGCGAAACGGCCGATCGAGCAGGTGCGCGCGCTCTACGCCGAGCTGGCCGATCGCGTGGTCTCGGGCGACCTCAACGCGCCGGTCGAGAAGATCTATCCGATCGAGGAGATCCAGGCGGCATTGGTGCGTGCGCAGCAGGGCGAACGCACCGGCAAGATCCTCGTGGCGCCCAACGGGCCGGTGTGAGCGGGCGCTACACCTCGTAGCCCCTGGCCTTCAGGCTCGCCTTCTGCTCCTCCATCACGCGCTGGATGGTCATGTTCATCAGCAGCACCTCGACCATGCGGTACTGGCCGGCGTCGCCGCGCTTGGTGGCGGCGGCGGCGATCGCCGCGCCGGCGCCCATCACGCCGTGGCCGTTCATGGCGATGATCTGGCTCTTGGGCACCTTGCGCTTGGCGAGCTGATCCCACACGCGCTGGGCGCGCCTGAGCGACAGCCAGTCCAGGGTCTTCTCGTTCTTGCTCTCGAGCGTGTCGGCGTTGCCGATGATCCACACGCGCCGCCAGGGCGAGACCGCAAGGAACGCCGCCGCGTCGTCCAGCGCCGGGCCGTGATCGGCGCGCACATGCGCGTCGCCCTGCGCGAAGTCGAACAGCTTGAGCTTCACGCCGCCCGGCACCTCCCACCACTGCACATGTGTGCCGAGCCGATTGGCGGACTCCACGAACCGCCGCGTTTCTTCCGCCTTGCTGGGCGGTGGCGTGGTGTTGACGGGCGTATGAACGGGATTGATGCCGACGGGCCGGTTGCGAAGCACGGTGGTTCCCCCCAATGAGTTTTCATTCACGGTGCTTTCATGAACCACCCCTCACGCGTGCGCTGTTCCCCACGGCACAGGCCTTGCACCGTCGCTGCGGATAGCGATGATGCGCGCCTGCGGGCGGGCTTGCCGCCGGAGGAGGGATCGATGCCGAAGGATCAGGTGCAAGACTACGCCTCGGACGTGGCGGCGGTGGAGAGCACGCTGCAGATCTATTTCGACGGGCTGTACGAGGGCGATCCCGCCAAGCTCGGCGCCGCCTTTCATCCGTTCGCGCATCTCTACGCGGTGGGTGCCGACGGCAAGGCCACCGACTTGCCGCGCGAGGATTGGTTGAAGGCGGTCGGCAGCCGGCCCTCGGCGAAGTCCAAGGGTGACGAGCGGCGCGATCGCATCGTGTCGATCGACTTCAACGGCCCCAACGCGGCCTTCGCCAAGGTCGAGTGCCAATTGCCGCCGCGCTACTTCACCGACTACCTCACGCTCTTGAAGATCGAGGGCCGCTGGCAGGTGATCGCCAAGGCCTACACGGCGGTGACCAAGTAGTCAGAGCGGACCACCGAGGATCGCGCCGAACAGGCAGACCAGCGCGATCCCGGTGAGCGGCCAGCGCAGGCGCGGATACCACGCGGGCACGAAACCCTGCCGCGCGCCATAGATGTCGTAGGCCAGCGCGCCGAGGAAGCTGGCCGCCATTACGGTGAGGCCAGCGCGGCCACCGACGGCGAGCGCGACAAAGCCCACGAGAGCGGGAAGGGTCGAGACGGCGAGGCGCATGGCCGGCACCGGCTGCTCGCGGATCGCCAGACCCCAGTGCACCGCGCCGAGGAATGACAGCGCGCAGGCGGCGTAGGCGGTCAGCAACGAGGTGCCGTAGAGCCGCCAATCGAGCGTGCCGCCATACGCCGCGAGCGCCGCGCCGGCGATGAACGGCGCCAGCGAGATAGTCCCGATGATGACGGCGGCGAGCGGCTGCGACGGCCGCGCCGCCGGTGACTGTCCCGGCGGGCGCGGCCGCGAGTCGGTTCGCTTCGAATCGCGTGGAGGCGTCGCCTACTCCTTCACGTCGGCGGCGACCTTGACGCTGATCATCTTGTCGGGCGTGCGCGGCGGCTCGCCCTTGGCGATCTTGTCGACGAACTCCATGCCCGAGGTGACCTTGCCCCAGACAGTGTACTTGCCGTCGAGGAAGCGGGCGTCGGCGAAGACGATGAAGAACTGGCTACGTGCGCTGTTGGGATCGTTGGTGCGCGCCATCGAGGCGACGCCGCGCACATGTGGCTCCTTGGAGAACTCCGCCGGCAGCGTCTCGCCCATGCCGCCCGAGCCGGTGCCCGAGGGATCGCCGGTCTGCGCCATGAAGCCGTCGATCACGCGATGGAACACGACGCCGTCGTACTTGCCCTCGCGCGCCAGCTTCTTGATCTGCGCGACATGCTTGGGCGCCAGATCGGGGCGCATCTGGATGACGACGCGGCCGTCCTTGAGCTGGATGTAGAGCGTGTTCTCGCGGTCCATGGCCTGACTCTCGCTGGCGACCGAAAGGAAGACGAGCGTTGCCACAACAGATGCGATCCAGCGCATGGTGTCCTCGGGTCGGGTTGGTTGTCGGGTAACTGTCGGAAGAGGCGCGCGGACCATGGCCGAACCGATTCGGCGTGGCAACCGCTTTAGCGGATCGTCGTGGAGTGGCTTAATCTAGAATCATAGCCTGTCTGACTTAACTCACCGTCGATGCAGAAGGAGAGAAGAATCTGATCTTCTGATGTGTCGCGCGAGCTTAGCCGACTAACTCGCGTAATTGATTGGTCTTTGATTAAGTTATTGAGAAAACTTGATAATTTGCCAATTTTTCACTGTCGCTGCGATCACAATGCGCGTATTCTGAAGCGCGATATTTGATCTCATAGTCCGCGCGATTTCAGAGCACAGGCGACCAATGCGATTTCCAGGCGATCCCGATAACGGGGCGCTGCACGGGCAGGCCGTGCATTCTCCGGCGGAGGCAACCAGGGCCGAGAACGACGCCGAGGCCGCGTCGGGCGGCAGGATTTTTCCGCCGAATCGATCCGACAATCGCGCGCGCCAGCTCGAGGAGACTTGGCTGCTGCTGTTCCGCGAGCTGCGGGTGTCGGTCGACGCGACGCTCTCGGGCGGCCTGTCGGCCGGCGATGTCGCCTATCGCCTGGGCGAACTGGTGCACAATTACTTCCGCACGCGCGGCGTGACGCTGACAAGCTTCGAACTGAGGCGCATTGTCGTGGAATTGCTCGACAACCATAAACGCGGCTGGCCGACCCTCAAGCCGGCGCCGGGCCCCACCGCACCGCCCTCCAGCCTGGTCGATTTTGTCGATGGCGACCCCGACGCGCGCGCTATCCGCGAAGCCGTCTCGCTGTCGCCGCAAGCCGAAGCGCCACCGCCGGCGATGCCGCCGGAGGTCGAGGCGATCGCCTCGCCGCTCGTCGATCTCGAGCCGCTCGTCGCCGTCGAGCCTTCCGTCGACCTCGAGCCGCTTATCGATCTCGAGCCGCTTCCGAGCGCGCAGCCGGCCACGGTCTCCGGCCCGTCCGTCGAGTACGCCGATCCCAGCATCGCCATGCGGCCGTTATCCCAGCCCGCCGCGGCCCGCCCGACGTCACACCGCCCGCCAGCGCAGGTCCCGCCGTTGCCGAAGGAGCCCGACGACACGCTGACACCGGAACAGATCGCCAGCATGGAGTCCGCTGCCGCCGACGCGGCCGCCGCGGTCTTCGGCGCGGAAGCGACGGCCCCGGAGCCGCCGCCGGTATCGCCGGCGACAGTGGCGGCGGAGCCCGTTGGCGCGGTCTCCGACGAGGTTTCGGCCGAGGCGGCGGCGATCGCCATCGCGGCCGCGTGGCAACGTCGACGAGTCGCCAACCCGCCGCCGGGCTCGCGCGCCGAGCTGGGTCGCTGGGTGTCTCGGACCACCGGCGAGGCGCTGGCCGACACCAAGGTGCGTGTCAGCGACGCCCAGCGTGCGCGCCTCGAGCAGCTCATCGTCGACGATATCTTCGGCCTGGGCGTTTTCGAGCCGTTGCTGCGCGACGCGAGCGTGACCGCGATCATGGTCAACGCGCCCGACGCGGTGTTCGTCGAGCGGCATGGCCAGATCGAGCGCGTCGGCGGCTTCCGCGACCCGGCGCATCTGGCCACCACGCTCGAACGCCTGGCGCGTTTCGCCGGCAAGCCCGCGACCGACGCCGTACGGTCGGTGGTCGAGGGCCGGCTGCCCGACGGCGGCCGCTTCGTCATCGTCTCGCCGCCGCTGGCGCCCTCGGGTCCGCTGTGCACGAT
>CAYTFW010000177.1:5856-12276 GCA_964437145.1 uncultured Rhizobiaceae bacterium
ACGATCACGCGTCCGCCGGCGCCGACCGCGACGCTCGATGATCTCGTCGGCCGCGAGACGCTGTCGCGGTCCATGGCCACCTTGCTGCGCGCCGCTTCGCGCGGCCGGCTCAACATCCTGGTCAGTGGCCGCGCCGAGTCGGGCCGCACGACCATGCTGTCGGCGCTGGCGCGCGCCATCGCGCCGGGCGAGCGCGTCGTGACGGTCGAGCGTCGGCCGGAGCTGCGCCTCGATCTCGGCAACGTCGTCAGCCTAGTCGCGCCCGAGGCCGGCCCGGAGATGGTGCCGGCGATCGATCTGTCGCTGGCGATCGCCGCGGCCTCGCGCCTGCGGCCCGATCGCTTGGTGATCGACGGGCTGGGCAACGGTGCGGTGGCCGCGCTGGTAGGCCTGATCGATAGCGGCCGCGACGGCGTGGTGGCGGGCTGCGAGGCGAGCTCACCGGGCGCCGCGCTCGAGGAGCTGGCGCGCCATATCGCCGAGACGGAGCCGCGACAGACACTGGCGGCGGCGCGCAAGCGCGTCGCCGGCGCGTTCGACCTCGTGGTCCATCTCGAGGCGTTCCGCCATGGCGTGCGGCGTGTCACCCACATCGCCGAGATCACCGGCGCCGATGGCGAGAGCGTCGCGAGCCTGGACATGTACTCGTACGATCGGGAGTCCGCCCGCCCGGACGGCGGCTTCGTCGCCGCCGGCCGCCGGCCGCTGTTCCTGCCGCGGCTCGCGAAGCTCGGCCTCGATCAGGGCCTGTTCGACCCGGCGTAGCCGCCGCCGATCAGCCCTGCGAGCGCACCAGTCTGCCGGGCCGGGCGCCGGTCTCCTCGCCCTTCTCGAAGATAGGTGTGCCCGAGCAGATCGTCATGTCGTAGCCGTCGACCTGCTGGACCAGGCGGCGTCCGCCCGCCGGCAGGTCGAAGATCATCTTCGGCGAATGCAGCCGCAGACCGTCGAAGTCGATGACGTTCACGTCGGCCTTGAGGCCCGGCTGGAGCCGGCCGCGATCCTTGAAGCCGTAGAAATCCGCCGTCTCGCTGGTCATGTGCTTGACGACGCGCTCGAGCTTCAGGCGCGGGCCGCGCGTGCGATCGCGCACCCAGTGCGAGAGCATCGAGGTGTTGAGCGAGGCGTCGCAGATCACGCCGCAATGCGCGCCGCCATCGGACAGGCCGAGGATGGTGTGCGGGTGCTCGATCATCTCACGCACCACCTCGAGGTCGCCGTGCACGTAGTTGGTGACAGGGAAGTACACCATCCGGTTGCCGTCGCCGCCCACCAGGTAGTCGTAGCAATACGCGGCCGGGTCGGCGCCCTCGCGCGCCGCCAGCGCGGCGATGCTGCGCTCCGGCGGCGGCTCGTAGTCCGGCTGCTCGCCGAGCGGGTACATGCGGTCCCAGCGCGTTGCGATCTGTCGCGACAGCGGCGGCAGCACCTCCAGGAGACGAGGCGAGGCTTCCTGTGACAGCACGAGGCGGCGCATCTCAGGGGTACGCAGCTTCGCCAGCATCTGCGCGGGCGGCAGCTTGGCGGCCTCGGCGAAGGCCTCGCGCAGCGCGAAGGGGTTGAGCGAGGTGCCCAACCCCAGGGTCAGGCCCACCGGGCGTCCGGCGACCTGGGCGAACATCGGCAGCTTGTCGGCGCGCGCGGCGTCGACGCCGGCCATCAGGCGGCGCCAGCGTTGCGGGTCGTAGCTGCGATCGGTGAGCAGGAACCACACCGGTCGGCCGCTATCTTTGGCGACCTGGCGCATCCAGCGGAACTCGGCGGCCTCGTCCTCGAAGTCGGAGAGCATGCCGAAGGTGCCGCGGCCGGCGCGGCCCATGGCCTTGCCGATGGCGATCAGCTCCTCGTGCTCGGCGTAGCGTCCGGGCACCAGGTCACCGGCCAGGGTCTTGTGCTGATCGGTGCGGCTGGTGGTGAAGCCGACGGCGCCGGCCTTCAGCGCCTGCTCGGTCAGCCGGCCCATGGCCTCGATGTCCTCGGCGGTCGCGTGCTCGCGCGCGATGGCGCGCTCGCCCATGACATAGACGCGCAGCGGGTGGTGGGCGATCTGGGCGGCGATGTCGATGGTGCGCGGCAGCCGCGCCAGCGCGTCGAGATACTCCGGGAAGCTCTCCCAGTCCCACTTCAGGCCCTCGGTCAGCGTGATGCCGGGGATGTCCTCGACACCCTCCATCATTTCGATCAGCGCCTGCTGATGCTCCCGGCGGACGGGGGCGAAGCCGACGCCGCAATTGCCGAAGGCGATGGTGGTGGCGCCGTGCCAGGAGGAGGGCGCCAGCACGGGATCCCAGGTCGCTTGGCCGTCATAGTGCGTGTGCACATCGACCCAGCCCGGCGTGACGATCCGCCCCTCGGCCTTCACCTCGCGCTTGCCAGGGCCCGCCTTGCCGCCGACCTGGACGATCCGGTCGCCGTCGATGGCGACATCGCCATGGGCGGCTGGCGCTCCCGTGCCATCGACGATCTTGCCGCCGCGGATGACGATGTCGTGCATGGTCTGCCCTTCTGAGATCGGATCGCCAGCTTTCCACACTTCAGCAGGTATTGGGAAGTCGATGTCCCTCGGTCGGACTCGAGCCAACACACCCTCGCGGGAAACAAACTTCGCGGCAGAGGGTGACTACTCCACCAGCGTCCATCATGCTCAATCAATCCAGAGCTTCCGCCGCTTGGGCTGGAAGCGCGAAAGCTCGCAGCATCGTGTCGACCGCACCTTCCACCACGCGGTCGACTTCTGACGGCGTTTCGCTGAGACCGACCACCAGCATGTGAGGCCAGAAAATCACGTCATTGATCATGCCTAGGAACTGGCGCACGGCGAGCCCGACATCCGGGATCGCAAGCGTTCCAGCAGCGATCTCGGCCTCGAGGTAGTGGTGTAATCGGTCAAGATAGGGTTTCTTGCCTTTCTCGTAGAGTTCCCGACCGAGTTCGGGGAACCGCGGAACCTCCGCGATCATCACCCGAAACAGAGCCCTGATCTTGGGATCTGTGATCGTCTCGGCGTAGTCGTGGCCGATTGCGACAAGGCCTGCCCTGGGATCGCCAGCCTCGGGAATTGGCGGCAGGCTTTCCTCTTCGTTTCCCCAGACGCGGCGCATGATCGCCCCGAAGATGTCGGCCTTCGTCGGGAAATGCCTGAAGAGGGTGGCGGTCGAAACCTGAGCACGCTCGGCGATCGAGGTCAGCGTAGCTACCGCATAGCCCTTCTCGAGGATCTCCTCGACCGCGGCGTCAAGCACCTCAGAGCGCTTTGGCCGTCGTCCGGAGCGGCGCACTGCGACCGTTGTCACATCCTTGCCGCTCATTAGGTGTTCTCCGGCATCTTTCATCTCCCTTGCGGCATTCCTGTGAAGGCGACGGCCACCCCTTGCCAGTGTATCGTTGTGCCCAAAATAAGCGAAGCCACTCAGTTCATATATTGACGTGCTCTTCAGGAAGCATATATAAGTGAGTGCACTCACTTATTCAGCGCACTGCACTGAGAGGACCGCCTCTATGTCTATCCTTCGAAACACGGCTCGCAGCCTCGCCCTCGGCGTGGCCCTTCTCAGCGGAGTCACGACCGTCAACCTGGCCACCGCCCCTCGAGCCCTCGCCGTCGACACCGCCAAAGCCGACATCAGCGGCTTATCGACCGTTTTCAACACGCTTGCCGCGCTCCAAGGCTGGAGCCAACATGTGGTGCCCGGCTTCTCCGAGAAGTGGCGCGCGCCGCGCATCGAGAACGGGCGGTTGGTGCTCGAGCCAACCTCTTCGGGCTGGTTCGAGGACATGCAGGCGGGCCATCTCTATCGCACGATCGAGGGCAACTTCGTCGTGACCGCGAAGCTGCGAGTCGAGGGTACCCGCGCCCAGCTGCCCCAGACACTGTTTTCGCTCGCCGGCATCTTTCTGCGCGTGCCGCGCGAGGGGCTAACGGCCGCCAACTGGCAGCCCGGTCGTGAGAACTGGATGTTCTTCTCGCTTGGCACGGCTTTACCCGCAGGCACGCCGCAATTCGAGATCAAGACCACCTACAACTCGCTCTCGACGCTGAAGATCTCGTCGGCCGCACGGGTCTATGCCGGCGGCCAGACCCGGGATGTCGAGCTGCGCATTGCCCGCCAAGGCGAGTTGTTCTCGCTGCTCTACCGCATCGATGGTCAAGCCGAGTTCACCTTGCTTGACCAGTTCATCCGACCCGATCTGCCGGCGCGGCTCAACGTCGGCGTCACGGCCTACGCCGACTGGGGTTCGGCCGCGCCGATTTACCCGGACTTCTCGCGTTACAACACTCAGACGCCCGCCCTGAACGGCGACCTCATCGCCCGCATCGAGCGCATCGACTTTCGCCGGCCGACCGTCGATCGCTTCCCGGTGGCGAGCTTCGACGTCTCGTCGAGTTTCATGCCCGAGGTGAGCCAGCGCCGGATCGACGACCTTATCAAGCGCTAATCGCGCACCCAGTGGGGCGGCCTTCGCGCCGCCCCGAGATCCTTAATGCCAAGCCACAAGGAACTGATTCATGTCCATGCCCTCACGCCGCGCGCTCGTCGCCGGCGCAGCCGGCCTCGCAGCCGCCAGTCTCCTGCCTAAGGCCGCCTCCGCATCGGACGGCGGGCGGACCCTTGACGTCGATACGGCCCGCTTGTGGTTTGCGGAGGTGGGCTCTGGAGACGCTGCCCTCGTTCTTCATGGGGGACTCGGTCATTCTGGCTGGATGAAGACCATCGTCGACGCTCTGGCGCCGCGCTACCGGGTGATCACGCTCGATACACGCGGCATGGGCCGCTCGTCGCTGGGGACGCAGCCGTTGAGCTACGAGCGCCAAGCGCAGGATGCGCGAGCTCTGCTCCAGACGCTCGGTGTCAGCCAATTCCATCTCGTCGGATTTTCCGACGGCGGCATCGTCGGCATGCGGATGGCCGCTGTGGCGAATTCCGGCTTGCGAAGACTCGTCGCAATAGGCTCGCGGTGGTCGGCTGAGAACGGCCGATCCATGTGGACCGCTTTCGACGGCTGGAACGCCCGCAGCCTGTCTGAAGGGCAATTCAAGTTCATCGTTGACGACTACAACGCGATGAATCCGGACCGCGACTTCGACCGCATGATGCGCCAGGCCGTCGGCATGTGGAAGGACGACGGACCGAACGGCCATCCCAACGCCGCCATCGAACGGATCACCCAGCCAACGCTGATCATGGTTGGAGACCGCGATCCGTTTTTGTCGGCAGCAGACGCGGCGACGGCGCGAGCCCGTATCCAAAACAGTGAACTGATGGTGGTCCCAGGCGGTACGCATCCGATACACAATGAGCGGCCGGACCTCGTCCTGCCGGCAATCACGCGCTTCCTCGCCGCGTGAAGCGGAACCCAGGCGGCGCGGCACCCGGGGGCTGCGCCGCAAAGTTGGGATGCCAGATTGAAGGAGCCCACATGCCGCCGCGCCGTGCCGTCCTGCTCGCGACGGGCGCATTCGCGCTGGGTCTTGCGCCGGCTCGGGCCCATCACGGCTTCGGCGGTCGCTATGACCGGACGCGTCCGATCTATCTGGAGGGGGTGGTCCGGACCGCCTCCTTTCGCCCGCCGCATCCGACCGTGACGATCGATGTCGACGCGAGCCAGCGCCGTCCCGCCGCCCTGCCGAGCGGCGACGAATTCATGGTGACGCTCGTCCTGCGCGAGGAGGATCGCGGCCGATCGGTCGAGGTGGAGTTTCCGCCGGTCAGCCGGTTCTTCGGACTTGGCGAGCGCATCCGCGTCGGCGAGCGCATAGCCATCGTCGCCTTGAGGAATTGCGCCGCTCCCCACCAGCTGCGCGGCCAATGGATCAGGCTCGCGGATGGCACGACCGTCGTGCGCAGCGGGCCCATGCAGACCGAGGTCGAAGGGTGTTCGAATTCCTGAACGGCCCCGAAGGCATCCTGGCGGCGATTGAGGGTTCGGCGTTCGCGCGCACTATCGGCCAGACGTCCGGCCTCTATCCGGCCCTATCGGCCGCACATATCCTCGGCATCTCGCTCCTTGTCGGCCCTGTCGTCGTCGTCGACTTGTCGCTGCTGCGGATTATCCGCAGCCCCGCAATCCAGGCAGCATTCCGGACTCTGATCGAGGTCGCCGTTGTCGGCTTCTCGATCGCCGCCTTCACGGGCGCGCTTCTATTCTCTGTCCAAGCCCAGAAGTACGCCGCCAATCCCGCGTTCCTCATCAAGCTGGCGTTGCTTGGTGCGGCGGGGCTTAACGTAGCGCTCCTTCACCGGACCATCGGCAGAGAGTTCGTCGCCCCTCGACCGTCGAAAGCGGCGCAGATCGCGGGAGCTGTCTCGCTGCTGCTATGGCTTGCGATCATTTTCTCGGGGCGCTGGATCGCCTTTGTTTAGGCCGTTATACCAACCGACCGAACTGCTGACTCGTAGGGGATTCCCAAGGGAAAGGCGC
>CAYTFW010000178.1:0-12233 GCA_964437145.1 uncultured Rhizobiaceae bacterium
AGCGCCTTTCCCTTGGGAATCCCCTACGAGTCAGCAGTTCGGTCGGTTGGTATCAGACACCACCCAGGTACAGCTGCTTGACGATCTCGTTGGAGCGCAGCTCGTCGACGGTCTTGCCTTCGAAGGCGATCTCGCCGTGGACGATGACGTAGCCGCGGTCGGCGATGCGCACGGCCTGGTGGAAGTTCTGCTCGGCCATCAGCACTGTGAGCCCGAAGCGTGTCTTCAGCTCCTCGATCTTGGTGATGGTCTGGCTCACCAGCAGCGGCGAGAGGCCGACCGACGGCTCGTCGACCAGCAGCAGGCGCGGCGAGGACATCAGCGCGCGGGCGATTGCCAGCATCTGTTGCTGTCCGCCGGACATGGTGCCGGCGAGCTGCTTGCGGCGTTCGGCCAGCACCGGGAAGGCGTCGTAGGCGAAGCTGAGATTGGTCGCGGTCTGGGTGCGCGCCGTCTTGCGGTAGGCGCCCAGCATCAGATTCTCCTCGACCGTGAGCTTGGGGAAGAGCCGCCTGCCCTCCGGCACCAACGCCACGCCCAACCCGACGATCTCCTCGGTCGGCAGGCGTGTGAGGTCGTGCGTGACGCCATCGACCTCCAGCGCGATCGAGCCCGAGACCGGCCGCACCAGCCCCATCAGGCACTTCATCAGGGTGCTCTTGCCGTTGCCGTTGGTGCCCAGCAGCACCACGGTCTCGCCCGACTCGACGGCGATCGACGCGCCGTTGAGCGCGCGCACCGCGCCGTAGCGCGCGTCGATCGCCGATGCGGTGAGCCTAAGCGCCAAGGTAGGCCTCTTGCACGCGCTTGTCGTCCATCACCTGCTGCGGCGCGCCCTCGCAGATGATGCGCCCGGCGTCGAGACACATCACGCGCTGCGAGAAGCGCATCACCGCCTGCATGATGTGCTCGATCATGATCACCGTGATGCCCTCGGCGTTGAGCTTGAACAGCGCGTCGAGCACCTCGTCGATCTCAGCACCTGCCAGCCCGGCCATCGCCTCATCGGAGATCAAGAGCTTGGGCCTGGCCGCCATGGCGCGCGCCAGCTCCATCTTGCGCAGCTCGACCTGCGAGAGCTGCGCCGAGAGCGCCTGGGCTTTGTCGGCCAGGCCGATCTTGGCGAGGATCGCCATCGCCTCGGCGTCGGACTCGCGCGCCGAGAGCCCGTGGCCGATCACCGCATAGTCGAGCGCCACCAGCAGATTCTCCAGCACCGTCATGCTGCGAAACGGCCGCGGCACCTGAAAGCTGCGCGCGATGCCACGCCGCGTGCGCTGGTGCGCCGACAGGCCGCTGAGCTCCTGGCCGGCGAAGCGGATCGAGCCGCCATCGTTGCGCAGCACGCCGGAGATGCAGTTGATGAGCGTGGTCTTGCCCGAGCCGTTGGGGCCGATCAGGCCGAAACGCTCGCCGGCGCGGATCTCGAGCGAGATATCCTGCAGCGCGGTGAAGCCACCGAAGCGCTTGGACACGCCGCTGACGCTGAGCAACGGATCGCTCATCGCCGCCCCCAACGTTGCCAGCCGCGCTTCACAAGGCCGATAATGCCATCGGGGGCGCCGACCACGAACAGCACCAGCATGACACCCAGCACCAGCACGTTCACTTCGGACGAGATGGTCACGGTGAGGAACTGCTGAGTGGTGGCGAGCAGGATGGCGCCCAGCACCGGGCCGATCCAGTGGGCGGTGCCGCCGATCAGCGACATCGCTAGCGCCGAGACCGAGTAATTGAGGTTGAAGGCGCTGACTGGATCGGCGAATTGCAGGTACATCGCCGCTGGCGCGCCGGCGGCCGACATCAGCGCGCCTGAGATGGCGCAGGCCAGCAGCTTCAGCCGCAAGGTCGGCACGCCGGAGCATTCGGCGGCGATCTCGTCGTCGCGCACCGCGCGCAGGCCGCGGCCGATGCCGGAGACCTGGATGTAGCGCGCCAGGGCGACCGATATCACCACCAGGACCGCCGTCACGACGAACAGCATCTTGATGTAGGACTCGAACGGCGCGGTCACCGGTGGGCGCAGCAGCTGCACGCCGGTGGCGCCGCCGACGAACTTCCAGTTGGTGATCAAGGTCTCGGCGATGATGGTGATGGCGACGGTGGCGATCGAGAAGAAGATGCCGCGCAATCGCAGGGTCAGCAGGCCGACGCCCAGCCCCAGCGCGGCGCCGACCGCCGCCGCGGCGAGGATCTGCAGATAGAGCGGCGCGCCCGCGTACTTGACCAGCGCCACCGCCGTGTAGATGCCGACGCCGACGAAGGCCGAGGTGCCGAAGTTCACATAGCCGGCGTAGCCGCCGAGTATGTTCCAGGCGGTCGCCAGCACGACGAACTGCAGGATCACGAAGCCGGCGAAGAAGACGTACTCGTTGCGCACCACGAACGCCGCGATCACCGCCGCCGCGAGGAAGAGCGCGGCACCGATGAGGAAGGGGATGGCGCGCGCGGTCATGTCTTACTCCCTCTCCCCGCGAGCGGGGAGAGGGTTGGGGTGAGGGGCTGCGCGATGAAGAGACGCCGCAGCGCAACTTGCACCAGCCCCTCACCCTCCCATCGCGCTGCGCGCGACGGGCCCCGCCCTCTCCCCGCTTGCGGGGAGAGGGAATGGGGGGTGGGAGCCAGAGTCCTCATCGTCCGAACAGCCCCTGCGGGCGCACGCCGAGGATGATCAGCAGCAGGGTGAAGGAGATCGCCGGCGCCCAGGAGGCGCCGAACATGGTCAGCACGATGGTCTCAGCCACGCCCAGGATGATGCCGGCGACCAAGGTGCCCGACATGCTGCCCAAGCCAGCCATCACCACGACGCAGAAAGTGCGGCCGATATAGGCGCGATCGAGCGTCGGCTCGACCGGCTGCACGATGATCAAGAGCGCGCCGGCCAGCGCCGCGACCGCGGTGGCGATGCCGAAGGCCCATTGCTTGATGCGCACGGGATCGGCGCCCATCAGGCGCAGCGCCTCCTCGTCCTGCGCCACGGCGCGGATGGCGCGGCCGAGGAAGGTGCGGTTGAAATAGAGCGCCAGCGCGGCCGACAGCAGCAGCGCCATGACGAAGGCGGCGATCATGCGCATCGGGATGCGGATCTCCAGGATCTCGATGCTCTTGCCGATATAGAAGGCCTGCACGGTGCGCTGATCGACACCGAAGGCCATGATGATGCCGACCTCGATGATGAAGGTGATGCCGAAGAAGAAGGCCAAGCCGCGCACCGCCGCCTGGCTGCCGCGCTTCTCGAAGGTCTCGTGGTAGACGCGGTAGAGCACGATGCCGAGCGCGAAGAACAACGGCATCAGGATCAGCCCGGCGAGGATCGGGTCGATCTCGAAGCCGCCCAGCAGCCATGTCCCATAAGAGGCCAGCACCAGGAGCGCCGGATGCGTGACGTTGGGCACGTCGAGCATGCCGAAGGAGATCGCCAGCCCGATGCTGACGGCGGCGTAGAAGCAACCGACCATCGTGCCCAGCACGACGGCGTCGAGCAGGAGCTCCCAGGAGAACATCAGGCCTGCCTCGACGCCACGCGCCCGGCCCTGTCATCCCGAGCGCAGCGAGGAATCCAGGTCGCCACTAGATCCCTCGCTGCGCTCGGGATGACAACCTTACGCCGGACAACGCCCTAGCCCTTGCGCGCCTTCTCGAAAGGCTGCACCAGCTCGCCGGTTTTCCACTTCTCGGGGGACAGGATCACCTGCTTTCCGGGATTGCGGAACTGCTCGATGTTCTTGTCGACGACGCCGCGGTACTGCGCGATCAAGGTCGCCGATTCCTTGCGCTCACCATCGGGCGCGAAGGCGATCGGGCCGACGATGGTCGGCATCTCCGCGGTGCGCAGGAAATCGGCCAGCTTCTTGTGGTCGATCGACTTGGTTGCCGCCACCGCCTGCTCGACCATCTGGCCCATGGCGTAGCCGAACGGCGCCAGGTAGTAGCCCAGTGGGTCGACCTTCGCCTCCACGGCGCGCTTCTGGTACTTGACGAAGAACTCCTTGGAGCCCGGGAACTCCATCGACTTCTCGGGCAGGTAGGAGTTGTAGTTGACGATGCCATTGAGCAGCGAGCCCATCGACTCGGCGACGGCGCTGAACTGCAGGCCGACCATGCCGCCACCGAACACCTTGACGCTCTCGCCGACGCCGATCTCGTTGACGGCGCGCAGCAGGCCGACCGAATCCGGCGGATAGGAGCAGCAGAACACCATGCCCGGCCGCGCCGCGCGCAGGGCGCGCACCATAGCCGAGAACTCGACGGTCGCCGGCGGATAGTTCTGCTCGTAGACGATCTTGAGCTTCCTCTCCTCGGCGAGCCCCTTGGCGATCCTGATCAGGCTCTGCGCGAACTCCTGATCCGCACCGATCAGCGCGATCGAGTCGGCGCCGGCTTTCATGCCCAGATCGATGAAGGCGCGCGCCCAGGAATCGGCCGGCCCCCACGGCGCATTGTTGAACCACTTGTCGTGCTTGACCGTGCGGTTCACCTGGAACGAGAAGTTGCCCATCAGCAGCAGATCGCGCTGCTTGACCATGGGCATGATCGGCGCCGTCGGCACCGTGGCGTAGGGCGCGAAAATCAGGTCGACCTTGTCGACGTCGAGCAGCTTGGAATAGATCGCCGGCGTCTCGGCCGCGCTGGACTTGTCGTCGAACACCAACAGCTCGACCTTGCGGCCGAGCAGGCCGCCCTTCTCGTTGACGTCGTCGCGCCAGACCTCGATCCCGATCAGCGAGGACTTGCCACCCGCCGCCAGGCCGCCGGTCAACGGCATGCTCATGCCGATCTTGATCGGCCCCGTGCCCTGCGCCAGCGCCGGCAATGGCAGGCCGGCGGCCAATGCGCCGGCGACAGCGGTACGACGACGAATGCGACCCGAGTTCATGATGCGCCTCCTCCAGACATTCTTCTTATCGGCCGCGAGCATGGCGGGCGGACGGCGCTTCGACAACAGCGAACTCATACCTTCCCTCGTTGGCGGAGGAAGGTAGGATGCCGTCATGTCAGACACCTACGTTGGACAATCGCTGAGCCGCCTCGAGGACGCCCGCTTCCTCACCGGCAAGGGTACGTACGTCGCCAACGCGATCCCCGCCGGCTGCCTGCACCTCCATGTGCTGCGCTCGCCGCACGGTCACGCGCGTATCGATCGGCTGGACGTCGGCGCCGCGCGCAAGCTGCCCGGCGTGGTCGCGATCTACACCGAGGCCGACCTTGCCGCCGACAATATCGGCCCCCTGCCCTGCGCCGTCGCCATCGACTTCGTCGAAAAGCTGATCGTGCCGCCGCGGCCAGCGCTGGCGAAGGATATCGTGCGCCATGTCGGCGATCCGATCGCCTGCATCGTCGCCGAGTCGATCGACGCGGCGCTGGAAGCGGCCGATGCGATCGACGTCGACTACACGCCCCTGCCCGCCGTCGTCGACGGCGAAGCCGCGCTGAAGCCCGGCGCGCCGCAACTCTGGCCACAGGCGCCGGGCAACTCCGCTTTTCTCTATCACCGCGGCGACAAGGCGGCGGTGGACGCGGCGATGGCCTCGGCCAAGCACATCGTGACGGCGGATCTGCTCAACAACCGCGTCGTCGTCGCGCCGATCGAGACACGCGCGGCGATCGCCACCTACGATGCCGCGCAGGACCTGCTGCACCTGACGCTCACCGGCATGGGTGTGCACGGCATCCGACGACAGCTCGCGGACTCGGTGTTCCGTGTGCCGCACGAGCGCTTGCGGGTGAGCGCGCCCGATGTCGGCGGCGGCTTCGGCACCAAGAACTTCGTCTATCCGGAATGGGTGCACGTGCTCTACGCCGCGCGCAAACTGCGACGGCCGGTGCGCTGGGTGTCGGAGCGCGTCGAGGATTTTCTGACCTCGGCGCAGGGTCGCGACTTCCGCGCGCAGGCACGGATGGGGCTCGACGCTAGCGGCCGCTTCCTGGCGCTTGACGTGCGGGCGATCGCCAATATGGGCGCGTATCTGTCGGGCGCCGGTCCGGGAACCTCGACGGTCTCGGCGGGCAACGCGATGGGCGGCGTCTACGCCATCGCGGCGGCGTTCCTCGAGACGCGCGGCGCTTTCACCAACACGCCGCCGATCGACGCCTATCGCGGCGCCGGCAAGCCCGAGTCCAACTACCTCATCGAGCGCCTCGTGGACATTGCGGCGCGGGAAACCGGCATCGACGCCGTCGAGCTGCGGCGGCGCAACCTGATCTCGACCTTCCCGCACCGCACGCCCACGGGCATGCAGATCGATGGCGGCCGCTTCGTGGCCAATCTCGACGACGCGTTGCGTGTCGCCGATCAGAAGGGCTTCGCGGCCCGCCGCCAGCGCTCGGCCGAAGCGGGCCTGCTGCGCGGCTGGGGCCTGTCGTGTTTCCTCGAGACGGCACGCGGCGCGCCCGGCGAGGTCGCGCGCATCGCCTTCGACGCCGATGGCGGCGTAACCTTGGCCGTGGGCACGATGTCGAATGGACAAGGCCACGAGACGACCTATCCGCAGGTCGCCGCCGACATGCTGGGCCTGCCGATCACGGCCTTCCGCTATCGCCAGGGCGATACCGATCTGCTGCCCAGCGGCAACGGCCACGGCGGCGCGCGCTCGATGCAGATGGGCGGCACCGCGTTGGTGATGGCGATCGAGGCGGCGCTTGAGAAGGGCCGGCGGATCGCCGCGCATCTGCTGCAGGCGCCGGCCGAAAACGTGCGCTTCGTCGAGGGACGCTTCGTCGTCGACGGCACCGATCGCGCCATCGCGCTGCTCGACGTCGCCCAAGCGGCGCGCGATGTCGCCAACCTGCCGGAGGGCGTAACGCCGGGGCTGGATAGCCTCGCCAACAATCCCAGCGACAAGTTCGGCTTCCCCAATGGCTGCCACGTGGCGGAGGTCGAGATCGATCCCGAGACCGGCGCGGTGCGGCTCGATCGTTACACCTTGGTCGACGACTACGGCCGCCTGCTCAATCCCATGCTGACCTTGGGCCAGGTGCATGGCGGCCTCGCGCAGGGCATCGGCCAGGCGATGATCGAGCACACGGTGTTCGATCCCGACAGCGGCCAGATGCTGAGCGCTTCGTTCATGGACTACGCGCTGCCGCGCGCCGACGACCTGCCGAGCTTCGCCGGCCATCTCGACGCATCGGTGCCCACCGCGTCGAACCGACTCGGCGTAAAAGGCGTCGGCCAGGCCGGCTGCATGTCCGCGCCCCAGACGATCATGAGCGCGATCCTCGACGCGCTGAAACCGCTGGGCGTGACGCACCTCGACATGCCCGCGACGCCGCAGGCCGTTTGGCAAGCGATCCAGGGAGCACAGAGGTCATGAGGCCTGGCCAACGCGGCGGATAGTGCGATTGGTCAAGCGGCCAACGTGTGTCGCCTGTCGAGTCCGAGCGGCCGCGGGACCGAGTTACGGCGATGGCGGCAGCGGTCCGGCTCACCGCTGCGCCGCCAGTTCAGCGCGACATGGTCGTGATGCGTTCACCGCGTTGGGTGCTTGCGCATGGCCCCGGTGTCGATGGACAGGCAGATCGTGCGCGCCCACTAGCGCACGCCAAGACTGTATCTGTTCATCACTGCGCGGGACATGACCGCCTTCTGGCCGTACTCGTGGATCTGCATATTGACGGTGAACTGCAATGCGCGCAGCTCCTCCAGCGTCCACTCGTCTCCGGCTTCCGGGCCGTTCTTGCCGATGACGCTGACGGAGTGGATCGCGCCGGTATTGCGTTCCACCGCCTGGAAGCGATCGTGACGCTCACCGCCCACGTTGACGTGCTGGTCGATATGACGGTGGAATCGCTCGAAGACGTCATGGCTGCCCACGGTCTTGACCATGCGGATGTCGGTCACGTGCGCCGGCGTTTCGCCGAGTGGCGGACTGATGTGCGGGTAACGTT
The DNA here is from genome assembly GCA_964437145.1 of uncultured Rhizobiaceae bacterium. Taxonomy (GTDB): domain Bacteria; phylum Pseudomonadota; class Alphaproteobacteria; order Reyranellales; family Reyranellaceae; genus JAFAZJ01. Next base: position 7,888 of record CAYTFW010000178.1, read on the forward strand.
GCGTGTCGCGCCCGGTCCTCTCGCTGTCGGCTTTCGACATCTTCACAAAGATGCTGTCGCCGTGGTTGCCCGAGATGACTTTCATGCTCTTCTCGGACACGCCGTACGTCTTCAGCACGCTCTTCAGCTGTTCCAGGGTCGGCATCGTCAGACTCCTCTGCACTCTGGGTCCAGAGAGCCGTGGGCGCGCTGGCTCTATGCGGCGCGGGCCTTCGGCTGGTGCGTGACGCTTGCATCGCTTCCGCGTTGCCTGCGTTGCGCGCCCGAGCATCAAACTACGGGCGCACGGCGAGCGACGCTGTCACCCGCGGAACACCCCGCGCCCGGATTCGCGTGCCGTTGTGTGGCGGCGGCGGATCACGTTTGCTGATGACGTTTGCGAGTCTACGGAAGCTGTGAATGTCAAGGCTGGTCATGGGCGTGGCTTCGGACACCATCTCTCCGCCTTCGCGGGGAGATGGAGATGAAGTAGGGTTTGGCATGACCAACCGCCTCGCCGTCGACATCGGCGGCACCTTCACGGACCTCGTGCTCGATCTCGGCGAGCGTTCGTTGTCGGCCAAGGTGCTGACGACGCATGACGCGCCCGAGCGTGGCGTGCTGGAGGGCACCGAGATCGTGTTGCGACAGGCGGGACTCAAACCCGCCGATCTCGACCTGATCATCCACGGCACCACCTTGATCACCAACGCGCTGATCGAGCGCAAGGGCGCGCGCACCGCGCTGGTGACCACCGCGGGCTTCCGCGACTCGCTGGAGATCGCCTACGAGCATCGCTTCGAGCAGTACGACATCTTTATGGAGCGGCCCGAGCCGCTGGCGCCGCGGCCGCTGCGCTACGAGGTGCCGGAGCGCGTCGCGGCCGACGGCTCGGTGCTGCTGCCCATGGACGAGGCCGCCGTCGAGCGCCTCGCCGAGCGGCTCGTCGCCGACAAGGTCGAGGCGGTGGCGATCTGCTTCCTGCACGCCTATCAGAACGACGCGCACGAGCGGCGCGCGCGGGAGATCATCGCCCAGCGAATCCCCGAGACCGTGATCGCGATCTCCAGCGAGGTCTGCCCGGAGATCCGCGAGTACGAGCGCACCTCGACCACCGTAGCCAACGCCTACGTGCTGCCCGTGGTCGAGCGCTATCTGCGCCGGCTCGAAGAGGGCTTCCGTGACCTCGGCACACGCGCGCCGCTCTTGATGATCATGTCCTCCGGCGGCATCACCACGGTCGAGACCGCGCGCCGCTTTCCGGTGCGGCTCGCGGAGTCGGGACCGGCCGGCGGCGTGGTGATGGCGCTGGGCGTGGCGGCGCAAAACGGCCTCGCCAAGGCGCTCAGCTTCGACATGGGCGGCACGACGGCCAAGATCACGCTGATCGACGACCTGCGCCCGCAATACTCCAGGCATTTCGAGGTCGCGCGCGCCGCGCGCTTCGTGAAGGGCAGCGGCATTCCCGTGCGCATCCCCGTGATCGACATGGTCGAGATCGGCGCCGGTGGTGGGTCGATCGCGCGCACCGACGCGCTGGGCCGCATCACCGTCGGGCCCGACAGCGCCGGCTCCGTGCCCGGCCCCGCCTCCTATGGCCGCGGCGGCACCTTGCCCACGGTCACCGACGCCGACCTGCTTCTCGGTTGGCTCGATCCCCGGCGCTTCGCTGGCGGCCATATCGATCTCGCGCCGCACGCCGCCGAGAGCGCCATCGAGACTTTCGTCGGCGGCAAGATCGGCCTGGAGCGCACGCGCGCCGCCTACGGCATCGCCGAGCTGGTGACAGAGACGATGGCCAGCGCCGCGCGCGTGCACGCGGTCGAGAACGGCAAGGACATGGTCGGCCGCACCCTGATCGCCTTCGGCGGCGCCGCGCCACTGCACGCCGCGCGGCTGGCGCAGAAGCTGGGCATCAATCGCGTGGTGATCCCGGTCGGTGCCGGCGTCGGCTCGGCGCATGGCTTCCTTCAGGCGCCGATCTCCTACGAAGTCGTGCGCTCGCGGCTGGTCTCGCTCGCGGCCTACGACGCGCGCTTCGTCCACGATCTCTTCGCCTCGATGCGCGCCGAAGCCGAGGGCGTCGTGCGTTTGGGTGCGCCCAAGGCCGAGCTGCACGAGGAGCGCACCGCCTATATGCGCTATCGCGGCCAGGGCCACGAGGTGCGCGTGCCGATCGCCGGCACGTCGTCGGAAACGCTGCGGCTAGCCTTCGAGGACGTCTACCGCGCGCTCTACGGCCGCATCATCCCGAAGCTGGAGGTCGAGGTGGTGAGCTGGACCCTGTCGCTGAGCGAAGCGCGCAGCCTGCCGGCGCGCACCTCCTCAGTCGCCGCGAGAGCAGCACCCGCACGCAACGGCACACGCAACCTGGTCGATCCGGTGAGCGGCAAACCCGTCGACGCCGGCGTCTACGCCCGCGACACGCTGCAACCCGGCGCGCCGGTACAGGGGCCGGCGATCATCGCCGAGTCCGAAACCTCGACGCTGATCCCCGGCGGCTTCACCGCCGCGCTCAACGGCGCCGGCCACGTGATCATCGAAAGGGATGCCTGATGAATCCGCCATCATTCCCTCTCCCCGCGAGCGGGGAGAGGGAGGAAGAGCAGGAGACAGCCATGAAAAACCGTCTGGGCGAGATCGAGAGTCAGGTGTTGTGGAACCGCCTGATCTCCGTCGTCGAGGAGCAGGCGCTGACCCTGGTGCGTACCGCCTTCAGCACGGCGGCGCGCGAGGCCGGCGACATTTCCGCCGGCGTCTTCGACCGCCAGGGCCGCATGGTGGCACAGGCGGTCACCGGCACGCCGGGCCATGTCAACACCATGGCGCGCGCCGTGCGGCATTTCCTCGATGCCTTCCCGATCGAGACGCTGAAGCAGGGCGACGTGCTGATCACCAACGATCCGTGGAAGGGCACCGGTCATCTGTTCGATCTCACGGTGGTGAGCCCGACCTTCAAGGACGGCAAGGCGGTGGCGTTGTTCGCCTCGACAACGCACGTCGTCGATATCGGCGGCATCGGCGCTAGTCCCTCGGGACGGCAGGTCTATCACGAGGGCTTGCAGATCCCGCTGATGTACCTCGCGCGCGAAGGCCGGATGAACGAGGATCTGCTGGGCATCGTGCGCGCCAATGTGCGTGAGCCGGTGCAGGTGGTGGGTGATATCTATGGCCTCGCCGCCTGCAACGACACCGGCAGCGCGCGGCTGATCGAGATGATGGACGAGTTTGGGCTGAGCGACATCGACGAGCTTGCCGACACCATCATCAGCCGCTCCAGGCAGGCGATGGCCGAGGCGATCGCCAAGCTGCCGCGCGGCAGCTGGAGCGCGCGCATGACCGTCGATGGCTTCGAGGCGCCGGTCGAGCTGGTCGGCACGCTCACCATCGAAGCCGACGTGATCAAGGTCGACTACACCGGCACATCGGGCATCTCGAGCTACGCCATCAACTGCCCGTTCTGCTACACCGACGCCTACACGGCGTTCGGCGTGAAATGCGCCATCGCGCCGTGGATCCCCAACAATGCCGGCACGCTGGACTCGATCGTCGTCAGCGCGCCGGAGGGCTGCATCCTCAACGCGCCGCATCCCGCCGCGGTCTATGCGCGCTCGGTGCTGGGCCACATGCTGCCCGACATCGTCTTCGGCTGCCTCGACCAGGCGATTCCCGACACCTTCCCGGCCGAAGGCACGTCCTCGCTGTGGAACCTCTCGCTGGTCGCAGCCCACGGCCAGACCGGACACGCGTCCGAGATCAAGACGCCGTTCAACGTCACCACCTTCCACTCCGGCGGCGTTGGCGCGCGGCCGCAGCTCGATGGGCTGTCGGCGACGCCCTTCCCCAGCGGCGTGCGCAACGTGCCCGTGGAGGTGACGGAGTCGATTACGCCCATCGTGGTCTGGCGCAAGGAGCTGCGTGCCGATTCCGGCGGCGCCGGGCGTCAGCGCGGCGGGCTGGGCCAGATCATGGAGGTGAGCAACCGCGAGGACTCGCCGATGGGCATCTTCCATCGCTTCGAGCGCGTGAAGTATCCCGCGCGGGGACGCGCCGGCGGCAAAGACGGCGCCACCGGCCGGCTGCGGCTTCAATCGGGCAAGGAGTTCCCCGAGAAGGGCCTGCACATCATTCCACCCGGCGACCGCATCATCATCGAGATGCCCGGCGGCGGTGGCTACGGTGATCCGACGACGCGTGACCCACGGCAGGTGGCACGCGATGTCGAATACGGCCTGATCAGCGAACAGGCCGCGCGGGAGGTCTACGGCAAGCCGTCGTCCTGACCTCTTTGGGAGCGCCGGCGTCCCGCCGACTCATGATGCCGGCGGGACGCCGGCGCTCCCAAAGACTCACGCCGCGTACAACCC
>CAYTFW010000179.1:0-7746 GCA_964437145.1 uncultured Rhizobiaceae bacterium
CCGCCGCTGATGATCATGTCCTTCAGCCGGTCGACGATGAAGACGAAGCCCTCGTCGTCCATGTAGCCGGCGTCGCCGGAGTAGTACCAGCCGTCCTCCAGCACGGCCGCCGTCTCCTTCGGCTTGTTCCAGTAGCCCAGCATGATCATCGGCCCCTTGGCGGCGATCTCGCCCGAGGTGCCGCGCGGCACCTCCTTGCGGTTCGGTCCGACGATCTTGATCTCGGCCGTGTGCGCGGCAAGGCCGCACGACTTGATGCGGCCGGCGTAAGGGCCGTCGAGCGTGGTGTAGCGCGTCGGCAGCAAAGTGAGGATCGGCGCCGCCTCGGTCATGCCATAGGCGTGCATGAAGCGGCAGTTCGGCATCACCTCCAACGCCTTGCGCAGCACACCCTCGGGCATCGGCGAGGCGCCGTAGAGGATCAGCTTGAGCGTCGAGATGTCGAACTCGGCCAGGCGCGGGTGATTGCAAATCATGTTGATCATGGTCGGCACGTACTGCGCGTGCGTGACCTTCTCGCGTTCGATGGTCCGCAGGCAGTCCAGCGCGTCGAAGCGCGGCACGAAGGCGTGGATGCCGGCGACCAGGGTGACGCCGAAGCTCGAGGCGCCGTCGGCGAGATGAAACATCGGGCCGGAATGGATGTAGGTCGTGTCGCCATCGAAGCCGATGCCGCCGACGGCGTTCATCGCGTTCCACACCAGGTTGTTGTGGCTCAGCATCACGCCCTTCGACCGGCCCGTCGTGCCGCCGGTATAGAACAGCCCGGCCAGCGTATCGCCGCCGGCGCCGACATCGTCGACGGGCGCCGCCTTGGCCAGTGTCTCATAGGCGGTCATGCCCGATGGCGTCGCATCGTCGTCGAGATAGATCAGGTGCTTGAGCGCCGGCAGCTTGCCGGCCAGCGCCTCGGCGTGATGCTTCATCGCGCCGTCGACGAACATCACGGTCGAGCCGGAGTCCTCGAGGATGTACTCGATCTCCGGCGTCGCCAGCCTGGTGTTGAGCGGCACCATCGCCGCGCCCAGCCAGGGGATGGCGTACATCAGCTCGAAATAACGATCGCTATTGAGCGCCAGGATCGCCACGCGATCGCCCTTCGCTACACCCAGGCCGCGCATGCCGCCAGCGACCCGCGCCACGCGCTCGGCCGTCTCGCGCCAGGTGCGGCGGCGGTCCAGGAACACGGTCGACGGGCCGTTCGGCTTGATCTGCACGGCGCGGCGCAAGCCCTGCGTTAGATACATGGCGTCCTCAATGCGCGTTTACTCCCGCCCCGACGGTAGGACAGTCGGCGCCCGGCGGGTAGTGCGGCGTGCGCCGTTACGCTATGGTGGCGCCATCACCATCAGGAACCCCTCATGCCCGACTCGCTGGCGCCGCAGGTGCCCGTCTTCAATCCGCTGGACCCGGCCTTCATCGCCGATCCGTACCCCATCTATCACCAGCTGCGCGCCGCCGCGCCGGTCTGGCTGTCGCCGCTCGGCCAGTGGATCCTGACCCGCTACGATGACGTCGCCCTGGTGCTGCGCGACAGGCGCTTCGGCAAGAACTACGCCGAGAACATGAAGCGCCGCTACGGCGAGAACGCGCTCAAGGAGCCGGCGATCGCCAGCCTGGCGCGCACCATGCTGGTGCTCGATCCGCCCGATCACACCCGCCTGCGCGGCCTGGTTACCAAGGCCTTCACCGCGCGGCGCGTCGAGGAGATGCGCCCGCGCATCGCCTCCGTCGTCGATCAGCTGATCGATCGCGTCGCCGCGAAGGGCGCGATGGATGTGATCGCGGATTTCGCCCACCGCCTGCCGGTGATCGTGATCTGCGACATGCTGGGTATTCCCGAGGAGGATCGCGGCCAGTTCTTCGACCAGTACAAGGTCAATGGCCGGTTGATCGACCCGGTGCCGCTCAGCCGCGCGGAAATGGACGCGGTCAATGAGAGCGGCAAGGCCACCGGCGCCTATTTCGACTCGCTGTTCGAGCGTCGCCGCCGCGAGCCGAAGGACGATCTGACGACCCAGCTGGTGCAGGCCGAGGAGGCGGGCGATCGCCTGACCACCGAAGAGCTGCGCGCCAATGTCGGCCTGCTTTTCGCCGCCGGCCACGAGACCACGGCCAATCTGATCGGCAACGGCCTGCTGGCCCTGCAGCGCAATCCCGAGCAGTGGGAAGCGCTGAAGGCCGACCCGTCGTTGATCCCCAACGCCATGGACGAGCTGCTGCGCTACGACTCCTCGGTGCAACTGACCGGCCGCGTCGCGCTGGAGGATGTTGAGGTGGGCGGCGTGAAGCTCGAGAAGGGCGCGTCGGTCGTCTGCTTCCTGGGCGCCGCGAACCGCGACCCCGCGACCTACGCCGATCCCGACAAGCTGGACGTGCGGCGCCAGAACATCCGCCCGCTGTCCTTCGGCGGCGGCATCCATCATTGCCTGGGCGCGCAGCTCGCCCGGATCGAGGCGCACGAGGCCTTCGCCGGCCTGGCGCGCCGTCTGCCCAACCTGAAGATCGCCGAGCTGACCAACCCGAACTGGCGGCGCAGCTTCACCTTGCGCGGGCTGATCAACCTGTCGGCGACCTGGCACTGAGTTCATGTCGAGGGAGAAGCCCGTCGTCATCGAGGTGACGCGGGGCGCCATGGTGGAAAGCCGCCACCTCGGCGCCGCCGCCATCATGCGCCCCGACGGCAAGGTCGTGGAGTCCTGGGGCGACATCGACGCCCCCGTCATGGCCCGTTCGGCGATCAAGCCGATCCAGGCGATCCCGCTGGTCGAGAGCGGCGCGGCGGACCGCTTCGGGCTCACCGACACGCAACTGTCGCTGGCCTGCGCCTCGCACAACGCCGAGCCGCGGCACGTGGCGGCCGTACAGGCGTGGCTGGCGCGGATCGGTCTCAGCGAGGCCGATCTGGAATGCGGCGCGCACACGCCGACGCGCCTGCCGATGTTCGAGCGCTTCCTGAAGGAAGGCACGCCGCTCACGCCGGCCGTCAACAATTGCTCGGGCAAGCACACCGGTTTCCTCACCACCGCGGTGCATCTGGGCGAGCCGACCAAGGGCTATATCGCCGCCCAACACCCGGTGCAGAGGCGCATCGCGACGATCTACGGCGAGCTCGGCCGCTTCGATCCGTCGCGCGCGCCTGTCGGTAGCGACGGCTGCGGCATCCCCACCTTGGGCGTGCCGCTGCGTGCCATGGCCACGGCGATGGCGGTGATGGCTGATCCTTCTCGGCTGAAGCAGTCCCGCGTGGCTGCTATCGTGCGGATCCGCGCGGCGATGAACGCCGAGCCGTTCTTCATGGCCGGTACGGGCCGTTTCTGCACTGTCGTCAACGGCGCGCTGCCCGGTGTGGCGCAGATCAAGACCGGCGCCGAGGGCGTCTATTGCGGCATCCTGCCGACGCTCGGTGTAGGCATCGCGCTCAAGATCTGGGACGGCGCCACCCGGGCGTCGGAAGTGGCGATGGCCACCGTCCTGCGTCACCTCGGCGTGCTCGATGCGCGCCGCTATGCCGACGCGCTGAACCCGCCGGTCCGCAACGCCGTCGGCGCGCGCATCGGCGACATCCGCCCAGCGGCCTCATGGCTCGGCGCCGCGGCGTAGCCGCCGTCGAGCCGCCGCCCCGGACCCGCGAACCGGCCTGCCGGCATTTCGGCGTCTGCGGCGGCTGCGCGCTGCAGCACTATCCCGACGATCTCTACGCCGCCTGGAAGCTCGACCGGCTGCGCGCGGCGCTCGGCAAGGCCGATGTCGCACCCGCGACCCTCATGCCGCTGGCGCGGACGCCACCGGGCGGGCGTCGCCGTGCCGATCTGACACTGCGCCACACGCGCGCGGGCGCGATCGTCGGCTATGCGCAGCGCCGCTCGCACGACCTCGTCGATCTCGGCGAATGCCCGGTGCTGCTGCCGGCGATCGTCGCCATGATTGCTCCGTTGCGCCGTCTGGTCGGCACGATCCTGCCGGTGAACGACGAGGCCGAGGAGGTGATCAATTGGACCGACACGGGCGCCGATCTGTTGCTCGTGACCCGCCTGGAGCTAGACCTGCCTCGCCGCGAAGCCATGGCCGCCTTCGCCGAAACAGCCGATGTCGCGCGCGTGTCCTGGGGCTCGCGCGGCAAGCCGGAGATCGCGCTGACGCGCCGGCCGCCGACACTGCGTTTCGGCGCCGTCCAGATCGAGCCGCCGCCGGGCGCCTTTCTGCAGGCGAGCTTCGCCGGTGAAGCGACCTTGCGCGCCGCGGTGAAGGCCTGGTCGGGCAGCGCGAAGCGGATCGTCGACCTCTATGGCGGGCTTGGCACGCTGTCGTTGCCGTTATTGCCGGCGGCGCGGCTGATGATCGTCGAAGGCAGCCAATCGGCGGTCGAGGCGGTGAACGCCGCGCTGCGCAAGGCGACCTTGGCCGGCGTGGCACACGCGACGATGCGTGACCTGCGGCGCGAGCCGTTGTCGGTAGAGGAGCTGGATACGTTCGACCTCGCGATCCTCGATCCGCCGGCGGCCGGCGCCATGGCGCAGGCGCGCGAGCTGGCGCGAAGTCGCGTTGCGACTGTGATCTATGCCTCGTGCGATCCGGGAAGCTTCGCCGCGGATGCACGGGTCTTGATCGATGGCGGCTACCGGCTCGAACGTCTGCTGCCGGTGGACCAGTTTCTCTGGTCGACACATATCGAGCTCATCGCCCTGTTCCGGCGAATCGCCAGCGGCTAGGCTGCGCCAGGACGCAAACGGGAGAAACGCGGATGTCGATGTTCGATCTCACAGGCAAGGTCGCGGTGGTGACCGGCGGCAGCCGCGGCATCGGCCGCTCGATCTGCGAGCGCATGGCCGAGCAGGGCGCCAAGGTCATCGTGTCGAGCCGCAAGCTGCCGGCCTGCGAGGAAGTCGTCGCCGGCATCAAGGCGCGCGGCGGCGAGGCGACCGCCGTCGCGGCCAGCATCTCCGACAAGGCGCAGCTTGAGAACCTCGTCGCGCAGGCGCGCAAGACCTATGGCCGGATCGACATCATGGTCTGCAACGCCGCCAGCAACCCGTATTTCGGACCGCTCACCGGGCTGAAGGACGAGGTGTTCGCCAAGATCATGCAGAACAACGTGCTCAGCAATCTGTGGCTCGCCAACATGGTCTGCCCCGAGATGGCCGAGCGCAAGGATGGCGCCTTCATCATCGTCTCGTCGATCGGCGCGCTGACCGCCTCGTTGCACATCGCCGCCTACAACATCTCCAAGGCGGCCGATCTGTCGCTGGTGAAATCGCTGGCGGCGGAGTGGGGCAAGCACAACATCCGCGTCAACGCCATCGCGCCGGGCCTGATCAAGACCGACTTCGCCAAGGCGCTGTGGGACAACCCGACGATCCGCGCTTCGGCCGAGAGCAAGGCGGCGCTCAAGCGCATCGGCGATCCCGACGACATCGGCGGCGTCGCGGTGTTCCTCGCCTCGAAGGCCGGCGCCTTCGTCACGGCGCAGATGATCGTCGCCGATGGCGGCGTCATCGGCACCGGCGGCGAATAGGTGAAAAGCCGTCACGTCGTGCTGGCGCGCCGCCCCGATGGCGCGCCGGTGCCCGAGGATTTCAGAGTGGAGACGCGCGAGCTGCCGGTGCTGCCCGAGGGCCGCGTGCTGGTGCAGGTGCTCTACGCCACCGCCAATCCCGGCAGCCGCAACCGGCTGGGCGGCGGCGGCGCGAGCTACGCGCGTGGCATGGAGCTGGGCGAGACCATGGAGGGCCCGGCGGTGGGCCGCGTGGCAGAGTCGCGCAATCCCGCGTTCAAGGTCGGCGAGCTGCTGAGCGGGCCGTTCGGCTGGGCCGAGCACGTGCAGATCAGCGGCCGCGGCATGCGGCGCATCCCCGCCGATACGCCCTCGATCAGCGCCTGGGCTGGCATCCTCAGCATTCCCGGACTCACCGGCTATTTCGGGCTGCGCGACGTGGGCCTCGCCAAAGCCGGCGAGACGGTGCTGGTCTCCTCGGCCGCTGGCCCGGTGGGTGCCACCGCCGGCCAGATCGCCCGCATCATGGGCTGTCGTGCGATCGGTATCGCCAGCGGCGCCGACAAGCTGAGATGGCTGCGCGAGGAGGCGGGCTTTGACGCGGTCATCGATCGTGCCGGCGCCAATACCGTGGACGCTATGGCCGAGCGCATCGGCAAGGTCGCGCGGGATGGCGTCGACGTCTATTTCGACAATGTCGGTGGCGTCACACTCGACGCGGCCATCGCCTGCATGAAGCCCAAGGGCCGCATCGTCGTGTCGGGCCAGATCGCCGACTACAACGCCGAGCCGTCGGGCCGTTACGGCACGCGCCGGGTCTACGAGTTCATCGGCAAGCGCCTGCGCATGGAAGGCCTGGTCGTGTTCGACTACGCCGAGCGCTATGACGAGGCGACCGACGCCATGGTCGGCTGGATCCGCGACGGACGCCTGAAATTCCGCGAGCATATCGTCGAGGGGCTGGAGGCGCTGCCGGCGCTGTTCTGCGCCCAGCTGCGCGGTGAGATCTTCGGCCGGCCCTTGGCGCGACTCGCATGACCGCTTGGCCTTCCCACCCCGTCCTCGACCGCCTGCGGCCGCTGCTACCCGAGGTGGCCCGCCGTGCCGATGAGATCGAGCAGGCGCGACAATTGCCGCCCGATCTCGCGCGCACCCTGATCGGCACCAAGGTTTTCAAGCTCTGCGTGCCCAAGGCGGTGGGCGGCGAGGAAGCCCATCCCCTGGTGCTGATGCAGGCGATCGAGGAGACGGCCGCCGCCGATGGCTCGGCTGGCTGGAACGTCGCCATCGGCGCCAGCTCCGGCAGCACCGCGGCGTATCTTGCGCCTGATGTGGCGCAGTTGATCCATGGATCGCCCGAGGCCGTGACCGGCGGCATCTTCGCGCCCAGAGGCAAGGCGGTACGCGAGCGCGACGGCTATCGTGTCACCGGCCACTGGCAATGGGCCAGCGGCAGCCCGCATTGCGCCTGGATCAAGGGCGGCTGCGTCGCCTACGAGGACGGCAAGCCACGCATGATCCGCGACGGTGTGCCCGAGGTGCTGACCGTCTATTTCCCGCGCGACAAGATCGAGTTCGTCGACAATTGGTACACCTCGGGGCTCTGCGGCACCGCCTCGTGCGACATCAAGGTCAACGACATCTTCGTGCCCGCGACGCACACGATCTCGCTGACGCGCGACAAGCCGCTGATACAGACGCCGCTCTACGTGTTCCCGATGTTCGGCCTGCTGGGCATGATCTGCGCCATGACATCGCTGGGCATCGCGCGCGGCGCCATCGGCGACATCGTCGAGCTGGCCGGCGCCAAGAAGCCGACCCTGTCGAACCGCGCGCTCGCCGAACGCGGCGCGACACAGGGGGACGTGGCCCGCGCCGAAGCGATGCTGCGCGCGGCCCGCGCCTTCCTGGTCGAGGCGATCCTCGACGCCTGGGCCGAGGCTGAGAAAGGCGCGATCAGCGTCGAGAGACGCGCCGCCTTGCGTCTCGCCTCGACGCACGCCGCCAACGAATCGGCCAAGGTCGTCGATATCTGCTACACCTTGGGCGGCGGCACCTCGGTCTATCGCAAGAGCCCGCTGCAGCGGCGCTTCCGCGACGCGCACGTGATCACCCAGCACATGATGGTGGCGCCGCCAAGCTACGAGATGGCCGGCCGCGTCGTGCTCGGACTGCCGACCGATCCGTCGATGATCTAACAGCCCGTTGTCATCCCGAGCGCAGCGAGGGATCCTTCCTGCGAGGTCAAAGAC
>CAYTFW010000179.1:7756-12043 GCA_964437145.1 uncultured Rhizobiaceae bacterium
GTCAAAGACCCCTCGCTGCGCTCGGGGTGACAGGCGGAACCAAAGGAGGAAACGATGGCGGGCGCGACGGTCATCGGCATCAAGGGCGACGGCTTCACCATCAATGGCCAGCCGACCTATGCCGGCAAGCGCTGGCGGGCGCACAAGATCGAGGGCCTGCTGCTGAACTCCCGCATGGCCAACGCCATCAGCGACGACGAGAACCCCTCGACCGTGGGCGTCTGGGCCTATGCCGACGGCCCGTGGGATGCCGAGCGCAGCACGCGGGAGTTCGTCGCGCAGTTCCCGACCTATCGCGCGCACGGGCTGCTGGCGGTCAGCGTCAACCTGCAGGGCGGCAGCCCGCAAGGCTACAGCTGGAACCAGCCCTGGATCATGTCGGGATTCGCCGCCGACGGTGCTCTGAAGCCGGCTTACACCAACCGACTCATGAGTGTGTTGGAGGCCGCCGACCGCAACGGCATGGTCGTGATCCTGGGCTGCTTCTATGGCCGCCAGACGCCGCATCTGAAGGACGAAGCGGCGGTGAAGCGCGCCGTGGGCGAGGTCGTCGACCTGCTGGCGGCGCGCGGCGTCACCAATGCGCTGCTGGAGATCGGCAACGAGGTCGACCTGCCGTGGTTCGATCACGCCATCATCCAGTCGCCGCGCGGGCATGAGCTGATCGAGCTGGCCAAGACGCGGTCGAACGGGCGGCTGAAGGTCAGCACCAGCTTCAGCGGCGGCGCCGTGCCGAGCGACAACGTGATCGCCGCCGCTGACTATCTGCTGGTGCACGGCAACCACGTCGAGTCGCCGGAGGGCATCCGCCGCGTCGTCGCCGACACACGCGCCAGCAAGGCCTTCCGTGGCCAGCCGGTCGTCTTCAACGAGGACGACCACTACGATTTCGAGGGCAAGGACAACAATTTCCGCGCCGCGCTTAGCGCCTACGCGAGCTGGGGCTTCTTCGACTACCGCCGCATCTCCGAGCGCTTCACCGACGGCTATCAATCGCTGCCGGTCGACTGGGGCATCAACTCGCTGCGCAAGCGCGCGTTCTTCGGCTATCTGAAGGAGATCACGGGTAGCTGATCATGGCGCTACATTTCAGCCGCGACGAGTTCGACCAGCGTCAAGCCGCCGCCATCGCCGAGCTGCGGCGCCGGGGACTCGACGGGTTGCTGATGTTCCGTCAGGAGAGCATGTACTACCTGACGGGTTACGACACCTTCGGCTACGTCTTCTTCCAGTGCCTCTATCTCGGCGCCGATGGCCGCCTGATGCTGCTGACCCGCGCGCCGGATCGGCTGCAGGCCATGCACACCTCCACGGTCGCGGACATCCGCATCTGGGTCGACGGGCCGGACGCGACACCGGCGATCGAGCTGCGCCAGATCCTGCGCGCGTTCGGCCTCAGCGGTCGAAAGCTCGGCGTCGAATACGACGCCTACGGCCTCACCGCCGCCAACGGAAAGCGTCTAGACGCGGCGATGGAGGGCTTCGCCACACTGGTCGACGCCTCCGAACTCGTCACGAAACAGCGCGTGCGCAAGAGCCCCGCCGAGATCGCCTATGTCCGCCGCGCCGCCGAGCTGGCCGATGATGCGCTCGACGCAGCGCACGCGAGCATTGCGCCCAGGGCCTTCGAAGGCGACATCCTCGCGGCGATGCAGGGCGCGGTGTTCCGGGGCGGCGGCGACTATCCCGGCAACGAGTTCATCATCGGCTCGGGCAAGGATGGCCTGCTCTGCCGCTATTTCAGCGGCCGGCGCCACCTCGACGCCGAGGATCAGATCACGCTGGAGTTCGCCGGCGTCGATCGCCACTACCATTCCTGCCTGATGCGCACGATCCCGGTGGGCCGCGCGCGGCCACTGCACGTGGAGATGCACAAGGTGGCGATCGAGGCCATGCACGCCTGCCGCGACGCGCTCAAGCCTGGCGAGCCGATCGGCAAGGTGTTCGACGCCTACGCCGCCGCCGCGGCGCGCCACGGCATGGCCGGCTTCCGCTTCAATGCCTGCGGCTACAGCCTGGGCACGACCTTCTCGCCCAACTGGATGGACTGGCCGATGTTCTATGCGGGCAATCCGGTGCTCGCAGAGCCGGGCATGGTGTTCTTCCTGCACATGATCCTGGTCGATGGCGGTAGCGCCACGGCGATGTGCCCGGGTACGACCGTGCTGGTGGGCGAACGTGGCAACGAGGTGCTCTCGCGCCGCTCGCTCGATCTGGTGGTGAAGTAGGGGGCGGCGATGTTCGAGGGCTTCAAGCGCCAGATGGTCGATGTCGGCGAGGCGCGCATCAACACGCTGACATCAGGGAAGGGCGCGCCGCTCTTGCTGGTGCACGGCTACCCGCAGACGCATGTGATGTGGCACAAGATCGCGCCGCGCCTGGCCGAGCATTTCAGCGTCGTCTGCTGCGATATGCGCGGCTACGGCGACAGCTCGGTGCCGGCGACGACAAAGGACCATGCCAGCTACTCCAAGCGCGCCGTCGCCAACGACCTGGTGAAGGTCATGGAGAGGCTCGGCTATCGCAAATTCATGGTCGCCGGTCACGACCGCGGCGGGCGCGTGACGCATCGCCTGTGCCTCGACCACGCCGACAAGGTCACGCGCGCCGTCGTGCTCGATATCGTGCCCACGCCGCATATGTTCGCCACGGTCAACCGCGCGGCGGCGCTGAGCAGCTGGCACTGGTATTTCCTGGCCCAGCCATTCGACCTGCCGGAGCGGCTGATCGGCGGCGATCCGGAATACTACCTCGACCGCCTGCTGTCGGCGGCCGCCGACGCCTTCACGCCGGAAGCGCGCGCCGAGTACACGCGCTGCTTCGTCCAGAAGGAGCGCATCCACGCGAGCTGCGAGGACTACCGCGCCGCTGCCTATATCGACCTCGACCACCACAAGGCCGACAACGGCCGCAAGATCGCCTGCCCGTTGCTGGCGATCTGGGGCGCGAAGAGCGGCGTCGGCCGCGCGCACGATCCGGTGAAGGTGTGGAAGGAATGGGCCGACGACGTGGTCGGCATGGCGTTGCCCTGCGGTCACTTCGTCGCCGAGGAAGCGCCGCGCGAGACCTTCGAGGCGATGCGCGCCTTCTTCGCCAGTTGAACCTCAGCCGCGCAGGAAGACCAGCGCCGGCCCAGCCGCGACGCGCAGCGGCTGATCCGCGCTGAGCTCCAGGATCTCGCCATCGAGCACGAAGCCGCCGTTCATGCGGATCTCGATGCTGTCAGCGTTGAGGCTTATGTAGCCGTTCTCCGGCGTCGTGAGCGTGCCCGGCCGTCCGCGCAAGGCCGACCATATCGCGCGGGCGAAGTGGCGCGGCTGGTCGCTTACCAGAGTCAGGCGCAGCGCACCGGGACCCGAACCCCAGAACGGCGTCACGCCCGGCGACAGGCTGTGCAGCGTGGACAGCAGGATCATGAGGTAGCGGGCATTCGGCAGAGACGTGATGTCGGCGGCGACCGGCGTGATCGGGTTCCGGCCGATCAGCAACGGTCCGATCATGCGGGCCATGCCGGCGATCGGGCCCAGCGCGCCGCGCGCACCCCATCGGCGCAGATGGCGGCGGATCAGCACCGTGCCCTGATAGATGCCGGCGCCGCCGCCCATCAGGCCGTAGCGGGGCGCGGCCGCGTCGCCGACTCGCACCGCCATCGTAGGACGCTCGACGAAGCCCGAGGGCAGGCGGTCGCGATCGATCCGATCCAGCAGCGCGCGCAGCTCGCCGGCGGGCGACATGTCGGTGCCGATGTCGTGCGCCACGACATTGGTGGTGCCGGTCGGCAGGATCGCCAACGGCGGCAATCGCGCGCCCGGCGCGCGGTTCAGCAGATAGGTGATGGCGTGGTGCAGCGTGCCGTCGCCGCCGGCCACGGCGATCGCCACCATGTTCTCGCCCAGCAGCGCCTCGAGCGCGCCGCCGCAGCGCCGCGCGCTTTCCGATTCGCGCACCACCACACGCTCGCCGGCGTCGGCGAGGGCCGCGCGCAGACGCCGGAGCGCGCGCCGGTCGCGACCGCCGAAGCGGTTCAGCAGCACGCCCAGGCGCGGCGTGGTGGTCACCGCGGCATGCCCCGCGCTCTGTCATCCCGAGCGCAGCGAGGGATCCAGGATGGGCCGAGAACGGAATCCTCTGTCATTCCGAGCGCAGCGAGGAATCTTTCCGTTGCCAAAAGATTCCTCGCTGCGCTCGGAATGACAGATTGATTTGGTTTGCACGGATTCCGCTCTAGATCCCCCTCGCTGCGCTCGGGATGACAGGTGGGATCGCTTGAACCGCCATACCCTAGCC
>CAYTFW010000180.1:0-11834 GCA_964437145.1 uncultured Rhizobiaceae bacterium
CGGGCCGGGCTGCAGGTCGCGGCTCTCGTAGCGGCTGACCGGCTGCACCTTGCCGGCGTTGCCCGTGGTGAACAGCTCGTCGGCGTCGTCGAGCTCGGCCAACGTCACGGTGCGCTCGATCACGGCGCGGCCGGCATCGCGCAGCAGGGTGATCACGCGGTTGCGCGTGATGCCGGCGAGGAACGAGCCGTTGGGCACCGGCGTGATCACCGTGCCGTCCTTGACCAGGAACAGGTTGGAGCTGCAGGTCTCCGCGACGTTGCCCAAGGCGTCGAGCACGACGCCGTTGGTGAAGCCGCGCGCCTGGACCTCGCGCACCCCGCGCGAGGAGTTGGGGTAGAGCGCCGAGGCCTTGGCCGCGGTCGGTGCGCTCTCCGGCGTCGGGCGGCGGATGCTGCGGCAGAGGCCGAGGGTGAGCGGCGTGCCGGCGCGCATCGGCGAGGTGTAGATGCATAGGCAGAACTTGGTGCTGTCGGGATCGATCGAGATCGGGCCCGGCCCGCCCTTGGTCGCCCAGAACATCGGCCGCACGTAGAGCTCGGCCTTGGGCCCGAAGCGACGCACGCCTTCCTTCGAGAGCTCGAGGATCTCCTGGGCGGTCTTGGTCGGGTTCAGCCCCATGGTGATGGCCGAGCGCACGACGCGCTCGGAATGCTGGTCGAGGTCGGGGCCGCAGCCGTCGAAGGCGCGCCCGCCGTCGAAGACGATCGAGCCCAGCCAGAACGCATGATCGCGCGGCCCCATCAGATTGGGGCTGCCCTCATGCCAAGCACCATCGAAGAAGGTCAGTGTGTCCATCGCCGCAATATACAGCAGGACTACTGACCTATCGACCCGGAATCTTGTCTCGATGTCGCAAAAATCCGGGTCACGCCGCCGCCCGCAGCAGCGGCATCACCAGCCGCCCGAAGCGCTCCGCCTCCTCGTGGTGCAGGTAGCCCGAGAGGCAGAAGGAGTGGCAGCCGACCTCGATGAATTGCCGCAAGGTGCCGGCGACCTGCTCGGGATTGCCGACCACGGCGACGCCGGCACCGGGTCGCGCCAAGGTGAGCCCGGTCCACAGATGCGGGCCGATCTTCATGCCTTCGGTCTTGGCTAACTCCTTCATGCGGCGGTTGGCTTCGGAGGCGTTGAACATGTTGGCGATGCGCGCCTTGTGACGCTCGCCGAGATCGGCGATCAGCCGGTCGGCTGCCGCCCAGGCGTCCGCCTCGCGCTCGCGCACGATGACCTGCAGGCGCATGCCGAAGCCGATCGCGTCGTGCCGATCGTGCTTGCGCGCCATCGCGCGGATCTCGGCGATCTGCTGGGCGATGCGCTCGGGCGTGTCGCCCCAGAACAGATGCACGTCGGCGTGCTTGGCCGAGATCTCCCAGGCCTGCTTCGAGCCGCCGCCGAGATAGAAGGGCGGCCACGGCTTCTGCAAGGTCTTCGGGACAATCAGCGCGCCCTTGAGCTTGTGGAAGACGCCGTCGAAATCGACGCGGCCAGTGGCGCTCCACAGGGTCTTGAGCAGCGTGACCTCCTCGTCCATCAGCGCGTAGCGCCGCTCCTTGGGCAGAGTGATGCCGTCGGCGGCGGCCTCCTCGTCGCTGGCGCCGGCGATCAGGTTGATGCAGACGCGCCCGCCCGAGAGCTGGTCGAAGGCCGCGATCATCTTGGCCAGCAAAGCGGGGTTGATGTAGCCGGGCCGCGCCGCGACCAGCGGCTTGATCGACCGGGTGCGCGCCACCAGCATCGCCGAGGTGATCCACGCCTCCCAGCACGCGGTCTGCACCGGGATCAGGAGGTACTCGAAGCCCGCCGCCTCGGCCGCCTGCGTGACGCGCTCGAACAGATCCATCGAGGGCGGCACGAAGGCCTCGGCGTGGCCATAGGCATCGGTATCGCCCGATGTCGGCACGAACCAGCCGAACTCCAGCCTGCGCATGCTCACCTCTTTCTTGCCCGCCCGGCGATCTGGCGCTCCACCGTAGCGCAGATCGCGGTCAGCGGCCGCACCGCGTGGTCGAGAAAGGCGCGCACGCGCGGCGGCACGTGCTCGGCGCTGGGGATCACCAGCTGCACCGGCAGTGGCGGCGGCTCGTGGTCGGGCAGGATGCGCACCAGCCGACCGTCGGCGATGTCGTCGGCCACCTGGTAGGACAGCGCCCGGCCGACGCCGTGGCCGGCGCGCACCGCGTCCAGCATGGCGTCGTTGTCGTTGACGGCGAGGCGTGGTGCCAGACGCACCAGCATCGGGCGCTTGGTGCCGCCGGCGTGGAAGCGCCACTCCATCAAGCCGTCGCGGCCCGGCACGAACACGATGGCGTGCGCGGCGAGATCGCCCGGTCGCCGCGGCCGGCCGCGTTGCGCGAGGTAGGCCGGGCTGGCGATGGTCAGCCGGCGCATGACGCCGACCTGCCGGCGCACCAGAGAGGAATCGCCGAGCGCGCCGATGCGCACCGCGACGTCGATGCCGTCTTCTAGCAAGTCGACATTGCGGTCGTTCAGTTCCAGCTCGATGCGCAGGCCGGGATGCGCGGCGAGGAAGGCGCTGGCCAACGGCGTGACATGACGGCGGCCGAACAGCCGCGGCGCGGCGATGCGCAGCGTGCCACCCAAGGCCGTGTCGCGGGCGCGCGCCTGGCCGATGGCCGCCTCGTACTCCGCCAGCACGCGCCTTGCCTGCTCGGCCAACGCGCGGCCGGCCGCGGTCGGCGACAGGCGTCGCGTGGTGCGCTCGATCAGCCGCGCGCCGACGCGCGCTTCCAGCGCCGCCAGCATGCGGCTGACCATCGGCGGCGAGCGGCGCAATCGGCTCGCCGCCGTCGCCATGGTGCCGGCATCGAGCACGGCGGCGAGAACGGCCAGCTCCTCCAGGCGATCCAACGGCTGATCCTTTCATAACTAGAAAAACTGACTTTCAAACTACGCGGTATCGGCCGTTTCAGGAAAGAGTAATGTGGCCGCCATGACGACCGACACACCATCACCGTTCCACCGCGGCGAGCGCACGGCGCAGCAACTGGCCGGCGTGCCCACACCGCGCATGGCGCCCATCCGTGCGTTCATGCCGGACCAGCATCGGGAGTTCTTCGAGCTCCTGCCGTACGTGCTGATCGCCGCGCGCGACGATCGGGGCTGGCCGGTGCCCACCATGCTGGCGGGCCTGCCGGGCTTCATCGCCAGCCCCGATCCGACGACCCTGCGCGTGACGACGTCGGATCCGCTCGATCCTGTGCGCGCGCTGCTCAAGCCGGGCGCGGCATTCGGGCTGCTCGGCATCGACCTGTCGAACCGCCGGCGCAATCGCGCCAACGGCCACGTCGCCGCGGTGGACGACCAGGCGCTGACCTTGGCGATCGAGCAAAGCTTCGGCAATTGCCCGAAATACATCAACCTGCGCGACGCGACGTGGCACGAAGCGGTCGCGCCCGCGCCGCCGGAAGCCTTCGCCGGCTTCGATCGCGAGGCGCGCGCCCTGATCGGTCGCGCCGATACGTTCTTCATCGCCACGGGATTGGAGGACGGCCTCGACATCTCGCATCGCGGCGGTGCGCCGGGCTTCGTGCGCATCGAAGGCGAGACCCTCGTCATCCCCGACTATCGCGGCAACCGCTTCTTCAACACCTTCGGCAATCTGGTGCTCGACTCGCGCGCCTCGCTGCTGTTCGTCGACTTCGAGCACGGCGATACGACGGTCGTGCGCGGGCGGGTCGAGATCGACTGGGCCGCGACGCAGGCCTTGCCCGATGCCGAGCGCGTCTGGCGGATGAAGGTCGAGGATGGCTGGCGCCGCCGCGGCGCGCTGCCGCTGCGCTGGAAAGAGCGAGCGGCATGATTGGTGGAAGCTGCCTGTGTGGCCAAGTGCGCTACGAGGTCGACGGCGAGCTGGGCGGCTTCGTCCACTGCCATTGCCGGACTTGCCGTAAGGCGCATGGTTCGGCGTTCTCGACGGTCGCGGCGGTGCCGAGGACGTCGTTCCGCTGGGTCGCGGGCGAGGCGTTGCTGCGATCCTACGAGTCCTCGCCTGGCAAGTTCCGCCGGTTCTGCGCCCATTGCGGCTCGCACATCGTGGCCGACCGGCCGGCGCAGCCCACGGTCTTGCTGCGGTTGGGATGTCTCGACACGCCGGCTGAGGGCCAGCCGATGTGTCATATCTGGCGATCGGACGGCGCGTCCTGGTACGACCCGGACCTCAACCTGCCGCAGAGGCCCGCAGGACTCTAGGCGACGAGGTCGCGGTATTCGGGATGGCGGCGGATGACGTTGGCGTAGAAGCCGCAGAGTGGCCGCACCTTGCGGCCCGAGGCGCGGATCAGGTCGAGCGAGCCCAGCACCAGCTTGGTGCCGACACCGCGGCCTTCGAGCGCGCGCGGCACCTCGGTGTGCGGCACGACCAGCACATCGCCCATGGCGCGGTAGTCGACGAAGGCGATGCTGCCCTCGACATCCATCTCGAAGCGGTTGCGCGCGGGATTGTCGACGACACGGGTCATGGGCGGGACATCTAGACCGTCGTCTCGAGGATCTCGCAGTTGGCGAATTTGTGGTTGGTCATGTGGAAGAAGAAGGCGCTGTGGCCGACCACGGCGATGCGCCTCTCCCGGCGCGCGCGCAGCCAGTCGCGGAATTGGGCGACGCGCTCGTGCACGATGTCGAGCGGCTCCTGCGGGATGCCGTTGGCGTCGACGTCCTCGCAGTGCCACCACGGGTCACCGATGTGGTCGAAGCTCAGGTCAGGGAATTCCGTGGCGAGCAGGCTGGGCGAGCGGCCGATGTCGCAGCTCGCCGTGACGCGCTCGCGGTGCAGGGGCTCGATCACCAGCGGATGGGCCTCGCCGAACAGGCCGCGCGCGGTCTGCAAAGCGCGGGTGAACGGCGTGCTGACCACCAGCTCGGCCTTCAGGGCCCGTGCCTGCGCGCGCGCGTGGACGACCTGGGCTTCGCCGGTGGGGGAGAGGGGCGCGTCGATCAGGCCGGGATCGACCAGGGTCTTGGCGTAGATCGCGTTGAACGTCGATTCGCCATGACGGATGAGGAAGACGGACTTCATGGGTAGGCTTGAGATAGGTCTATCGCGACTTGGGATCAAGTGCGTCACGAAGTCCGTCGCCCAGCAGGTTGAATGACAGAACCGCGAGGAAGATCGCCACGCCGGGCCAGATCGCCATCCACGGCGCGTTGGTGAGGAATCGCTGTGCGGTATTGAGCATCGAGCCCCAGGACGGCGCCGGCGGCTGCTGGCCCAGGCCGAGGAAGGACAGCGCCGCCTCGGCGATGATCGCCGTGGCGATGGCGAGCGTCGCCTGCACCAGCAGCGCGGGCAGGATGTTGGGCAGGATGTGCCTGGCGGCGATACGCCAGCGCGGATTGCCCACGGCGGCGGCGGCCTCGATGTAGTCCTCGACCTTCACCGCCATCACCTGGCCGCGGGTCAGGCGGATGAAGATCGGCGTCGCGGTGATGCCGATGGCGATCATGGCGTTGCCCAGCGACGGCCCGAGGAAGGCCGCCAGCGCGATCGCCAGGATCAGGAACGGCGTGGCCAGCATGGCGTCGGTGATGCGGCTGATCAGGGCGTCGATCCAGCCGCCGATATAGCCGGCGGCGACGCCCAGCGGTACGCCGATGCCCAGCGCGATACTGACCGAGATCAGCCCGGCCGAGAGCGAGGCGCGCGCGCCGAAGATGATGCGGCTCAGCACGTCGCGGCCGACCTCGTCGGTGCCCAGCCAGTAGAGTTCCGACGGCGGCTTGCGTACCGCCGACCAGCTTTGCTTGATCGGATCGTAGGGTGCGATCCATGGCGCCAGGATCGCCACCGCGACCATGATGCCGACGACACCCAGGCCGAGCATCGCGCCCTTGCGCTTCTTCAGCCGACGCCAGGCGCGCCGGCCCGGACTCTCGATGGTCTCGGGCCGCGTCTCGGCGGTATCGCTGGCGGTGACGACGGCCATCAACGAGCCTCCGCCGCCCTGATTGACGCGGCACTACCTTCCCCCGGAGGGGGAAGGTGCCCGAAGGGCGGATGGGGGATGTTGAAGACGAACGCAGGAGTCCGTCTTCGGCAGCCCCCATCCGGCGCTTCGCGCCACCTTCCCCCTCCGAGGGAAGGTACAAGTGAGGTCAGGTGAAGGAATGGCGACATCGCGCTAGCCCCTCAGCCGCGGGTTGGCCAGCACATAGGCGATGTCGGCCAGCAGGTTGAGCGCGATGTAGGTGGTGGCGGTAACCAGCACGACGCCCTGGACCACCGCGTAGTCGCGGTTGAACACGGCGTCGACGATCAGCTTGCCGAAGCCGGGGATGGTGAAGATCTGCTCGGTCAGCACCGCGCCCGACAGCAGGGTGCCCAGCTCCAGCGCGCCCAGCGTGATGATCGGGGTGAGCGCATTGCGCATGGCGTGCTTGATCACCACGACGCGCTCGACCAGGCCCTTGGCGCGCGCGGTGCGCACGTAGTCGCTGGTCAGCACCTGCAGCATGGCGCCACGGGTATGGCGCATGAGGATCGCGGCGATGGCGTTGCCGAGCACGAAAGCGGGCATGATGGTGGTGGCGAGGCTTTGTCGCCAATCCTCGGCCAGGCTCACGTAGCCCGAGGCGGGCAACCATCCCAGCTGCACCGAGAACAGGAAGATCAGCAGGATGCCGAGCCAGAAATTCGGCGTGCTGATGCCCCACAGCGCGAAGATGTTGGCGGCGTAGTCGAGCCAGGTGTCCTTCTTCACCGCCGAGATCACGCCGGCGCCGATGCCGATGGTGAGTGCGATGACGATGGCCATCGAGGCGAGCTGCAATGTGACCGGCAGCTTCTCCAGCACCAGCTCGGCCACCGGCTTCTTGATGCGCATCGATTCGCCGAGGTCGCCCGACAGCACGCCCTTGATCCAGTAGAAGTACTGCACGGGAATCGGCTGATCGAGGCGGTACTGCTTGCGGATCTGCTCCAGCACCTCGGGATCGCGCTCCTCGCCGGCCATGATCAGCGCCGGATCGCCCGGCAGCAGCTGCTGCAGGCCGAAGATGATCACCGACACGAAGAACAGCGTCGGGATCAGCTGCAGCAGGCGGTGGCCGAGGAAGCTCAGCATGGGCCGTTACTCCCTCTCCCCGCACGCGGGGAGAGGGTTGGGGTGAGGGGGAGCTTTAGGTTGCGCACGGCGGTCGTGCGCCACTTGGCGCAGCCCCTCACCCCGACCCTCTCCCCGCGTGCGGGGAGAGGGAGTGAAGAGCCAACTCACGCGCATACTCACTTCAGCTTCAGTCCCACGACGCGCACGAGGCCGTCGGGCATCTGGGTGAAGCCGTCGAGGCGGTCCTGGTGCGCGATCAGCACGCGGGCATGATAGAGGTAGATCACGTGGCCTTCGTTGGCGCCGATCATGCGCTGCGCGACGTTCTCGTAGATCTTCTTGCGCTCGGCGGCATCGCTGACCTCGCGTGCGCGATTGAGGTCGGCGTCGGTCTTGGGGTCGCAGTACTTGGAGTTGTTCTGCGGCGCGTTGCAGGTGGCGAAGACGTAGATGTTGCCGTCGGGATCGGTGCGGCCCGACCAGCCGATCAGGAAGGCCTGGAAGTTGCCGTCCTCGGCCTGCTTCAGCGATGTCGCGAACTCGGTGAGGCGGATCTTCATGTCGAAGCCGGCCTCGCCCACCATCGACTGGATCAGCTCGGCGACCTGCCGCAGCTCGGGATTGTTGGGCACCATGAAGTCGATGGTGATCGGCCCGCTGACGCCGGCTTCCTTCAAGAGCGCCTTGGCCTTCGCCACGTCGCGCTTCGGGATCGGCACGCTCCGCTGATAGTAGGGATGCTGCGGGCTGACCCACTGGTTGCCGGGCACGAATTCGCCGTTGAACGCCACCTGGTTGATCGCGTCGCGATCGAGCGCCAGCTCGAAGGCCTTGCGCACCCTCGGGTCCTTGGCCAGCGGCGTGCTGGCGGCCGACCCGTTGGCGAGATTGATGCTGACGCCGAGATAACCGATCGTCACCGCGGTCACGAGCTTGACCTTGGGGATCGCGCGGATGGTCTTGATGTCGGTGGCCAGCGGCCGCTCGATCAGCTCCAGCGCACCCGACCGAAGATTGGCCAGGCGCACCGTGGCGTCGACGATCGGCAGGTAGGTGATCTTGTCGATGTGCACGTTGTCCTTGTTCCAGTAGCCGGCGAACTTCTCGACAACGATGCGGTCCTGCTGCACGCGCTCGACGAACCGGTACGGCCCGGCGCAGACCGGCTTGTTGCCGAACTTGTCGCCGGCTTCCTTCGCGGCCTTGGGCGAAACCATCATGCCGGCGCGGTCGGTGAGCTGGGCGATCAGCGGCGAGAACGGCGCCTTGAGATTGAGCTTGATGGTCAGCGGATCGACCACTTCGACGCTCGCCACCTGCGCCAACTCGGGCCGGCGGAACGAGCCGGTCATGGTCATGTGCCGCTCGAGGCTGAACTTCGCCGCCTCGGCGTCGAATTTCTCGCCGTCGTGGAACACGACGTTGGGACGCAGCTTGATGGTGACCGTCTTGCCGTCGGCCGACGTCTCGTAGCCCAGCGCCAGCTGCGGCACCGCCTTGAGGTTGGCGTCGATGTCGAACAGCTTGTCGCAGATCGAGGCGAAGACGATGCGCCCGACATAGGTGCGCGCCAAGGTCGGGTCGAGCACGTCGGGGTCCTCGGCCAGACCAATACGCAAATGGGTCTGCGCCTGGGCCGCGCTGGCGATGCTCAAGGCGACTGTCGCGATGGCGATGGTGTTGCGAAGTTTCATGACACCCCTCCCTGTCGTTTCCGTCCTCGATATGGCGGGTCGGCGGCGATGATGCGCCCGATCGACCACGACTCGCCACGCAAGAAACACGCCGTCAGATCACTTCTTCCGTCCGCCGCACGAAGGCCGCCTGCAGCTTCTCCAGGACAGCGTTGGGCGCCAGTTCCTTGGGCAACGCCTCGCCGGCCGGTGGCAGTTGCCGCCACAGGTGACAGGCCACGCCATGGCCGTTGCCAAGATCGAGCGGCGGCCGCTCGGTGCGGCAGCGATCGACCGCGTGCGGGCAGCGCGTATGCAGGTGGCAGCCCGGTGGTGGCGCGATCGGGCTGGGCACGTCGCCCTGCAGGATGCGCCGCTCCTGCCGCGCGCCGGGCGCCGGCACGGGGATCGCCGACAGCAGCGCGCGCGTATAGGGATGGCGCGGCTCGGCGAAGACTTGCGCGGCCTCGCCCATCTCGACGATGCGGCCGAGATACATCACGGCGACGCGGGTGGCGATGTGCTTCACCACGGCGAGGTCGTGCGAGATGAAGAGGTAGGCCAGACCCAGGCGCTGCTGCAGATCGCGCAGCAGGTTCAGCACCTGGGCGCGGATCGACACGTCCAGCGCCGAGACCGGCTCGTCGCAGACGATCAGCTTGGGCTCGACGGCGAGCGCGCGGGCGATGGCGATGCGCTGGCGCTGGCCGCCTGAGAATTCGTGCGGATAGCGGCGGTGATAGTCGGGGCGCAGGCCCACGGTGGTCAGCAGCTCCGCCACGCGTTCGCGCCGCTGGTCCGGTGGCACGACGTTGTGCAGCAGTAGCGGCTCGCCGAGGATGTCGCCCACCGTCATGCGCGGGTTCAGCGAGGCGTAGGGGTCCTGGAAGATCAGCTGCACGTCGCGACGCAGGCGGCGCGCGCCTGCATTACCGGTCGATAGCACGTCCTGGCCGTCGAAGCGGATCGAGCCGCCGCTGGGCTCGATCAGGCGCAGCAGCAGGCGGCCGACGGTGGACTTGCCGCAGCCGGATTCGCCCACCAGCGCCAGAGTCTCGCCGGCGGCGAGATCGAACGACACGCCGTCGACGGCCTTCACCGTCGCGGTCGGCCGACCAATCACATCGCGCCGCGCGACGAAGCGCTTCGACAGGTCGGCGACCTGGAGGAGGGGAGTCATAACTCCTCAATTCTCCCTCTCCCCGCGAGCGGGGAGAGGGTCGGGGTGAGGGGCTGAGGCAAGTGGCGCACCGATGTCGTGCGCAACCTCGGCCTCCCCCTCACCCCAACCCTCTCCCCGCAAGCGGGGAGAGGGCGGAAGAGCTATGTGCCGCACCCACCTCATGCCACCAGCCGCTCCAGCGGCGCGCGGCGGCAGCGGGTGACGTGGCTGTCGCTCAGCGCCGTCGTCGGCATCTCGCCCTCGCGACAGGCCGGCTCGGCGAAGGGGCAGCGCGCGGCGAAGCGGCAGCCCGGCGGCGGCGCGGTCATGTCGGGGACGGCGCCGTCGATCGCCGCCAAACGCTCGCGCTTCTGATCCAAGCGCGGCAGCGAGCCCAGCAGGCCGACGGTGTAGGGATGCTGGGGTTGGCTGAACAACACCTCGACCGGCGCACGCTCGACGATCTGGCCGGCGTACATCACCGCCACCTCGTCGACCAATTCGGCGACGACACCCAGATCGTGGGTGATGAGAATGATCGAGGCTTCGCCTTCGGCACGGAGGTCGCGCAGCAAGTCCAAAATCTGCGCCTGGATGGTGACGTCGAGCGCCGTCGTCGGCTCATCGGCGATCAGCAGGCGCGGATCACAAGCCAGCGCCATGGCGATCATCGCGCGCTGCCGCATGCCGCCGGAGAGCTTGTGCGGATACTCATCGACGCGCTGCTCGGGCGAGGGGATACGCACGCGGCGCAACATCTCGATGGCCCGCGCGCGCGCCTCGCGCTTGGAGGCGCCGCGATGGCGGATCACCGCCTCGCCGATCTGGTCGCCGATCGTGTAGCTCGGGTTTAGCGACGTCATCGGCTCCTGGAAGATCATCGCCATGCGATCGCCGCGCAGATCGCGCAGCTTGCCCTCCGGCGCGCGCAGCAGCTCCTCGCCGTCGAAGCGCACCGATCCGCCGACCCGCGCGGTGTCCTTGGGCAGCAGGCCCATGATGGCGAGCGAGGTCACGCTCTTGCCGCTGCCCGATTCGCCGACGATGCCCAAGGTGCGGCCGCGCTGCAGGGAGAAGCCGATGCCGTCGACCGCCAGCGTGTCGCGCCGGTTGTCGCCGGCGAAGCTCACGCGCAGATCGGCGACTTCCAGCAGCGGCGTGGCCATCAGCGCTCCGCTTGCGCCTTGGCGACGGCGGCGTTGATCACCGCGCGATCGAACACGCCGGCAGGCTTCTCGCGTGACGGCATGAACTGGCGGAAGATCGTCCAGTGCTCGCGGCTCACCGCTTCCAGCCGCGTCAGCTCGGCCAGCGGATCGGTGTGATCGTCGACGCGCAGGTCGAGGTCGGAGTAGTCCTGCGCGCCGTGGATCAGCAGCGCCGCCGATTGCTTGCCACGCTTGTCGCCCCCCGCCGCCTCGCCGGCCTTCATCGCCGCGATCAGCCGCTGCGCGAAGGGCAGGGCGGCGTTCGCTTCGTAGGCGCGCGCGGTGTCCTCGATCACGGCGGCACCGGCCAGCATATTGCCGGCGACGCTGAAGCTGTCGCGAATCAGGTGGCCACACCAGTCGACGCAAGACGCGCCGGTATGCGCGGCGAAGCGGCCCTTGGAATCCATAAGGTGGACCTGTCGCGACTCGCGACCATCATCGTCCTTAATCAGCAGCGTGATGACCTCGGCCGCCGGCACGCCTTCGCCGAGCAATCGGATGCCGCGCGTACCGTAGAACGGATTGACCAGCGCCTGCGTCGCCACCGCACCGACACCGGTGGCGATATGCGGCACGCGCGCGCCCACGGCGAAGAACTTGGTCGCGACCACGATACCCAGCGCGCCCGTCGCCGGATCGCGCGCGACAATCGACCAGGTCATGGGCTTTCTCCCTTCTCCCCGCGAAGGCGGGGAGAAGGTGCCGAGCGCAGCGAGGCGGATGA
>CAYTFW010000181.1:0-11669 GCA_964437145.1 uncultured Rhizobiaceae bacterium
ACCACGAGCAGCGTGCCATCGGGTAGCCAACCGAGGCCGGAGGGCTGCTGAGGCACCGTCACCATGGTCTCAGCGCGGCCCGCCGGATCCATCGCGATCACGCTGTGGGTATAGAAGTCGGAGAACCACAGCCGGCCGTCATGCCAGCGCGGGCCTTCGCCGAAGGTCAGGCCGTCGAGAATCGTTTCCAGCGTGCCGGCGCCGGCCATGCGCTTCCTCCTCGCGCCGCGAGCCGGCGGCGTGTCGCGGCGGAGGTTAGGGGGCGGGCGGCGACATGGGCAAGCGGGCGCGGCGCAAGGGTGGCGTGCGCTTCAGACGCAAACGGCGCCGACGTGGCCATCGGGATGGCCCTGTCGACGCCGTTGTGATGCGCTGTGGTGATCCGGGGCCGGCCGCCTGAGCGGCGCGGCCCCATGGATCAGATCAAGAAGGGGATCAGATGGCTTCCTTGAGGTCCTTGGCGACGCGGAAGGCGACCTTCTTCGACGCCTTGATCTTGATCGCCTCGCCGGTGGCCGGGTTGCGGCCCATGCGGGCAGCGCGGCGGCGGACCTGCAGGATGCCCAGACCGGTGATGCGCACCTTGTTGCCCTTCTTGAGGTGCTTGACGGTGAGCTGCACGAACTCGTCGAACAGGCCGGCGACGGCCTTCTTCGGCATGTCGCTCTTCTCGGCGAGCTCGGCGATCATCTTCGACAGCGGGACGGTCGGGGCGGTCGGAGCCTTGGCGGGAGCCTTGTCGCTCATGTTGAATCCTCGGTTGTTTGTTGTGCACCCGTGTCCGGAGGGGGCAGCGGGAAGCCGCAAACTACACCGTTTTTCCGTGCTCGCCCACGCCGAACATGGGTTTTTTCGCGATTTTCCTGGGTTTTTTCACAGGCTAGTGCGTTTTAGGCCCGCAAATCGGGGCTTTTTCCACCGCGATGCTCAGCCGGCGGCGCTCGGATAGGCGATGCTCAGCACCTCGATCTGCTCGACGCCGTGCGGCGTGCGCACCGACACCGTGTCGCCGACGCGCGCTTTCAGCAGCGCGCGCGCCACCGGCGAGACCCAGCTCACGCGGCCTTTGCTCGAATCGACCTCGTCGACGCCGACGATGGTGATGGTGTGCTCCTCGTCGCGCATGTTGGCGTAGCCGACCGTGGCGCCGAAGAACACCTGGTCGCGACGGACCTGCCGCGCCGGGTCGACGACCTCGGCGCTCTCCAGGCGCTTGCCGAGGAAACGCAGGCGGCGATCGATCTCGCGCAGCCGGCGCTTGCCGTAGAGATAGTCGCCATTCTCCGAGCGATCGCCGTTGGCCGCGGCCCACGACACCACCTTCACCACCTCCGGCCGCTCGACGCGCACCAGCCGCTCGCGTTCCTCGCGCAGGGCGGCGAAGCCCTGGGGCGTGATGTAGTTCTTGGTGCCCGCCGGTAGCGCCGGCGCGATGTCGTCGGCGCCGTCGTCATGATCGACGCCGCCGTCGTCTTCCTTCATGAACGCCTTGCTCATGGCCTGCCTCCGCAGCCCGACCCCACAACGCACGACGCGGCCCAGAGGGCCGCGTCGCCGAGGAATGCCGGACGGACTAGATCAGCGGAAGATGCGGATCATGTCGCGCACGGTGCCGGCGCCGTCGATCACGTCGCGCGCCGTCGGGCCGCGCGAGGGCGCGGGCTGCGCCGTGGGGGCCGGCTGCGCGGTCGGCTGCGGCTGATACGTTGGCGCCGGCGCTGGAGCCGGGACGGCCGCGGCGCGGGCGCGCTCGCTCGCCAGCCAGTTGGCGTAGGCCGTCTCGGTCTGGCCGATCAGCGCGCCGTACTGGTCGCGGTTGAGGAAGCCCGTGGGCTGGAAGCCGCGCGAGGTCTGCCAGGACGTGATCGCGCGGCGCGTGCCGGGGCCGAACGAACCGTCGACGCCGTTCGGATTAAAGCCGGCGAGCAGCAGGCGGCGCTGGATGCCGACGCGGTCGTTGGCGGTCAGGCCGATCGCCAGCTCCGACGCTTCGTCGGCGTTCTTCGACGGGGCGCCGGCGTCGACCGAGCGGCCCGGGTCGGCGGACGCGGTGCGCGGCGCGTCGGCCTTGTTCTTCAGCGCCTCGAGGCGGTTCTTCGCCATGCCAGCGAACTGACCACGGGGGTAGCGCTTCAGATACTCCTCGTAGTCCGCGGCCGTGCCGCTCTTGTCGGCCGACTGCCAGAAGGCGAGCTCCATCTGGCGCTCGTCGAAGTTGCTGCCGGTAGGCGCAGCGGCTGCCGGAGCCGGCGTGGCCGCCGGGGCGGCACCGGGCTCGCCGGGCTTCATGTAGAACTCGCCGGTCAGCGAGGCGTTGGTCCACGGGCGCTGCTTCTCGCGGGTGCTCTCGAAGACGTCCTTGGTGACGCGGCGCATCATCAGGCCGATCTCGACGCCAGGCGTCTCGATATGGCGCAGCAGCGCCTCGGTGAACGGGCTGTGCTTGCCGTCGCCATCGAGCGCCACGTCGCCCGGATCGGTCGCGAAGGCGATGATCGAGCCACCGGCGGTGTTGATCTCGGCCAGGCCCTTCTTCAGCGCCGCCGAACGGGTCTTGCCCATGCTGCGCGACAGCTGCTTCTCGAACGGGTTGTCGCGGCAGGCGTCGAGCATGACGATCTTGATCTTGGTCTCGCGATCCATCTGGCGCGACACCAGGTCCATCTTCACCGCGTTGAAGTCGAGGTCGGCCTCGGTCTGGATCGCGGCGTCGACCGGGATCAGGTAATTCTCGCCCGAGACCTGCAGGCCGTGGCCGGCATAGAAGAAGAGCGCGACATCGGCGCCCGCCAGCTTGTCGGCGAAGCTGCGCACGGTCTTGCGCAGGTCGGCATTGCCGAGGTCGAAGCCGGAGACGACATCGAAGCCCAGCCGCTCGAGCGCGGCCGCGACCGCCCTGGCGTCGTTCGACGGGTTGGCCAACGGCGGGGCGTGCTTGTAGGCCGCGTTGCCGATAACCAGGGCGACGCGACGCTCGGCTGAAGCCGCCGTCGCGAACGCCACGAGGCCGATCGCTACGGCGAACAGCGCCAATATCCGACGCATAGGTGCCTCCATAGGCAGAGTACGCTTACGTGATAAGGCTACTATCAGAAATGAGCGCCCGCTCGTCAACGGGAAAGTGCGATCACATCGGCACTTTTCACGCTTGGACCGGAGTTATCCCAGCCAGCCGAGAATCGCTCCGACGACCGCGTCAGGCTGGTCGAGATCGGCCAGATGGCCCGCCCCGGCGATCGTTTGGATCGTGGTCTTGCCTTTGATTCCGCTGGCGAATGTGCGGGCATAGGACGGCGGCTGGATGCGGTCCTGGTCGCCCCAGAGGATCAGGGTCGGGGCCTCGATCAGCGGCAGGCGCTTGGCCAGCTGGGTGTTGCCCAGCGGCCAGAAGGCACGGGCGGCGGCTTCGGCGGCCCGCGTCATCTCGATCGGCCACTCAATCGAATTGGCGCCCTCGGGCGGCGCCACAAGCGACTTCCAGTTCTCCGGATCGGCGCACATCAGGGCGGCGAGGTTGTCGTTGCGCTGTGCCCAGGGATCGGTCGGCGGGTCCTTTTCGTCGAACAGGCCGAACGGCGCCAGCAGCACCAGCCGCTTCACCGAGGCGGGGAAGATCGCCGCCATCTCGGCCGCGAAGCTGCCGCCGACCGAGGCGCCGCCGAGATCGGCGCCGTCGAGCCCGGCCTTCGACAGCAGCTGGCGGATCGCGACCAGCCAGTCCAGGTGGTTGTCGAGAACGGTGTGGCCCGTGGCGCCCGGGAAGCCGGGCAGCGACGGCGCGATCACCGTGCGCTTCTCGGCCAGTCGGTCGAGGAACGGTGTCCAGCGCGGCAGGCCGCCGAAGCCGGCGAGCCAGCCCAGCACCGGGCCACTGCCCTTGCGCCACACGCGACAGGGAAAGCCGTTGACGTCGACCGTCAGCGTCTGCGGTTCACTCACGGGAAACCCTATGGCTTGTTATTCGGCGGCGATGCGCGGCTGGAAGGCGGGGATCGATGCGCGCTCGTCGCGCTTCATCGGCTTGGGCCACCACTTGTCCTCCCAGTCGGAGAACAGGTCCTTGACCTTCGGCATCACCTTCTCGGCGAACAGGCGCGTGTTGTACTGCGTGGTCGTCTTGCTCATGTTGCCGTACTGCAGCAGCAACATCAGGTGGCCGACGTTCAGGCTGGTGGCGACGTGGCGGATCTGCTCGACCACCTCGTCGGGCGAGCCGATGATGACATAGCCGCCATCGACGATGTCCTTCATGTTGGTCGCCTTCATGCTGAGCTTGGACTGGTAGCTCGCCGTGTTGGCGGCGCGCGAGACCATGCTCTGGATGCCGGCGCGCTGCGTCGCTTCCGTCGTGTAGCCCGGCGGCGTGGCGTAGCGCGCGTCGACGTGCAGGCAGCGGCCGTAGAAGTATTCCGCCGGCTCCGTATAAAGCTCGAGCGCCTGCTCGCGACTCTCGGCGACGCCGACGAATTGCAGGAAGCCGGCGCGATAAGGATTACGGTCCTTGCCGAGCTTCTCCATCTCCTTCCAGAAGCCCTGCATGGTCGTGAGCCCGGCCTTGTAGCCGTAGTAGGACAGGTAGCAGTAGACGTAGTCCATCTCGGCGCACCAGCGCCACGTCTCGATCGAGCCGCCGCCGGGAATCCAGATCGGCGGATGCGGATCGCTCTGGATCGGCCGCGGCCAGATGTTGACGTAACGCTGCTGGTTGAAGCGACCGTTGAAGGCGAAGGTCTCCTTCTCGGTCCACGCCTTCTTCACCAGGTCGTGCGCCTCGTAATAGCGCTCGCGCAGCATCGAGGGGTTCTGGCCATAGGCGTAGCAGGTGTCCATCGGCGAGCCGACCGGGAAGCCGGCGATCAGGCGGCCGCCCGAGATGCAGTCGATCATGGCGAACTCTTCGGCCACGCGCGTCGGCGGGTTGTAGAGCGCCAGGCTGTTGCCCATGACGCAGAGCGCCGTGTCGGTCGTGCGCCGCGCCAGCGAGGAGGCGATCAGGTTGGGCGACGGCATCAGCCCGTAGCCGTTGGAGTGATGCTCGTTGACGCAGACGGCGTCGTAACCGCACTCGGCGGCGAACTCGAGCTCGTCCATGAAGTCGTTGTACATGTGGTGCGCGCGCTTCGGGTCGAAGAGCGAGGAATGGATGTCGACCCACACGCTGGGATGCTTCTGGTTGAAGTCGTCCGGCAGCTCGGTGTAGGGCATCAGGTGGAACCACATGAGCTTCATGGCGGCGTTCCTCCGACCAAGTGAATGGGCGTTTACCTCGGGCGGATGAGACGCCGGGGCGCGGGACTGTGTCAACCCGAGAACCGGCGATCAGCCAAGTCCGCCAGATAGTGCTTTCGCAGCGCGACGCCGCAGCCGCCGCAGCACGAGCAGCCCGCCACCACCCAAGCCGACGAAGCCGACCGCGACCCCGGCCAGCGGCGCGCTTCGCACGCCGCCGTAGAAACCGCGATCATCCAGCAGGACCGGCGGCGCACCGGAGTGGTCCGGCCGATAGTGGATGCGGACGACGGTGCCGTTGCCTCGAGTCCACGTCGCCAGCCCGAGTCGGCGCGCGTAAGCGTCGCTGATCTCGTGGTCTTCACGCTGTCGGCTTGTTCCGTTCGACCGCCAGTGGAAGTCGATGAAGTACTTGTCGCGAGCGCCGCTGCCCTGGATCGCCTGGGTCGAACGCCGCACCACTCTCACGACCTCCGCGGTGGCCTCCACACCCGACGCGAGTGTTTTCTCGTTTCGCCACTGGACAAGCGCGCCAATGCCGGCGACCGCGCCAAACAAGATCGCCGCCATCGAGGCGAACTCGAGCAGCTGTCGTCGGCCGGACTCGGCGGGCTTCGTGGGCTTGCCGCCGGGATTTCCGGGCGTAGCCATCGGTGGAATCGGTCGTGTGGCCGCTTACGCCGGTCTGCGAGCGCGGCCCAGGGCGACGTGCTTCCAGGGATCGGGCATCTGGCCGACCGGCACCTCTATCAGCACCGGTGCCTTGCGTGTGAAGGCCTTCTCGATCGTGGCCTTGAGCTCGGCGGGCGAGTGTGCGCGCATGCCCTCGACGCCGAAGCTCTCGGCCATCTTCACGAAGTTCGGGTTCTTCAGGTCGGTGGCGATGGTGCGGTTGCTGAACTGATCCTGCTGGATGCGCTTGACGTTGCCGAAGGCGCCGTCGGCGAACACCACGGCGACCAGCGGGATGTTGTGCTGTGCGGCGGTGGCCATCTCGTTGGCGGTGAACAGGAAGCCGCCATCGCCGTTGATCGACAGCACCGGCGTGTCGGGCATGGCGATCTTCACCCCCAGGCCGGTGGCGTAGCCCCAGCCCAAGGTGCCCTGATAACCGGTCGTGATGAAGGTGCGCGGACGGTAGGTCTTGTAGGCGAGGCGCGCGACGTAGCCGACCTGGGTCAGCTCGTCGACGAAGATGCCGTCCTCCGGCAGCGCCGCGCGGATCGCCTCGAGATAGTCGAGCTGCGGTCGCAGGCCGTCGATGCCGGCCATCACCTTGGCCTTCACCTCGCGCACTTCGTCGGTGCGATCGGCGCGTTTGGCGTTGTGCTTGCCGAGCCTCTCGGCCAGCGCCTTCAGCACCAGCGCCGAATCGCCGACGATGCCGATATCGGGCGCGCGCTGGCGCACGATCTCCTCGGGATCGGCGTCGACGCGGATGATCTTCAGGTCGGAGTCGACGCCCCATTGCGCAAGCTGGTTCATCAGGCGCGTGCCGACCGCGAGCACGACATCGGCGCCGGCCCAGAACTTGTGGCCGGCGAGGCTGTTGATCGACAGCGGATGACGGCAGTCGATCGCGCCATGCCCCATGCGGGAGGCCATGACCGGCGCCTGCAGCGCTTCGGCCACCGCGCGCAACGCCTCGCCGGCGTGCAGCGCGCCGCCGCCGACGCAGATCAACGGCCGCTTGGCGGCGCCCAGCAGCTTGGCGGCCGCTTCGACCGCGTCCTCGTCGACGGGCACGATGTCGGGCGTGGCGCCGTCCTGGGGCATCGCCACCGTCGCCTTGCGCGCCCAGGTGTCCATCGAGCATTCGAGGCCGACCGGCCGCTGGCGGCCCGACCGCATGATGCGAAACGCGTCGTTGACCAGGCCGGGCGCCTCGGCCGCGCCCTTGATGCGCGCCGACCATTTGGTCAAGCCGCGCATGATCGACAGCTGGTCGGGCAGCTCATGAAGCTGGCCGAGATTGCGGCCCACCAGGCCCAGGGGAATCTGGCCGGACAGCGCCATCACAGGCGCGTTGCAGGCATAGGCCGTCGACAGCGCCGCCGTGGTGTTGAGGAAGCCGGGGCCGGGCACCACGGCGTAGACCTGCGGCTTGCCCGTGGCCATCGCCGCGCCGAGCGCCATGTAGGCGCAGCCCTGCTCGTGGCGGGCGTGGATCGGGCGGATGGCGTTGGTGTTGTCGTACAGCGCGTCGAAGAACGGATCGTTCTGCACGCCGGGCAGGCAATAGATCGTGTCTATGCCGTTGCGCCGCAACGTGCCAACGACGGCCTGCGCGGTGGTCATGCGTTCCATTCTTCCCTCCAACGGCACTCAGTTCGAATAGCGCTTCGCCGCCTCGGCATAGCCGATGCGCCGCTCCGGCGGCAGCTCGGGGTAGCGCGTGCGCAGATGCGCCAGGATCAGGCGCGCATCGCTCGGGCTGTCGGCGCGCACGGCCGAATCGACGAACATCTGCTTGAGCACGTCCTGCTGCGCGTGGCTGCCGCCCAGGCGGTACATCTCCGACAGCACCGGGCGCATCGCGTCGAGCGCGGCGCGGTGCGCGCCCTTGCGATGGGCGATCACCGCTTCGCAGATCGGCACCGCGACGCGGCCGACGATCGGCGCCGCGGTGCCCTTGCCGCGACCGAACTCGCGCATCTCCCGCATCATGGCGTCAGCGGCGGTGAAGCGGCCGGTGCCTGTGAGCGCCATCATCCAGTGCGGCAGGGTGAAGGCCGACA
The DNA here is from genome assembly GCA_964437145.1 of uncultured Rhizobiaceae bacterium. Lineage (GTDB taxonomy): Bacteria > Pseudomonadota > Alphaproteobacteria > Reyranellales > Reyranellaceae > JAFAZJ01. The sequence goes on from CAYTFW010000181.1 coordinate 7,968, forward strand.
GGCAGTCGCCGATGCGTTCCTCGGCCTTGTCGGCGATCTCGACCCAGCGATCGCCGATGTTCACGCCATGGCGCTCCAGCCGGAACAGCATCGAGGCGGCGTTCTGCACGTCGATGTAGACGTCGGGCTGCGCCTTGGTCAGCGGCGAGTCGAAGTTGCGGAAGCCGCGGTCGTACAGCTCCAGCACCTTGTCGGTCTCGCGCCGCTCCAGATGGAACATCGCGCGGTGCCACCAGAGGTGATGCTTGAGGTTGTTGCCGCCCTCCCAATGTTTCTCCAGCCCGTCGAGCCACGCGATGCCGTCTTCGTGACGGCCCTGCATTTCCATGACGTGCGCCACAGCATGCGTGCCCCACAGATCGCCCGGATCGATCTCGATCGCCGCGCGTCCAGCCGGCTCGGCCTCATCGTAGTTGCTGGTCTCTTCGTGGGCGAAGCACAGGCACGACAGCAGCGTGGCGTAGCCCGGCAGCTCGCGGCCCCAGTGATCGGCGATGCGCACGACCGAGTCGCGCATGGTGCGCACGCGGCCGAGCCAGAAGTAATTGAAGTGCGACAGCCGCAGCGCCAGCACATCGGTGGGGCTCTCGGCCAGGATCATCTCCCACGTCGCCAGCGCGCCATCGAGGTCGCCGGCGATCCACTGGTCCAGCGCATCGATGTGCTGGGTCTCGCGGCGGCTGGCGCGCTTGGCGCCGGCGCGTGCCGCGGCCGCCGCCTCGCGCGCCACAGCCACGTTCGCCTGCTTGTAGGACAGCATGGCGAAATAGCCCTTCAGGCATTGCGCCAGCGCGAAGTGCGGATCGGCGGCGAGCGCCGCCGCGAGGTGCTGGGGCGTGTCCAGGCGATACTTGATGTAGCCCAGTGTGGCGCGGTTGAAGGCGTCGGCGGCTTCAGCCGACGCGCAGGTGAGCGGCAGGCCGTGCAGGTCTTGTGGCATGGTGATGTCGGTCGATGTCCCTCTGCCGCGACCCTCCCGCGCGCGCCGCATGAAGTCAAACGGATGATTGTGATAGGCTCGCCGCATCATCCCGCAAGGGGGTGGACGCACGGGAAGCGCTTGATGCCGATCCGATTGATGCACGATGTCCTGAAGCTCGCCGGACGTATGCCGCGCGTCGACGACGATGTGCGCTTTACGGGCGGCGATCCGGTCTTCCCGACGCCTTTCGCAATCGGCTCCGCCGGTGCCGCCGCTCTGGGTGCCATCGGCGTGGCGGCGAGCGATTTGTGGCGGCTGCGCACCGGGCGCGGCCAGACGGTGGCGGTCGATCTGCGCGCGGCCGCCGCGTCGCTGCGCTCCAACACCTATGTCCTGCGCGACGGCCAGAAGCCGGTGAGCTGGGATCCGCTGGCGGGTCATTACGCCACGTCGGACGGCCGGCACATGTTCCTGCACACCAACCATCCGCACCACCGTGCCGGCGCGCTGCGGGTCGCTGGTGCGCAGACCGAGGACCGTGCCGGTCTCGCCGCCGCCGTGGCGAACTGGAAAGGCCAGGGCATCGAAGACGCGATCGCCGCGGCGGGCATGGTCGGTGGCCTCACGCGCACCCAGGCCGAATGGGCGGCGCACCCGCATGGCCAGGCGGTGTCGAAGCTGCCGTTGTTCGAGATCGTGAGGATCGGCGAGGCGCCGCCGGAGAAGTTGCCAGCGGGCGATCGGCCGCTCGGCGGCGTGCGCGTCCTCGACCTGACGCGCGTGCTCGCCGGCCCGACCTGCGGCCGCATGCTGGCGGAGAACGGCGCCGACGTGCTGCACATCGCCGCCGAGCATCTGCCGTACCAGACCGACCTGCTGATGGACACCGGCCACGGCAAGCGCGGCGCCTATCTCGACCTGCGTGAGGCGGCGAATGTCGAGAGGCTGAAGGCGCTGGTGAAGGGCGCGCATGTCTTCAGCCAGGGCTATCGCCCCGGCACGCTCGCCGCGCGTGGCTTCTCGCCCGAAGCACTGGCGGCGATGCGGCCGGGAATCGTGTGCTTGAGCCTGTGCGCCTATTCGCACGCCGGACCATGGGCCGACCGGCGCGGCTTCGACTCCATCGTGCAGAACGTCACGGGGATGGCGGTCGCCGGCAGCTCGCTGGACAAGCCGCGCAACATGCCGGTGCAGGCCAATGACTACATCGCGGGCTATATCGGCGCGCTGGGCGTGATGCTGGCGCTGCACAAGCGCGCCACCGAAGGCGGCTCTTGGCTGGTGCGCCTCTCACTGGTGCAGGTGGCACACTGGATCGGCGGGCTAGGCACCGTCGATGCGTCGAGCGCCAAGGCCGAACTGGTCGACGAGGAGATCGCGGCGATTACCATGGAGACCAATGGTCCATTCGGCCGCCTGCGTCATCTCAAGCCCGTGGTGCAGCTTTCCGAAACACCTGGCTACTACGCACGGCCGGCCGAGCCGCTGGGCAGCTCGAAGCCGGAGTGGATTTGAGCTAAGGACTGACGCCACTGGTCGATGGTGCGGTCGAGGAAGTCGAGTCGGTCCTGGCCCCAGAAGCGTTCGCCTTCGAAAATGAAGGTGGGGGTGCCGAAGACACCTGATGCGATGGCCTGGCGTTCATGCGTCTTCCAGTCGGCGAAGACTTCGGCGCTCTCGGCGGCGGCGAGCAGGGCCTTGCCGTTGAGGCCGTGGCGGTTCGCAAGCTCGATGCGTACATCAGGATCGAGGATGTCGCGTTCGTCGGCCCAAATCGCCGCCAGCACGCTTTGCGAGAAGTCGAGCAATGTGTCGACGCTGGCGCCCGACTGCATGCCGGCGATCACCATGCGCGCCGCCGGCCGTGGGTCGGTGGGATAGTGTTTGGGTCGCAGGTTCAGCTTCAACCCGAGATAGTGCCGCCAGCGATCGAGCTCGGTCTCGTGATAGTCCTGCCGCGGTTGCGGCCGGCTGCGCAGCGGGATGCCGCCATTTTCCTGCACCACGACGATGGGATGCAGCACGACGCCTGCGCCGTGACGCGCGACGATGGCGCGGAACTTGGTCAGCCCGAGATGCGCCCAAGGCGAGGATAGCGAGAAGAACAGCTCGACGACCGGTTGGGTCATTGCGCGTTGGCGCCCTCAGTGTCGCGCGCGCGGAGGCGATCGAGAGCGCGGTCGAGGAAGTCGAGGCGGTCCTGGCCCCAGAAGCGCTCGCCGTCGAGCACGAAGGTGGGCGCGCCGAACACGCCGAGTTTCTCGGCCTCCGCGCTGTACTGGCGATAGAGCGCTTGCACGGGCTCGCCGGTCTCGGCCGCCACCAGCTCGGCGCCGGGCAGGCCGTTCTCGTCGGCGACGGCGCGCCGCACATCGGCCTGTGACGTGTCGCGTTCCTCGGCCCAGAGCGCGCGCAACAAGGCGTGGCTCAGGCGGAAAGCGTCGAGGCCGCGCATCTGGGCGGCGATCACCGTCCAGCCCGGCCGCTTGTTCCAGTCCGGGTCGGTGATCATCTCCGGATAGTGTTTCGGCTTCAGCACCATCGGCATGCCGAGATGCCGGCGCCAGCGATCGAGCTCGAGGTCGTGATAGGTGCGGCGTGGTTGCGGGCGTGTGCGCAACGGCACGCCGCCCGTCTTGGGCACCACGACCTGGAAATCGTAGGGCTTCAGAACGAGGCGCACGCGGTGGCGGTGCACGATGTCCTGCAGCCTGGGGCCCATGAACTACGCCCAGGGCGAGGACAGGCTGTAGAAGCAGCTGAGCTCGATCATGCGACGC
>CAYTFW010000182.1:0-11577 GCA_964437145.1 uncultured Rhizobiaceae bacterium
GAGAAGAGCGGTATCACGCACGGCTCGACCTGGCACGCGGCGGGCCTCGTCGGCCAGCTCCGCTCCAAGCGCAACCTCACCCGCATGATGCAGCAATCCGTCGAACTCTACGGCTCGATGGAGAGGCAGCTCGGCTACGGCATCGACTGGCACCCCGTCGGTTCGCTGCGGCTCGCGTCGTCGAAGGACCGCTGGAGCGAGATCAAGCGCACGGCGACCACCGCGCGCAGCTTCGGTTTCGAGCTGCACCTGATGTCGGCCAGCGAGGCCAAGCAGATCTTCCCCTACATCTCGACCGAAGGCGTCGAGGGCGCGGCCTTCATCCCGTCCGACGGCTACATCGATCCCAGCAGCTTGACGCAGGGCCTGGCGCGGCTGGCGCGACAGGGCGGCGTCAAGATCGTCGAGGGCGTGCGCGTCACCGATATCGTCGTGAAGGACGGCCGCGCTACCGCTGTCGTCACCGACTACGGCACCATCGCCTGCGACACCTTGGTCAACGCCGCCGGCATCTGGGCGCGCGATGTGGCCAAGATGATGGGCGTGCGCATGCCGGTCGCCGCCGTCGAGCACCAGTACATGGTGACCGAGAAGCTGCCCGATCTGCCCAAGACGCTGACCTCGCTGCGCGATCCCGACAACAACTTCTATCTCAAGCCCGAGGTCGGCGGCTTCGCCATCGGCGGCTGGGAGTCCAACACGCGGCCCTTCGGCGATCGCGGCGTGCCGTTCGATTTCGGCCGCGAGCTGTTCCAGGGCAACTACGACCGCTTCGAGGCGATCGCCACGCCGGCGACCAGCCGCCTGCCGATGCTCAACGACCTGGGCATCCGCCAGCTGATCAACGGGCCGATCCCGATCACACCCGACGGCGAGCCGATCCTCGGCAAGGCGCCGGAGCTGAAGAACGTCTTTGTCGCCGGCGGCTTCACGTCAGGCATCGCCGGCGCCGGCGGCGCGGGCAAGCAGCTCGCGCAGTGGATCGTCGAAGGCGCCTCGGAGTTCGATCTCTGGAGCTTCGACGTGCAGCGTTTCGGCCCGCACCATGTCGGCGCCAAGTACCTGCACGAGCGCGCGGTCGAGGCCTATCACCGCTACTACCTGATCCACTGGCCGGGCGAGGAGATGAACACCGGCCGCGGCGGCCGCCGCTCGCCACTCTACGGCGTGCTCGACCAAGCCGGCGCGGTGTTCGGCTCACGCTTCGGCTGGGAGCGGCCGAACTGGTTCGCCACCAACGGCGACGCGCGCGCCGATCACCCGTCCTTCGAGGGCAAGCCGAGCTGGTTCGCCGCCGTCGGCCGCGAATGCCGCGCCATCCGCGAGCATGTCGCGCTGATCGACCAGAGCTCGTTCTCCAAGTTCGAGCTCGCCGGACCAGGCGCCGCATCGTTCCTGCAACGCCTCGCCGCCGCCAATGTCGACAAGCCGATCGGCGCGCTGATCTACACCCAACTCTGCAATGAGAAGGGCGGCATCGAGGCCGACCTCACCTTCATGCGCGTCGCCGAGGACCGCTACTACGTCGTCACCGGCAGCGCCTTCGGCATCCACGACGCCTCGTGGATCCGCCGCCACATGCCCGCCGACGGCTCGGTCACGCTCACCGACGTCACCAACGCCTGGGCGGTGATCAATTGCTGCGGCCCCAAGAGCCGCGCCCTGCTCGAACGCGTCGCCGACGCTGACGTCTCGAACGCCGCCCTTCCCTACATGGCGATGCGCGAGATAAGGCTGGGCTACGCTCCCTGCCGCGTGGCGCGCGTCACCTATGTCGGTGAGCTGGGTTACGAACTGCACATCCCGGTCGAATACGCCGCGCATGTCTACGATCTGCTGTGGCGCGAAGGCCAGGACCTCGGCGTCGTCAACGCCGGCTACCGCGCGATCGAATCCTGCCGCCTGGAGAAGCGCTACCTCTACTGGGGCAGCGACATCGGCCCCGACTACACACCGTGGGAAGCCGGCCTCGGCTTCGCCGTGGCGATGAAGAAGGGCGACTTCATCGGCCGCCCAGCGCTGGAGACGCGCCGCGCCGAGGGCGCCAAACGCAAGCTCTGCGTTTTCCTACTCGACGGCGACAAGCCGGTCTACGGCAGCGAAGCGATCCTGCGCGACGGCAAAGTCGTCGGCGTCACCTCGAGTGCCGGCTACGGCCACACCGTCGGCAAATGGATTGCCTTCGGCTACCTGCCATCAGACGAATCCGCGCACGCCGACTACGAAATCGAGGCCTTCACCCAACGCGTCCCGGCCAAGCGCATCGACGGCTCAGCCTACGATCCCGAGCGCAAGAAGATCCTTGCATAGACTCCATCTTTCGCCGCCACCTCATCATCGGCGAGTTCTCGCACCCACTCTACCTTCCTGGTCCAGGCACCAGGCGATACTCTGACGCGTTAATCTCGGTCAGCCTGGCTTGATCTACTTCAAGGACATAGATCTTCCACCTCCGCTGGCGATCAGGATCGGCCAACATTGCGACAAATTTCCCATCGCCGGATATTGAGACGCGTCGCTGCAACGCGCCGAGGTTCGTGACTCGACGACTGGCGCCATCCTCAAGGAGATAGATGTCGTAGCCGCGCCGGCCGCGCTCGTTTGATGCTCCATCGGCGTCAGCGAAATCAATGTATGCGATCCGACGGCTATCATCGCTCACAGCAAGCCCCCACACCTCCTCTCTACGTGCTCCCAGGCTGAGTGGGTGGTGCCTAACCGATATCGATGGCTTGGATCCGCTCAACCCTGCAGTCGCTACATAGGCAAGCCGCGGCCAGAGTCCCAGCGGCTTCGTCAGAGCCAGCGTCTCTCGCCTCAAGTCCGGGTCCCGAGGACCGATCGCCGTGAAGTAAAGGCTATGATCTGTGGCTACTTGCAGATCGTAGATGGCCGAAAATTGCGTCGCACGTGTCATCAGAGGGCTGACGGTACCGGTGCGATCGAGTATCGAGACTCTGTCGTTCCCTGGCGTCGTTCGCCCGCTTTCATCGCGAATCTGATCCGATTCTACGAATGCGACCAACTGGGAATTGGGAACATGGCGTGGGTATGCCGCAGGATACGGGCCGCTCCACAGGACTGACCATTCACCGTCCCCAATATCCTTCTCCGCTAGCCTCGCTCTGTCCTTTTCGTCGGAACACTCCCTGAAACACTCTGTTGCCACGAGGATGCGTCGCTCGTCAGCCGAGAAGGCCACGTGATTTATGCGCCAGCCTAACCTGTACTCGATCCGCCACGTTCGAAGGTCTCGCCGATCAAAGATCACAGCAACATGCTGCGGGTCTGTGCTGCCATCCGTGATCGTCGCCAGGAACCTCCCAGAGCTCGAGAGCGCCAACTCCTTTGGAATGCCTTGGGAGCTGCCACTCGCAGGCCACGGCAGGCACACGAGGAAGACTAGGATCCGGCGCATCCAAACAGCTGTGATCATAAGCGTATTCTAAGCCCGAACTTAGGAACCACCTACTTCGTCCCCCACGATGGTCGACGGTCTCAGAAGCTGATGTCGTCGCGGATCGCCTCGGTGCCGGCTTTGGCGCAGGCGTCGTCGGCCTCGCCGCCGGGCGCGCCGGAAACGCCGATCGCGCCCAGGATCGAGCCGGCGGCCTCGACCGGCACCCCGCCGCCGACCGCGACCACGCGCGGGATGGCGCGCACGCCCGCATGGCGCGGATCGGCGGTCGACGCGGCGAAGCCCAGCGTGTCCTGACGGAACGACACCGCCGTCCAGGCCTTGTTGATCGCGGTCTCGACCGTGTGCGGACCGGCGAAACGATCGCGCAGGACGACCTGCGCGACTCCGGCTCGATCCGTGACCGCCACCGCGATCTGGAATCCCTGCTTGCGGCAGGAGGCCAGCGCGGCCTGGGCCGCCTTCAGGGCCGTTTCCGGCGTCATCTGCTTGACCGTGAACGTCGTGTCCTGCGCCGCGGCGGGCACGGCCAGGCACGTCACCACGAGCGCCGCGACGGTACGCATCAGATCGCCCAGGGCAGCGAGTAGGTCTTCACGTTGGTGAAGCTCTTCATCGCTTCCAGCACACCTTCCTTGTAGCCCAGGCCGGAATCCTTGATGCCGCCGAAGGGCGACATCTCGATGCGGTAGCCCGGCACTTCCCAAATGTTGACCGTGCCGACGCGCAGCTCGTTGACGAAGCGCGTGATGTAGTCGAGGCGGTTGGTGCAGACGCCCGAGGACAGGCCGTAGGCGGTCGAGTTCGAGACACGGATGGCGTCGTCGATGTCCTTGACACGGATCATCGGGATCGCCGGGCCGAAGGTCTCCTCGCGCACCAGCTCGCAATCGTAAGGCACACGGTCGACGACGGTGGGTGGGAACAGCGCACCCCTACGGTCGTTGCCGTGCAGCAGCTTGGCGCCCTTGGACACCGCGTCGACGACGCGATTCTGGAACAGTGTCGCGGAGCGTTCGTTGATCACCGTGCCGACATCGGTGGCGGGATCCATCGGATCGCCCGCGCGCAGCTTCTTGGCCTTGGCGAGAACCAGCGCGGCGAACTCCTCGGCGATCTTCTCGACCACGAGGATGCGCTTGACCGCCGTGCAGCGCTGGCCGGAGTTCTTGGTCGCGCCCTGCACCGCCAGCTCGGCCGCCTTGTCGAGGTCGGCGTCCTCCATGACGATCAGCGGGTCGTTGCCGCCCAGCTCGAGCACGATGCGCTTGTAGCCGGCCTTCTCGGCGATGTACTTGCCGACGCGCACCGAGCCGGTGAAGGTGATCAGATCGATGCGCGGATCGGTGATCATCGCGTCGCCGATATCGGCCGGGCCGCCGGTCACGACCGACAGCATTTCCGGCGGCAGGCCCGCCTCGTAGAGCGTGTCGGCCAGCATCAGCGCCGTCATCGGCGTCTGCTCGGTGGGCTTCAGCACCACGCAGTTGTTGGTGGCGATCGCCGGCGCCAGCTTGTGCGCCACCATGTTCAGCGGGTGGTTGAACGGCGTGATCGCGCTGATGGCGTTGAGCGGCTCGCGCAGGGTGAAGATCTTGCGCTGCTTGCCATGCGGGGTGAGGTCGCAGGAGAAAGTCTGCGAATCGTCGAGGATGCAGAGCTGGCCGGCGAGCGAGAAGACGTCGAAGGCGCGGCCGACCTCGTAGAGTGAATCCTTCAGGCAGAGCCCGCTCTCCGAGGTGATCAGCCGCGCGATCTCGTCCTTGCGCGCCACCAGCAGCTCGGCGGTCTTCATCAGGATCTTCTGGCGGTCGTAGCGCGAGAGCTTCGGCTTGTGGTCGTAGGCGATCTGGAACGCCTCGGCGACCTGCGCCGGCTTGGCGCGCGGCACCGTGCCGACGACGCTGTTGTTCCAGGGGTTGAACACCTCGAGGGTGGCTTCGCCGTCGACCCGCTTGCCGGCGATGCGCATGCTCTCGCGCAGGCCGGTGACGGGCGCCTGGATGCCGCCGAGCTTCACCTGGACGTTCATCGTCGTTCTCCACTCGTATTCTTGCCCGGACGGAGAAACCCGCTCCGCTTGTCATCCTGAGCGCAGCGAAGGATCTCGCGGTCATGCGACCGCATGGTTCGTCGGCGACTGGCTGCCATAGCCCTAGATCCTTCGCTACGCTCAGGATGACGGAGCTAGCCAACCAAATTCAGCGCCAGGTCGAAGGCGTCGAAGTTGCGCCAGTGCCGGGTCGGGCCGGCGCCGAGCTTGCGGTTGCAGATCAGCGGCACGCCCTGCTCCGACACGCCGCCATGGCTGCGCAGCGGCTCGGTCAGGCCGGAGAGATCGTGGCGCGCCGCGCTGGTTCCCAGCACCTTGTGGCGGTTCGACACCACGATGATGTCGCCCAGCCGTTCCGGCGGCAGCTCGAAGCGCCGGGCGGCGTCCTCGCGGCTCAGCGCGGACTCGACACCTGGCGTCGCGCGCAGCTTCGTCATCATGTCGGCGGCGTCGGCCTCGCGTGGCAGATAGACCACCGCATACGAGCCCAGCGCGCCGTGATGCACGACATAGGGGTCCGTGATTGGCAAGATGACGCGTGCCTTGGCCGCGCCCAGCCAGCCATCGAGCAGGTCCTGCAGATAGACCACATCGGGCTGCCCCGAGGCGTCGTGCTTGGCGTTCATGCCATGATCGGCGGTGAGCACGATGGTGCAGCCCATCGCGTCGAGCTCGTGCAGGTAGCCGTCCATCATGGCGTAGAACGCGTTGGCCACCTTCGTGCCCGGCGCGTGCTTGTGCTGGATGTAGTCGGTGGTCGACAGGTACATCACGTCCGGCCGGTCGCGTCGCATGAGCTCGACGCCCGCGGCGAAGACGAACTCGCTCAGGCCGGCGCTGTAGACGTCGGGCACGGGCATGCCGACCAGCGACAGCACGTTGTCGATGCCGTTGGTCGCGAGGCTCGCCTGGTCGGCCTTCTCGGAGGAGAAGCTGCAGGCCTTGCCCGGCGCCAGCTCCAGCCCCTTGCCCAGCAGGCCACGCAATTTGTCCTTGGCGGTGATCACGGCGATGCGCAGGCCGGCGCGTTGGAAGGCGGGGAACAGTGTCTCGACGCGCAGGAACTTGGGATCGTTCATCATCACCTCGTTCCCGCTCTCGGGATCGAGGAAGTAATTGCCGCTGATGCCGTGCACCGAAGGCGGGCGGCCGGTGACGATCGAGAGATTGTTGGGGTTGGTGAAGCTCGGCACCACGCAATCGGCCAGCAGGTTCGTGCCCTCGCGCAGGATGCGCGCGAACCACGGGGCCACGCCGGCCTCGACCGCACGCTCGATATAGCCGGGCTCGGAGCCGTCGACGCAGACCACGACGGTGGGCCGCTGTGGCAGGCGGTAGGAGCGGCCGTTGACGGTGATGGTCGCGGTGCCGCGTGGCGTGAGCGCGTCGGGTGCCATGCTCTGTCTCCTACTCCGCCGCCAGCGCCGGCCCGCCATTGCTGACGCGCATCTCGTCGAGCACCTCGCGCACCGCGGCCAGCGCGCCCTGCATGTGCCCGGCGTTGAGGCGACCAATGCAGCCCATGCGGAAGGAATCCGCCACCGTGAGCTTGCCGGGATAGATCACATAGCCGCGATCCTTCAGCCCGTCGTAGAAGCGCTGGAAGACGAAACGCGGGTCGGTCGGCATGTGGAAGGTGACGATGATCGGCGCCTGCAGCGCGTCGGGCAGCAGGGTGCGGAAGCCCATGCCGCGCATGCCGTCGATCAGGATCTTGGCGTTGGAGCGATAGCGCCCGCCGCGCCCGGCGACGCCGCCCTCGGCCGCGTGCTCCTCGATCGCCTTGCCCAGCGCCACGATGACATGGATCGGCGGCGTGAAGCGATATTGGCCGGTCTTGGCGAAGCCCTCGGCCTGATCGTGCAGGTCGAGCACCAAGGTGGTCGCATTGCCCTTGCACTGCGCCAGCGCATCCTTGCGGCAGACGACGAAGCCCAGGCCCGGCACGCCCTCCAGGCACTTGTTCGACGAGGCGGCGAGCGCGTCGTACGGGACCTTGCGCGCGTCGATCTCGATCGCGCCGAAGGCGCTCATCGAATCGACCAGCAGGCGGCGGCCCTGTCGCGCGACGAGCGCGGCGATCTCGGCGATGGGGTTGAGAATGCCCGACGTCGTCTCGCAATGGACGGCGAAGACATGGGTGATCGCCTTGTCGCCGGCCAGCAGTTTCTCGATGGCGGCGAGGTCGGGCGGCGTGTCCTCCGGCGTCTCGTGGGTGACGACGGCGCGGCCGGCGATCTCGGCGATCTTCCTGGCGCGCTGACCATAGGCGCCGTTGATCAGCACCAGCAGCTTGCCGGTCCTCGGCACGAAGGTGGTGATCATCGCCTCGACGGCGAAGGTGCCGCTGCCCTGCACCGGCACGGTGACATGCGTGCCCTCGGCGCCGGCCAATTGGACGATGCTGTCGAGCACCATCTTGTTGATGCGGATGAATTCGGCGTCGCGCGAGCCCCAGTCGTGCACCATCGCCTGCTTCACCGCCGCCGAGGTGGTGAGCGGGCCGGGCGTCAGCAGCAGGGGATCGCCGGTTTCGGAAGCGCCGCGCGGGGCCATGGAGGTCCTCTCGATTGGGTCGGCGGCAGGATGGCGGCGTGACATCTATCGGTCCACTATATATTTTATATCTATCTCATAGGTCACATCGATAGATGAACTTCACCCAGCTCCGCGCCTTCCACCTGGTGGCCGATGCCGGCGGCTATTCCTCCGCCGCCCGCGCCCAGCGCGTCAGCCAGCCCACCCTGTCGGCCCAGGTCCGTGGATTGGAAAGCGAGTCCGGTGTTCCGCCGCGTCGGACGGCGCGTCGAGCTGACCGAGGCCGGCCGGCGGCTGCACGACGTCACCCGCCGGCTCTTCGCCGTGTACGACGAGGCGGCCGCGACCATCGCCGGCGGCGCGGCGCTCGCCGGTGGGCACCTGCGCGTCGGCGCCGACTCGGCCTACCACGTGATGCCGGCGCTGGCGGCGATCCGACGCGCGCGGCCGGGCTTCACCTTCGCGCTGCGCATCGGCAATTCCGACGAGGTGCTGCGCCAGGTGCTCGACCACGAGACCGATGTCGGCGTGATGGCGCGGCCGACGTCGGATCCGCGCCTGGTCTGCCACCGCATCCGCCAGGACCGGCTGATCCTTTTCGTGCCGCGCCGTCACGCCTGGGCGAAGCTACGGCGCGTCGAGCTCTCGCGGCTGGCGGCGCAGGACCTCGTGCTGCGCGAGCGCGGCTCGATCACCCGCGAGGTCTTCGAGCAGCGCCTCGCCGAGGCCGACGTGCGGCCCGGCGTGCTGGTCGAGGTCGAAAGCCGCGAGGGCGTGCGCGAGGCGGTGGCCGCGGGCTTCGGCATCGGCGTGGTGTTCGAAAGCGAGTTCGGCGCCGACGCCCGCTTTCGCGCCCTCGACATCGCCGGCGCCGACATGGCGGTCGGCGAGTTCGCGGTCCGCCTCGCCGAACGCCGCCGCCTCGATCCGGTGCGGCAGTTCTTCGAGAGCGCCGAGCGTCGATAGCTCTCCACTGTCATTCCGAGCGTAGCGAGGAATCTCTAGATTCCTCGCTACGCTCGGAATGACAGAGTGGTGGCTACAGCCGCGTACGCTTGCCTTCGGGATCGTACGGCGCCTTCAACGAGACCGTGCAGGCGCACCGGTCGCCGGCGATGTCGACCTCCCATGTGCCCGACGACAGGAACGCCGCGTCGACCGGCTGGCCGTTGTTGTGGGCGTAGCCTAGCAGCGCGGTGCGGCCCAAGGTGTGACCGTAGGCGGCCGACGTCGTCTCGCCCGCCGGTTTGCCGTCGCGCAGCAGCAGCTCGCCGCTTTGCGCGATCGGTTGGCCGTCGGCCAAGGTGATCGACACGCAGCGTCGTGACAGCGGCTTGCCGCGCAGGCCGCGCAAGGCCTCCTGGCCGATGAACGGCGTGGCTTTGTCGAGCTTCACCGCGAAGCCGAGCCCCGCCTCGTACGGCGTGTGCTCGGGTGTCAGCTCGCGGCCCCAGGCGCGATAGCCCTTCTCCAGCCGCAGCGATTCGATGGTGTAGTAGCCGGCGTCGATCAGGCCCAGCGCCTCGCCGGCGTCGCGCAGGGTGTCGTAGACCGAGGCCGCCATCTCGACCGGCGTGTAGAGTTCCCAGCCCAGCTCGCCGACATAGGTGCGGCGTACCGCCAGCACGGAGGCGAGACCCACGTCGATATCGCGGCAGGTGCCGAACGGGAAGCCGGCGTCGGAGAGATCGGCGCGGCTGACGCGGGTGAGCAGATCGCGCGCCTTCGGACCCATCACCGAGATCACCGCCCAGGCGCCGGTGACGTCGGTCAGCACGGCATGCGCGTTCTCGGGCATGTGCTTGACCAGCCAATCGGCGTCGCGCGTGGTCTGCGACGAGCCGGTGACCAGCATGAAGCGATCACGCGCCAGGCGCTGCACGGTGAGGTCGGACTCGAAGCCGCCACGCACGTTGAGCACGCCGGTATAGACCGACGTGCCCACCGGCACGGCCATGTCGTTGGCGCACAGATGCTGCAGCGCCGCCTCGGCGTCGCGGCCCTGCAGCAGCAGCTTGGAGAACGAGCTCTGGTCGAAGATCGCCACGCCCTCGCGGCAGGCGCGATGCTCGCGCGCATTGGCGGCGAACCAGTTCTGCCGTGCCCAGCCGTACTCCAGCGCGGTCGATTGACCAGGGGTCGCGAACCAGTTCGGCCGCTCCCAGCCCATCTTCGAGCCGAACGAGGCGCCGCGCGCCTTCAGCCGGTCGTAGAGCGGCGAGCGGCGCAGTGGCCGCGCCGTCTCCAGCTCGCGGTTGGGCCATGGCATCTTGTAGTGCAGGCCCAGCACCTCGGCGACGCGCGCCTTGAGCCACTGCTCGTTGGCATTGAAGCGCGCGAAGCGGCGGATGTCGACCGGCCACAGATCGAGCGTCGGATCGCCGTTGACGATCCACTCCGCCAGCGCCTTGCCCGCGCCGCCGGCGCTGGCGATGCCCATGGAGTTGAAGCCGGCGGCGACGAAGAAGTTCTTCAGCTCCGGCGCTTCGCCCAGGATGTAGTTGTTGTCGGCGGTGAAACTCTCGGGCCCGTTGATGAAGCGCTTGGTGCCGGTCTTCTCCAGGACAGGCACGCGAATCAGCGCGTTTTCCATCAGGATCTGGAACTGGTCCCAGTCGTCGGGCAGGAGCTGGAACTCGAACGGCTCGGGAATATCGAAAGCCTGCGCCCACGGCTTAGCCTCGGGCTCGAAGCCGCCCATCAGCAGGCCGCCGACTTCTTCCTTGAAGTAGATATAGCCATCGGGATCGCGCAGGCAGGGCAGGTTCGGCTGCACGCCCTCGATGCGCTCCGTGACGATGTACATATGCTCGCAGGAGAACAACGGCACGGTGACGCCGACCATACGGCCGATCTCGCGCGCCCATTGCCCGCCGCAGTTCACGACGACGTCGGCAACGATATCACCCTTGTCGGTCGACACCCCGGTGGCGCGGCCGTCCTTGACATGGATCGATGTGACCTTGGTCTGCTCGAAGATGCGCGTGCCGCCGCGCCGTGCGCCGCGCGCCAGCGCCTGGGTGATGTCGGCGGGATTGGCCTTGCCGTCACCCGGCAGCCAGGCGGCGCCGACCAGATCGTCGGTGCGCATGATCGGGTAGAGCTTGCCGGCTGCCTCAGGCGTCAGCAGATCGCAGACCACGTTCTGCGCCTTGGCCATCGCCGCCACGCGCTTGAGCAAGGTCATGCGCTCGGGCGTGCGCGCCACGGTGAGGCTGCCGCATTGCTTCCAGCCGGTGGCGAGCCCGGTCTCTTCCTCCAGCCGCGCGTAGAGATCCGTCGAGTAGCGGATCAGCCGGGTCATGCTGGGATGCGTGCGCAGCTGGCCGACGAGGCCGGCGGCGTGCCAGGTCGTGCCGCTCGACAGCCGGCCCTTCTCGATCAGCACGACATCTTTCCAGCCGAGCTGCGTCAGGTGATAGGCCACCGAGCAGCCGACGATGCCGCCACCGATGATGACAACGCGCGCCTGCGTCGGGAATGCGGGAGGTGTGTCGGTCATGGACTTCCAACTCTACCTTCCCCCGGAGGGGGAAGGTGGCGCGCGCAGCGCGACGGATGGGGGATG
>CAYTFW010000183.1:0-11532 GCA_964437145.1 uncultured Rhizobiaceae bacterium
AGTAGCGGCGCAGCGCCTGGGCGGTGCGCTGGTCGGTGCCCGGCGCGCGGCCCAGGCCGAGGTCGATGCGGCCGGGATAGAGCGATTCCAAGGTGCCGAACTGCTCGGCGATCATCAGCGGGGCGTGGTTGGGCAGCATGATGCCGCCGGAGCCGACGCGGATGGTCTTGGTGCCCTCCGCGACATAGCCGATGGCCACCGCCGTGGCGCTGCTGGCGATACCCGGCATATTGTGGTGCTCGGCCAGCCAGAAGCGTTTGTAGCCCCACTTTTCCGCATGCTGGGCGAGGTCGCGGCTGTTGTGCAGGGCTTGGCGGGCGTCGGAGCCGGCCAGAATCGGCGACAGGTCGAGAACGGAGAACTCAATCACGGGACCTGCCTCTGCAACGCGCTTTGCGCAGATATGGGATGCCCGGGGCGCAGCGCCAATTCCTTTGCGCCCGCCGCCCGGCCGCCGCAGTGTAGACGGCAAGCAACAAAGGATGGAAACGCTGATGTGTGTCGCGGTGGCGAGCTGAGATGGGCGCCATCACCGGCCGGCAGTGGCTGACCCTGCTGACGGTCCAGTTCACGACGATTCTGTTCGGGCTGACCGCCACCTCGGTGACGGTGATCCTGCCGCAGCTCAAGGGCGCGCTGTCGGCGACGCAGGACCAGGTCTCCTGGATCCTGACCTTCAACCTCGTCGCCACCGCTGTGGCCACGCCGCTGACCGGCTGGCTGGCGGCAAAGCTCGGCTGGCGCATGCTGATGGTGTCGTCGGTCATCGGCTTCACCGCCGCCTCGATGCTCTGCGGCATGGTCAGCACCCTGGAAAGCCTGCTGGTGCTGCGCGTCATCCAGGGCGCCTTCGGCGCGCCGATCTTCCCCATGGGCCAGGCCATCCTGCTGGGCAGCTTCGAGCGCCACCAGCATCCCTTCATCATCATGATGTGGGGCGTGGGCGGCGTGATGGGACCGATCATCGGCCCGACCTTCGGCGGCATGGTGAGCGAGCTGTTCTCCTGGCGCTGGACCTTCTTCCTGATCGCGCCGCTGGGCGTGATCGCGGGCTTCCTGGCCGCGGCCGTGCTGACCGACCGCGAGAAAGGCATGCGCCGGCCGCTCGACTTCACCGGCTACATCTTCCTCGGTATCGCCATCGCCGCCTTCCAGCTGATGTTCGATCGCGGCCAGCGCAACGACTGGTTCGACTCGGCGGAGATTGTCATCGAGTGCGGGCTGGCCGTGGTGTTCTTCGGCATGTTCATCATCCACATGATGACGACGACGTCGGCGCCGCTGGTCGAGCCCGCGACCTTCGCCGACCGCAACTTCGTCGTCGGCGCCACGGTGGCGGTCATCATGGGAATGCTGCAATACGTGCCCATGGTGCTGTTCCCGCCCATGCTGCAGGAGCTACGCGGCTATCCCGACGGCATCATCGGCCTGCTGGTGGCCTCGCGCGGGCTCGGCAATTTCGGCTCGTTCTTCATCGTGGCACCACTGACGCGCATCAGCCCGCGCTTCTGCCTGTTCGTTGGCTTCTCCATACAGGCCGTGGCGGCGATCTGGATGGGCTCGCTCGACATCAACCTCAGCACATCCGACGTGATGTTCACCAACATGCTGCACGGGCTGGGTTTCGGCCTCAGCTACACGCCGATGGCCGTGCTCGCCTTCTCCACCCTGCCCGGCAGCCTGCTCACGCAAGGCAACGCGGTCTTCGCGCTGGTGCGCATGCTGGGCAGCAGCATCTTCATCTCGATGACGCTGCTTGTCTTCACCCACTCCGTCGCCGAGGCCAGCGTCAACCTCACCACCTACATCAACGCGCTACGCGTCGACGCGCTGCTGCCGTGGACCACGACCTATGGCGCGCTGGGCAGCGTCGCGACCTACGACCGGCTGGCCAACGAGGTGCAGCGCCAGGCCGGCATGATCGGCTACATCAACGCCTTCCACCTGATGACGGCGATCACCATCGCCGCGGCACCGCTAGCGTTTCTGTTCGCGCCCAGAGGCGCGGCGCGCTGAACCAAGATCAGGGCAGGTTCATGGTCTCGAGATACGAGACCGGAATCTCCGCCTTGTTCTTGTATTCGTCGAACGCGCCGAGACCGGGCTTCATCGCGGTCGCGACGTTGCGGAAGTGGAAATCGATCTTGTCTCGGTTCACAAGCACCATGCTGCGAACCTTGAAGTACATCGCCGGCTGCCCGGTGATCCGAGAGATGTCGTCCTTTTGGTCGACTCGAAGTCCGTCCAGAAGCTGTCCTTGCGCACGCTGCCCTGAATTGCCGCGCCATAGTGAAACAGCTTGATGGTGGGGCCAGGCCCGCCGAGAATCGGTTTGACCATCTGCACCTCCTCGATGCTCAGGCCACAACCTAATCGAGCAGTGGTCCGACGCCTAGCCCGGCGGCGCGACCGAGAGGCCGACGACCTTGTGCTTCTCGATCAGGCTCTTCACGAAGCCCGACTTCTTCGCATCCTCGACGAAAGAACGCAGGAACGCCGCGCCGGCCTCGTTGGTCTTGGCGGTGCCGATGGCTTGCTGCACGGCGGTGAACTGGCCGTCGAGGATGCGTGAGCCGGGGACCTTCAGCACATCGCTCAGCAGGCGCGGCTTCAGCCCGGCCATCGCCTCGAGCTTGTCGTTGACGAAGAGGTTGAGGGCGCCGTCGAGGCCCTCGGTGCGCACCAGCGTGGCGTTCTTGATGTTGCGCTCCAGCCAAAGGTCGTAGGCGCTTCGCGCGGAGACGGCGATGCGCACGCCCTTACTGTCGACTTCGGCGACGCTCTTCAGCGGCGAGCCGGCCGGCACCAGATAGGTGGCCTCGATCTCGACATAGGCGGCGGTGAAGGTGATCTTCTGCGCCCGCGCCGGCTCGGCGCCGATCAGGCCGATATCCCAGGTGTTGGTGCCGCCGGCGTCGGCCAGCTCGCCCGGGGTCTTGTAGGGCAGGTATTTCACCGGCACGCCCAGCTTCTCGGCGATCGCAGCGGCCATGTCGGGGGCGACGCCGGCCGGGTCGCCCGAGGGCGTCTTGCCGGTGACCAGCAGAAAATTGCCCATGTTGATGGCGGCGCGTAGCGCTCCCGTGGGCGCGAGCTGGGCGGCGAGTTCATGCGGCATGGTGTCGTTTCCCCGTTTTGGCCCCGCAGTGGAGCCTTGAAACCGCCGCCGATTCAACCGTCAATGCGGCCATCTGGAGGAGATCACCTATGAAGCGGATGAAGTTCGGCGCCTTCCTCGCCCCACACCACCCGGTCGGCGAGCACCCGACCCTGCAGTTCCAGCGCGACCTGGAATTCGTCGAGCATCTCGACCACTACAATTACGACGAGTTCTGGTGCGGCGAGCATCACTCCAGCGGCTGGGAGATGATCGGTTCGCCCGAGATGTTCCTCGCCGCCGCGGCGATGCGCACCAAGCGCATCAAGCTGGGCACCGGCGTGGTCTCGCTGCCCTATCACCACCCCTTCAACGTCGCGCAGCGCATGGTGCAGCTCGACCACATGAGCCACGGCCGCGCGATCTTCGGCAGCGGCCCCGGCGCCCTGCCGTCGGACGCGCGCACCTTCGGCATCGACCAGGTGCTGCTGCGCGACCGCCAGGACGAGGCGCTGGGCGTGATCGTGCGCCTGCTCAACGGCGAGCGCTTCAGCTACCAGTGCGACTGGTTCCAGATCAACGAGGGCCAGCTACAGCTGTTGCCGTTGCAGGACACGCTGCCGATGGCGGCGGCCTCCTCGATCAGCCCCTCGGGCATGCAGCTCGCCGGCAAGTACGGCATGGGCGTGCTGTCGATCGCGTCGACGTCGCAGGAAGGCCTGTCGGCGCTGCCGGTGCAGTGGAGCTTCGCCGAGGAAGCCGCGCAGAAGCACGGCAAGACCGTCGATCGCAAGGACTGGCGCGTGCTGGTCTCGTTCCACCTCGCCGAATCGGCCAAGGACGCCGAGCGCGAGGCGCTCGACGGGCTGTGGTGGTGGCACAACGAGTATCGCGTGCGCGTGCTGGGCCAGCTCGGCGCGGTGGCGGTGCCCGACCGCTACGAGTTGATGGCGCAGGTGCGGGGCGCGGGTGGCGGCGGCGCCGGCGCCTCGGTGGTCGGCACGCCCGACCAGCTGGTGGCGATGGTCAAGAACCTGCAGCAGGTCACCGGCGGCTTTGGCACGGTGCTGGGCTTCGCGCATGACTGGGCCAACCGCGAGGCCACGTTGCGCTCGTGGGAGCTGTTCGCGCGCTACGTGATCCCCGAGCTCAACGGCTACACCGTGAACCAGAAGGTCTCCGCCGAGTTCCTCGCCGCGCACCAGGCCGAGCTGATGAAGGGCCGCGCCGAATCGATCCGCGCCACGGTGAAGGGCAACGAGAAGGCGCAGGCCGCGCTCGAGGTGACGATGAAGAACATGGCCACCGCGCAGCAAGCCGGCGGCTTCCGCCCCGGCTCGCTGCCGCCGATGGAGGAGATGAAGAAGGTCGGGTCGGACGACTAGCAACTGTCATTCCGAGCGAAGCGAGGAATCCAGGGATTCTTCCTGGGACCGCCGGCGTCCCGCCGGCTCATGAAGATGCCGGCGGGACGCCGGCGGTCCCAGGAAGATCCCCCGCTGCGCTCGGGATGACAGACAAAGATGAGGGAGGGTGTGATGGGCTCGATTTCGCGGCGCGGCCTGCTGGTCGCGTCGGCGGCGACGGCGCTACCGATGCCGGCCTTCGCGCAGGCCTGGCCGGACAAGGCGGTGAAGATCGTCGTGCCGTTCGGCCCCGGCGGCCCGGCCGATGTTTACGCGCGCGTGCTAGGCGCGGCGCTGGCGGAAACGCTGAAGCAGCCCTTCGTCATCGACAACAAGCCGGGCGGCGGCGCGGTGATCGGCACCGACATCGTCGCGAAGTCTCCGCCCGACGGCTACACGCTGCTGATGATGTCCAACACCCACACCACCAACGAGACCCTGCTCGCCAACAAGCCCTACGCGCTGCTCAAGGATCTCGCGCCCGTGGCGCCGGTGAACGCCTCGGACCTGCTGATGGTGGTGCATCCCTCGGTCGAGGCCAAGACGCTCAAGGAGTTCGTCGAGCTGGCGAAGA
Source organism: uncultured Rhizobiaceae bacterium (assembly GCA_964437145.1). Lineage (GTDB taxonomy): Bacteria > Pseudomonadota > Alphaproteobacteria > Reyranellales > Reyranellaceae > JAFAZJ01. The sequence continues at coordinate 5,078 of CAYTFW010000183.1, forward strand.
AGCAGCCGGGCAAATTGAGCTACGCCTCCTCGGGACCGGGCACGCCCTATCACATGGCCGGCGAACTGTTCAAAGCGATGAGCGGCACCGACATCCTGCACGTGCCGCACAAGAACAGTGGCGACGCGCGCAACTCCGTGCTGGGCGGCCATGTCCACATGATGCTCGACGCCATCACCGCGATCGCCGGCAATGTCGAGGGCGGCAAGCTGCGCGCCCTGGGCACCACGGGTCGGAAGCGCTCCAGCATCATGCCCGACCTGCCCACCGTCAGCGAGGCTGGCGTGCCCGGCTACGAAGCGACGATCTGGCTGGGCGTGATGGCGCCCGCGGGCACGCCCGCCGCCATCGTCGACAAGCTCAACGCCGAGATCGCCAAGGTGATCGCGCGGCCGGAGATCAGCGCCGCCTGGGCCAAGCAGGGCGCCGAGCCGATGACCATGGCGCCGGCGGCTTTCGGCGCCTTCATCAAGGGCGACATCGAGAAATGGGCCAAGGTGATCCAGACCGCCGGAATCAAGGCCCAGTGAAACGCCTCCACGTCTTGAGCGGCGGCGCCGCGCAGGCTCTCGTCGAATCGCTGCGCGACACGTTCGAGCGGGTGACCGGCCATCGCATCGAGGGCAGCTTCGGCGCCGTCGGCGCGATGCGCGACAAGCTGCTGGCCGGCGCGCCCGCCGATCTGGTGATCCTGACCTCGACGCTGATCGCCAACCTCGAACGCGACGGCCATGTCGTGTTCAACTCGGCCAAGAACATCGGCAAGGTCGAGACCGCGATCGCCGTACGCCGCCGCGACACCCCGCCGGCGATCGGCAGCGCCGACGCGCTGCGCGCGGCGCTGCTGGACGCGGACGAGATCCATCTGCCCGACCCGACATCGGCCACCGCTGGCATCCACTTCGCCAAGGTGCTGCGCGAGCTGGGCATCGCCGATCGTGTCGCCGGCCGGCTGCGTCCCGCGCCCAACGGCCGGAATGCGATGCGCGCGCTCGCGGCATCGAAAAGCGCGCGCCCGATCGGCTGCACCCAGGTCACCGAGATCCTCGCCACGCCGGGCCTGGACCTCGTGGCGCCGCTGCCGCCGAGCTGCGCCTTGCGCACGACCTACACCGCCGCCATCGGAATCCGCGCGCAAGCGGCCAACGAGGCCGCGCGCTTCATCGCGATGCTGACCTCGGACTCGGGCCGCGAGGCTCGCAGCGAGTTGGGCTTCATTTGAACGCTGGGGGCGCGCCACTCCAGTGGCGCGTCAGGGCAAGACGCGCCACTGGAGTGGCGCGCCCCGACCAGGACTACTTCCCGCCGCGCGCCTTCTTCCACGCCTCGTAGTCGCGCTTGGCCTCGTCGCCGGCGACGGGGAACAAGCCTTTGAGCGGGCGGCCCTTGGCCACCTCCAGCTCCGCCCAGCTTTCGTACTCGTAGTTCTTCAGAGCCTCGTCGGCCACCGCCTCGACGATATCGGGCGGGATCACCAGCACGGCATCGCGGTCGCCGACCACGATGTCGCCGGGATAGACGGCGACACCGCCGCAGGCGATCGGCAACTGCAGGTCCATGGGCCGATGCACGATCGGGCTGGGCGGCGACGACGGGCGGCGGTGATAGGCCGGCAGGCCGGTCTTGAAGACGCCATTGGTGTCGCGGAAGCCGCCATCGGTGACGATGCCCGCGGCGCCACGCGCCTTGAGGCGGCCGATATAGAGATCGCCAGCCGAAGCCGCGCGAGAGTCACCCCGGGAGTCGATCATCAGCACGTGGCCCGGCGGGCATTCCTCCATCGCCTGCGGCTGGACCATCGAGCGGCTGGTCGAGGTCGGGCCATCCTTGTCCTCACGCGAGGGGATGAAGCGCATGGTGAAGGCGATGCCGACCATCGCCGGCTGCTCGGGCCTGAGCGGCCACACGTCGTACAGGGTCATCGACTTCAGGCCGCGGCGGTTGAGCACGCCGGTCAGGGTCGAGGTGCCGACGCGGGCCAGCGCCTCGCGCAGGTCGGAACTCAGGCTGTTCATGCGTTTCTCTCCCGGAAATCAAGCGACCGCAGTCAACGTCAGGCGCCGCGACACCGCAAGCCAGCGAATCTCCCCCGGCCGCCTCGGCAACACTGTAAGATGTCTGACAAACTCGAGGTAAGCGATATGGCGACGATGGCGGCGAGCGACGGTCTCGACAGCTTCAGATTGGCCGTCACCGGGGTGATGCGCCGCCAGCGCGAGGGCGTCAGCTTCGCCTGCGATGAGACCATGCCGCGCGCCGATATCGGCCGCGTGCGCGGGGCGCTGAGCGAGCTGGCGCGCGAGCAGGGCTGGGACGTAGCGCCGTCCGAAGAGCCTGATGGCGCCGCCCGCTTCACGCTGACCCATGTCGATCCCGGCAAGTGGTACGCACCGGTCCAGGAAGGCGGCGGCTGGAAACGCCACAACTGCCCGGTCTGCGCCGGCGAGCTGAAGGAGGGCCAGCCGGTCGTCTGCGCCGGCTTCCCGACCGTGTCGCCCCGCCTGCTGCATATCGGCTGCCGGCCCGGCATGGCCGCGCGCCCCGCGACGTCGAGGGGCTAGCCCGGGTAGGGCGCCGAGAGTACGATGGCGGCATTAGGGAGTGCCGCATGACCGACAAATCCATGGCGCCCGCCGGCGTCAATCATCTCGTCCTCAACGTCCGCAACCTCGAGGAATCGCACCGCTTCTGGACCGAGGTGGTGGGCTTCGAGATGGTCGGCGAGCTGACGCCGACCGAGAAGCGGCCCAACCCGCCGAAGATGCGCTTCTACAGCGCGCCGGGGAACGGCAAGAGCCATCTCAACCACCACGACGTGGCGATCGTCGAGAACCCGAACCTGCCGGCGCCGCCGGAGAACTGGTCGATGTTCGGCGGCGGCTTCGCCATCAACCACGTCGCCATCGGCTTCCCGACGCGCGAGGCGTGGCTGAAGCGCCTGGAGTATCTCCAGGAGAAGGGCGTGAAGTTCGGCCGTCGCGTCAACCACGGCATGACGCACAGCCTCTATATCAGCGACCCCAACGGTTACGGCGTCGAGCTGCTCTACGAGCTGCCGCACGAGGTCTGGGGCGGCGACATCAACGGCGCGCTGAACTACGTCGAGGTCCTGCCGACCGAAGGCAAGGAAGCGCTGGTCGACTCCGAGAAGAACCCGGTGTTCCGCAAGGAAGCGGTCGCGGCGGAGTGACCCCTTCTCCCCGCGAAGGCGGGGAGAAGGTGGCGCGAAGCGCCGGATGAGGGGCTTCGCGGTGGTTCAACAACAGATGCCGGCGTCGTTGCGCAAGGAAGCCCCTCATCCGCCTCGCTGACGCTCGGCACCTTCTCCCCGCCTTCGCGGGGAGAAGGAAATTGAGGAACTCCCCCCATGCATTTCGGCATCGCGCTGCCCACGGCGGCGGATTCGTGGAAGATCGTGCGGCGTGCGGAGGAACTCGGCTTTTCGCATGCCTGGTTCTACGACACGCAGATGCTGAGCGCCGACTGCTTCGTCGCCATGGGCGCCGCGGCGGCCCATACCAGCCGGATCCGGCTCGGCACCGGCGTGCTGGTGCCCTCGAACCGCATCGCGCCGGTCACCGCCAACGCCATCGCCACGCTCAATCAGCTCGCGCCGGGGCGTATCGATTTCGGCGTCGGCACCGGCTTCACCGCGCGCCGCGCCATGGGCTTCGGCGCGATGAAGATCAAGGACATGGAGACCTATATCGCGCAGGTCTATGGCCTGCTGCGCGGTGACATCGTCGATTTCGAGATGGAGGGGCAGCGCAAGAAGATCCGCTTCCTCAATCCCGAGCTGCCGCTGTTCAACACCAAGGACCCGATCAAGCTGCACCTCTCCGCCTTCGGCCCGCGCACGCGCGCGCTGACGGCGAAGCTCGACGCCGGCTGGATCGATTTCGTCGGCAATGTCGATACCGGCATCCGCGAGGTGCAGGCGATGCGCACCGCGTGGAGCGAGGCCGGCCGCGCCATCGGCGATCTCGAAGCCACCGCCTTCGCGCTGGGCTGCGTGCTGGCCGACGGCGAGCCCGCCGATTCGCCGCGCGCCATGGCGCAGGCCGGACCGCGTGCCGCCGTGATGCTGCATCGCGCCGCCGACGAGGCGATCTCCGGGCTGAAGCCCGGTATCGCCATGCCGACGAGCGGCAGGCCCGAGGTCGACGGCTACATCCAGCTCGCCCGAAGCTTCGAGCCCAAGGACGCGCCCTACCTGCAGAACCATCGCGGGCATCTGATGTTCGTGAAGCCCGAGGAAAAGCGCTTCGTCACGGCGGAGCTGATCAAGGCGACGTCGTTCACCGCCAGCGAGCGCGAGATCGTCGAGCGCATCATCAAGCTGCGCGACGCCGGCTACACCCAATTCACCATCCAGCTCGTCCCCGGCCACGAAGCCGCGATCGACGACTGGGCGAAAATCCGCAAAGCCGTCGGCTAACGCCTCTCTGTCATTCCGAGCGCAGCGAGGAATCCAGGAGTGGCCTGGATTCCTCGCTGCGCTCGGAATGACAGGTTAAACCAGGCGCGCGTCCGGAATGGCCTTGTCGGCGGTCTGATAGAGTCCCTTGAGACTGTGCTCGACGAGCGCCTTGTGGCGCGCCACGGCGTCGGGATGCAGCTCTGACTCTGGCTGCACCTCCTTCGTGTGATAGCCGAAGCGGTCGACGCCGCGCACCAACGACGCGCTGCTGCTGCGGCCCTCGGCTGGCTTGAGGCTGGTGGGCATGTAGCGGATGGCGAAGCCGCGGCGCGGCCAGCTCGCGCGGTTGGGACCGGAGCCGTGCACGATCAGCACGTGATGCAGCGACACCTCGCCCGGCTCGAGCACGAAGTCGACGGCCTGCGATTCATCGACCTTGGCCTCGACTTCCTGGCCGCGCGTCAGCAGGTTCTTCTCGGCGAAGGTATCGTGGTGCTTGAGCTGCGTGAGGTGGCTGCCGGGCACGACGCGCATGCAGCCCGAGAGCTCGTTGCTGGGCGCGAAGGCGACCCACGCCGTCACTACCTCGGGCGCCGCCAGCCCCCAGTACGTCGCGTCCTGGTGCCACGAGACATAGGTGCCGTCGCCCGGCCCCTTGTTGAAGAAGCCCGAGCTGAAGCACAGCAGGTCGGGGCCGAGGATGCTCTCGACCGCGTCGAGGACGCGCGCGTCGCGCACGATCGCGTCGAGCCAGGGAAACACCAGATGCGGCTTCATGTTCAGCAGGCCGGTGCTGAGCGAGGCGCCGGCGCGCTTCTCCGACTCCTCGAAACGCCGGCTGAACGTGTCGGCCTCGGCCCGCGAGAAGGCGGGAACCTTCAGATGGTAGCCGCGTTCGCGGTAGGCAGCCACTTCAGCCGCAGTCAATGCCGTGCCCATCACGGTCCTCCGTTTTTCAGATCTGTCATCCCGAGCGCAGCGAGGGATCCAGTCGCAGCCTAGATCCCTCGCTGCGCTCGGGATGACAGACAGGGCGTCAGAATGCACTCGCCGGCCGCGCGAGGCCATAGTGGTCACGCAAGGTGTCGCCTTCGTAGGCGGTGCGGAACAGGCCGCGCTGTTGCAGGATCGGGATCACCTCGGCGACGAAGATGTCGAGCATCGTGGGCAGCAGTGGCGGCATGACGTTGAAGCCGTCGGCCGCGCCCTCGTTGAACCATTCCACCATCAGGTCGGCGATTTGCTCGGGCGTTCCCGCCGTGACGTAGTGACCGCGCGCGCCCGCGAGGTAGGCGAGCAGCTGGCGCAAGGTCGGCGTCTCGCGCCGCACCAGGCCGACGATCACCTCGGTGCGGCTGCGTGCCGCCTCGACCGTATCGGGGTTCGGGAAGTCCTCGACTGACAGTGGCTTGTCGAGCGGCAGATGCGAGAAGTCATGCCCGCCGAAGCGGCCGGACAGGCGCTTACGGCCGATCTCGGGATCGGTGAGGTCATTGAGCTCGCGGGACATCCGTCGCGCCTCGGACTCGGTGGGCGCGATCAGCGGGCTCAAGCCTGGCAGGATCAGCGCTTGGTCGAGCGGCCGGCCCTCAGCGGCGACCAGCGCCTTGAGGTCGGCATAGAACGCCTGCGCCGTCGCCTTCTCCATCTGCGCGGTGAAGATCGCCTCGGCGTGGCGCGCGGCGAAGCGGCGGCCGGTGTCGGACGAGCCGGCCTGTACGAAGACCGGCCTGCCCTGCGGGCCGCGCGGCATGTTGAGCGGGCCGGCGACCTTGTAGTGCGCACCGCGATGGTTGATCGGCCTGATACGATCGGCGCGCGCGTACACACCGCTGGCGCGATCATCAACGATGGCGTCGTCGGCCCAGCTGTCCCACAGCGCCTTGACCACCGTCATGAACTCCTCGCCGCGCGCGTAGCGGTCGGCGTGGCTGACCTGGCCCTCGCCGCCGTAGTTGCGCGCCGCCGCCGCGGCCCAGGAGGTGACGATGTTCCAGCCCACGCGGCCGCCGCTCATGTGGTCGATCGAGGCGAA
>CAYTFW010000184.1:0-11462 GCA_964437145.1 uncultured Rhizobiaceae bacterium
AGCGCTGGCGGCGTCGATAGCTTGTGGGAGCGCCGGCGTCCCGCCGGCTCATGAGGCCGGCGGGACGCCGGCGCTCCCATAATGAATGAGGAGCTTGATACATGAAGGCCGAACGCGACCTGCCGGTCTGGCGCTCGCTGCTCTACGTGCCGGTCAATGTCGAGAAATTCGTCGACAAGGCGCACACCAGGGGCGCCGACGCGGTGCAGCTCGACCTCGAGGACAGCGTGCCGCCGGCCGAGAAGGCGCACGCCCGCACCCTCGTCGAGGCGGCGGCCAAACGCGTGAGCCAGGCCGGCGCCGACGTGGTGGTACGCATCAACCGCCCGCTCGATCTCGCGGTGCGCGACATCGAGGCCTGCGTGCTGCCCGGCGTGCAGGGGCTGGCGATCACCAAGGTCGAGGGGCCCGACCATTTGCGCCTGCTCGACGAGCTGGTCTCGGAGCTGGAGCAGAAGCGCGGCCTGGCGCACGGCCACATCAAGTTCATCGCCATGATCGAGACGCCGCGCTCCTACTTCGACATGCCGGCGATCGCATCCGCCGCCGAGCGCACGGTGGCGATGAGCATCGGCGGCGAGGATTTCGCCTCGGAGGTCGGCATGGAGCCGACCGAGGAGACCCTGCAGCTGCCCAAGCAGACCATGATCTACGCCGCCAAGTCGGCCGGGCTGATGCCCTTCGGCTACATCGCCAGCGTGGCGGGATTCGGCGACTGGGAGGGCTTCCGCAAGATGGTGCGCCGCTCGCGCCAGTTCGGCTTCATGGGCGCGAGCTGCATCCATCCCGGCCAGGTGCCGATCGTCACCGAGGAATACACGCCCTCGGCCGAGGAGGTCGCCTACGCCAAGCGCCTGATCGAGGCCGACCGCGAGGCCGCCGCCGCCGGCCGCGGCTCCTTCGCCATCGACGGCAAGATGATCGACATCCCCGTCATCCGCCGCGCCGACACGCTGCTGAAGCGCCACGCCGCCATCCAGGCGCGCGAGGCGAAGCGGAAAGCCGCGTAACTGGGAGCGCCGGCGTCCCGCCGGCATCAAGCAAAAAAGGGCCGGCGGGACGCCGGCGCTCCCAACTACGCGAACGGATCGGCGACCTTCGGCCAGAACGGCGTCTTGCGCTTGGTGTAGGGCAGGTTGACGTAGTCGGGGTTGGCGGCGCCGGGCGTGGCGACGTAGAGCACCTCGGCGGCGATGGGCGCGAAGCCGTTGTAGAAATGCTGGGCGCTCTTGACGACGACGATGCGGTAGCTGGTGGGATCGATGCCCAGCGCCTCGAAGGCGTCGGGGTGGAAAAGCTGCGTGCGCAGCGTATTGACCACGACGTCGACATCGCCCGCCGACAGCCAGACCATGTCGCCCAGCGGCGACTTCACCGGGCCGTAGGTCTGCTGCGCGCCGCGCACGATGTTCTTCACCGTCACGCGCAGATCGACCGGATCGCCGCTGGTCTTGCCGCACTTGCCGCCGATGCGCAGGTCGAGCGTGGCGCCCACGCCGGCCTCCTCGGCGATCCGGAAGCAGAGCGGGTCCCAGACGATGCCGAACAGCGCCGGGCCGATGCCGCGATCGAGCAGCGCGCGCAGCACGAAAGTCGAGTCGCCGGGCGCGCCGCTGCCGGCGTTGTCGGCGCGGTCGGCGATGATCACCGGGCCCTTGTTGTGCGAGGCGACGCGGTCGAAGGCCTCGGTCGGCGTCAGGAACTTCGACACCGCGACGTCGCGCATGGCGAAGAGCTCGCGGCCCAGCCTCTCCGCCAAAGCGGCGGCCTTGGCCTTGTCGCCGTCGGCCACCACCAGCATGCGCGTGCCGACATCCTCGACATCGGCGAAGGAGAAGCCGTGGCCGAAGGAGATCGAGAGGATGCGGTCCTTGCCTTCGAGCGCGCGGATGCGGTCGACGAAGCTCTTGATCGGCTCGACCGGTGGCCGGTAGTGGCCGATCATGCGGCAATCGAAGCGCGCCATGACCGGCTTGACCTTGCCCTCGGCGGCGTCGGCGCAGATGGTGAAGACCTCCTCGGCGCGTTCCATCGGGTCGGTGTGCGGGTACTCCTTGTAGGTGATCAGCACGTCGGCCGACTCGATCATCTGCTGGCTGATGTGGCAGTGCAGGTCGAGCTCGCCGCCGATGATGGTCTTGGGGCCGACGATGGCGCGTACGCGAGCGAGCAGGTCGCCTTCGCAATCGTCGTAGCCCTCGGCGACCATGGCGCCGTGCATGTTCAGCAGCACCATGTCGAGCGGCAGGGCGGCGCGCACGCCCTCGAGGATCTCGTCGCGGTAGCCCTCGTAGACCGAGCGCACGGTGGTGCCCGACGGGGCGGCGAAGGTCAGCAGGCCCTCGATGACCTGATGGCCGCGTTCCTCGGCCCGGCGGCGCCAGACGTGCAATGGTCCGGTGAAGGAGCGGGGCGGGTGCCGGGTGGCGTCGCCGCGAAAGACGCCGAATTCCTCGTAGCCCCGCCGGCCGGTCGGGAAGGGCACGAACATGTTGGTCTCGGTCCCCAGCCCCGCGATAAAAACACGCATACCCATGGCTCCTCTCTGGACCGGTCGACCCTAGCCGGTGGCGGGGCGGGCCGCTACAAGAGCGCCACCATGCCGTCCTTCGACATCGTCTCGAAAACCGAGATCGCCGAGATCGACAACGCCCTCGACGGCGTGCGCCGCGAGATCTCGACGCGCTTCGACTTCAAGGGCAGCCACTGCACCCTGGAGCGCAAGGAGCAGGCCATCACCCTGCTGGCCGACGACGACATGAAGATGCGCCAGATGCACGAGCTGCTGAAAGGCTACGTGACGCGGCGCAAGCTCGACGCGCGGGCGCTGGAATTCAAGGATCCGGAGCGCGCCAGCGGCAACGCCATCCGTCAGGTCGTCGTCGTCAAGCAGGGCATCGATCGCGAGCTGGCCAAGACCCTGGTGACGGCGATCAAGGACTCCAAGCTCAAGGTCCAGGCGGCGATCCAGGGCGACGAGCTGCGCGTCACCGGCAAGAAGCGCGACGATCTGCAGGCGGCGATGGCGGTGATCCGCAAGCTCGAGCTCGGCCAGCCGGTGCAGTTTGTCAACTTCCGCGACTGATCGCGCGCCGCTGCTCAGTCTCGTGCTGCGCTTTCGGGCGGCGCTGCTGCTGGGTTGGGTCGCCTGCTTCCCGGTGCTGGTCTGGCTCTACTGGTCGCCCTCGGCCACGCCGCCGACCGCGATCGGCGAGTGGGAGATCGACCTCGACAAGATGATCCATGCCGCCACTCATGGCTTCATGGTGCTGATCCCGACGCTGCTGGCGCTGGGCCGCTGGCGGGCGGTCGCCATCAGCGCTGGCTTCGCCACGGCGATCGCCCTGGAGGCCGGCCAGCTCTTCGCCCCGGGCCGCTCCTTCGAATGGCTCGACCTCGCCGCCAACACGATCGGCGCGCTGGGCGGCTGGTGGATCGCGCTACGCTTGCGCCAGCTCTGACAGCGAAGCGTTACCCGCGCTTGGCGCGGTCGGCGGCGTTGGTCGCCTGGATCGCCTCGCGCATCTGCCGCCAGTCGTCCTCGGTGCGCGACAGCATGTTCGAGAAGGTGCCGTGGCCCATGATGCCCATGGCGCCGTCGATCGCCACGACCTCGCCGTTGATGTACTCGACCTCCTCGCTCATCAGGAACGCCGCCATGTTGGCGAGCTCGCTCATCTTGCCGACGCGGCCCATCGGGTTACGCAAGCGGTAGCGGTCATCGCTGTCGCCCTTGGGGTTGAGCCGCGCCCAGGCGCCTTCGGTGGGGAAGGGGCCGGGCGCGATGGCGTTGAGCCGGATACCGTAGCGGCCCCATTCGACCGCCAGGCTCTGGGTCATCACCGCGACACCGGCCTTGGACATCGCCGAGGGCACGACAAAGGGGCTGCCCGTCCACACCCATGTCGTCAGGATGCTGAGCACGCTGGCCTTGCGGCCCTCGGCGATCCAGCGCTTGCCGCAGGCGTTGGTCATGTAGAACGTGCCGTGCAGCACGATGTTGGCGATGGCGTCGAAGGCGCGCGGGCTGAGATCCTTGGTCTGCGAGACGAAGTTGCCGGCGGCGTTGTTGATCAGGCCGTCGAGCGGACCGCTGCGCCAGATCGCCTCGATCATCTCCTCGACCGCCGTGGCGACGCGGATATCCACCGTGAAGGTATCGACGCGGCGCCCGGGATGCTTGGCCATGACCTCGCGCGCGGTCTCCTCGAGCACGCCGCCGCGACGACCGCAGATGACGCAGTCGGCGCCCAGCTCGACGAACTTCTCCATCATCACGCGGCCCAGGCCTGTGCCGCCGCCAGTGACGAGGAAGCGTTTGCCCTTGTACAGATCGCTGCGAAACATCGTGCCCTCCCGGTGTCGCGGCTGGTTTAGGCAAGCGCCTTCTGTCGCGCAACGTCTCAACCGCGATCATGTCGCTGTCAGGAATGCTGACGCAATCGATCGACGGGACTGTTCCCGACCGCCGCAAAGGGTGTTAGGCTTCACATAACAGGGAGTAAAAAAAACAAAGCGGGCGGCGTATGACGACCCTAACAGGCGTAGAAGTCGGGGACAGCGCGGATCTGGTCGAGTTCCGGGGCCGCGTGAAGTGGTTCAATGTCACGAAGGGCTACGGTTTCGTCTCACCGGATTCCGGCGAGGGCGACGCGTTTCTCCACGTCACCGTGTTGCGGCAGGCCGGGCACGACGATGTCGCGCCTGGTGTGACGCTGACCGGGCAGGCCGCGCGCGGCCCCAAGGGCATGCAGGTGATGCGGATCACCACCGTCGACATGTCGACGGCGGGTCCGATGCCGCGCGCCGAAGGCGCCAGCGAGCCGCCGCCGCAAGCGGCCGCGGCGGACGGCGAGTACGTCGTCGGCCAGGTCAAATGGTACAACGCCGAGCGCGGCTACGGCTTCGTCTGCCCGCAAGCCACCGGTAAGGACGTCTTCGTGCACGCCGCCACGTTGCGCCGCCACGGCATCGAAAGCCTGATGCCGGGCCAGATGGTCAAGGTACGCATCGTCGAGGGGCCCAAGGGCCTGCAGGTCGCCGACATCCGGCCCGAGTAGAGCATCGAGCGTGCAGCCGGCGTCACCTGTCATCCCGAGCGCAGCGAGGGATCCAGGCTGCTGACCCTAGACCCCTCGCTGCGCTCGGGATGACAGGTGAGGCTGACCAACAGCTCACCGCTCCAGGCTCCACCAAGCCATCTCCATACCTATCGCCGGGCTGAAAAAGGCCTGCTAGAAGCTAGGCCATGCGAGCGTTTATCGCCTGTGCCGCCTTCCTCCTCGTCGGCGCGCTGAACTTCCTGTGGTGGTGGTACCCGAACCGGCCGGTCGAGATTCCGGCCTGGAAGGAGGGCCCGTTGCAGAGCGTGTCCTTCGCGCCGTATCGGCCGGGACAGAGCCCGCACACGCGCACCTTCGCCACCCCCCAGCAGATCGAGGCCGATCTCAAGCTGATGCGGGGCAAGACCATCGCCTTGCGCACCTACAGCAGCCTCGAGGGGCTCGAGACGGTGCCGCGGCTGGCCGACAAGTATGGGCTGAAGGTCTGGCACGGCGCTTGGCTCAACAGCGTCGAGCGCGAGAATCTCGAGCAGATCGCCGCCCTGATCGACCACGCCAACCGCTACGCGCAGTCCATCGACCGGGTGATCGTCGGCAACGAGGTGCTGCTGCGCAAGGATCTCGATGCCCAGCAGCTCGTGCGCTACATCCGCATGGTCAAGCAGGCGGTCAAGCAGCCGGTGACCTACGCCGATGTCTGGGAGTTCTGGCTGCGCAATCCGGAGATCGCTGACGAGGTCGATATCGTCACGGTCCATCTGCTGCCGTACTGGGAGGACGTGCCCATCGGCCTGTCGCGGCGCGAGCCGGACGGCCAGTTGCGCATCGAGAAGCACATCGTCGAGATCTATCAGAAGGTGCGCCGCGCCTTTCCCAACAAGCGCATCGTGATCGGCGAGACCGGCTGGCCCAGCACCGGCCGCATGCGCGCCGACGCGCGGCCGGGCCGTGTCGAGCAGGTCACCTATTTCTCGATCTTCAAGCGCCTCGCCGAGAAGCACGGCTTCGAATACAACGTCATCGAAGCCTTCGATCAGGACTGGAAGAGCGCGCAGGAGGGCAGCGTTGGCGCCGCCTGGGGCATCTTCACCGCCGATCGCGTCGAGAAGTTCAAGATCGGCAAGCCGGTCTCACCCGAGCCGCAATGGGCCAGCCTGTTCGCGGTGTCGACCATCGCCGCCGGCCTGATGATCCTGGTTTTCGCCAGCCTGCGGCGCCGGCCCGGCACGCTGGCGATCGTGGTGTTCTCGGTCTTCGCCTATGTCGTCGCCGCGGTCGTCGCGCAGGCGACGTGGCACAACTACACGCACTCCTTCTATACGAGCCGCCTGCTCGGCACGGTGTTCTACTTCGCCCTCGCGGTGGCCTTCGGCTACGCGCTGATGCGGGGCATCGCCGACAGCCTGACCGGGCGCATGGCCGATCCTTCACTCTATGGAGCGCGCGTGCGCGAGGCGTGGACGGCGTTTCGCGCGCTGCCCCGGCTGACGGCGCTGCGGCGTATCGACCTGCTGGCGCAGATGCTGTTCCTGGTCTTCACCGGGCTCTGCATCTACCACCTGTTCTTCCTCGGCATCGACGTGCATTTCTTCGTCATCGGCTCGGGTGAGAACACGGTCGTGTTCAACATCGACGGCCGCTATCGCGACTTCCCGATCTGGGATTTCATGCTGCCCACCTTCGTGCTGGTCGCCTGGAAGCTGTTCACCATCTTCCGCACCGGTCATGTGCCGCGCACCCACCGCCTGGCCAAGACGCTGTCCTTCGGCCGCCTGCTGGGCTTCGATGGCAGCCGCGGCTATGTGCGGCTCGACCCGGCGTTCAGCCGCATCGGGCCGGTGCTGCCAGAGCTGCTGCTCTCGACCTTGCTGATCGCCGGCGTGGTGCTGGTCGTGCTGACCGAGGGCGCGATCAAGCTGCACGACGGCGCCAGCGGCGGCTGGCTGGCGCCCGATGGCGGGCGATGGGTGATCGGCACGCTGTTCTGGAACACCCAGGCCACCTGGTTCGCCGCCGAGGCGCTGCTGCTGGCGCTGCCCTACCTCGCCACCATATACGTCTCGCTGCGCACCCCGCTCGCCGAGCCGCCGCCCGAGTCGTATACCTCGAAGTGGTGATCGGCCGCGTCTGAAAGGAAACCGCCATGGATTTCTCGGGCGAGTATCGCATTCCCGCGCCCCGGCAGAAGGTCTGGGAGGCGCTGAACGATCCGGCGATCCTGCAGCAGGCGATTCCCGGCTGCGAATCGCTGGAGAAGACCTCCGATACCGAGCTGAAGGCCCAGGTGCGTATGCGCGTCGGCCCGGTGAGCGCCAAGTTCGGCGGCAAGGTGACCTTGTCGGATTTCGATCCGCCGAACTCCTACCGCATCTCGGGCGAAGGGCAGGGCGGCGCCGCCGGCTTCGCCAAGGGCGGCGCGGTGGTGAAGCTGGCCGACGATGGCAGCGGTACGGTCCTGACCTACACCGCCGACGCCCAGGTCGGCGGCAAGATCGCCCAGGTCGGCGCGCGCCTGATCGAGGGCACGGCGAAGAAACTGGCTGACGAGTTCTTCGGCAAGTTCGCTGAGCTGGTCGGTGGACCAGCCGAGCCGGCGCCTCAATCGGCTGGCGCGGCCGCCACGCCGGTGACCGCGCCGCCATCGGCGCCCGGACCGGCGTCGCCCTCATCATCGGCGGCGCGCGGCCTGAACCATTGGCTGATCATCGGCGCCGGCGCCGTGGTGCTGGTGATCGCCTGGCTGGCGATGCGTTGATTCCTGTCATTCCGAGCGTAGCGAGGAATCCAGGGTGTCTTCTTGGGACCGCCGGCGTCCCGCCGGCTCATAAGATGCCGGCGGGACGCCGGCGGTCCCATTGAGATCCCTCGCTACGCTCGGGATGACAGCGAGTGTCGTCGCGCGGTAACGCCGACGAAATCCCGTTAGGCCATTTTCCTTGACCCGCAACGCGCGTCCCCGCCATGGTATGCGCGCGAAATCGCGAAGGGCGTCCGTGAAGCGGCCTCGCGCCAGTCGGTAGGGAGATGACAGCATGACGATGTCCGTTGCCATGACCGTGAACGGCAAGGCCGTTTCCGGAAACGTCGAGGCGCGCACGCTGCTGGTGCAGTTCCTGCGCGAGACGCTGGGCATGACCGGCACCCATGTGGGCTGCGACACCAGCCAGTGCGGCGCCTGCGTCGTGCATGTCGACGGCGTGTCGGTGAAGTCCTGCACCATGCTCGCGGTTCAGGCCGAGGGTTCGAAGGTCACGACCATCGAGGGCCTCGCCGCCAGCCCGGAGAAGCTGCATCCGATGCAGGAGGCGTTCCGCGAGAACCACGGCCTGCAATGCGGCTTCTGCACGCCCGGCATGGTGATGAGCGCCATCGATCTGGTGAAGCGGCACAACTACGCCGTCACCGAGGAGATCGTGCGGCACGGGCTGGAGGGCAATCTCTGCCGCTGCACCGGCTACCACAACATCGTGAAGTCGATCCTCGCGGGCGCGCAGGCCATGAAGGCCGCCGGCGTCTAAACCAACGATAACGAAAAACGTCCCTGCAACAGGGCCCAGAGGGAGGAACCTATGGGTAACGTCAAGATCGGTGAGCGCGTTCAGCGCAAGGAAGATCGGCGCTTTCTGACCGGCTCCGGCCGCTATGTCGACGATCTGCAGCTCGCGCGCGTCACCTACGCCTATTTCCTGCGTTCGCCGCACGCCCACGCCAAGATCCGCAAGATCGACACGTCGAAGGCCTCGGCCTCGCCGGGCGTCGTGCAGATCTTCACCGGCAAGGATGTCGCCGAGGCCAAGGTCGGCGGGCTGATCTGCGGCTGGGTGGTCAAGGACAAGCATGGCAATCCGCACAAGGCGCCGGCGCATCCCGCGATGGCCGCCGACACGGTGCGCCATGTCGGCGACACCGTGGCGATGGTGATCGCCGCGACCGCCGACCAGGCGCGCGACGCCGCCGAGAAGATCGAGGTCGACTACGAGGTGCTGCCGGCGCAGATCAACCTCGCCGGCGCGCTCGCCGCCAACGCGCCGCAAGTGCACGCCGACGCGCCGGGCAACCTCTGCTACGACTGGGAGCTGGGCGACAAGGCCGCGGTCGACGCCGCCTTCGCCAAGGCCGCGCACGTCACCAAGCTCGACCTGGTCAACAACCGCCTGGTGCCCAACGCCATGGAGCCGCGCGCCGCGGCCGCCGAGTACGATCGCGGCACCGGCAACTACACGCTCTACACCACCAGCCAGAACCCGCATGTCGCGCGGCTGGTGCTGTCGGCCTTCGTGCTCGGCATCCCCGAGCACAAATTGCGCGTCATCGCACCGGATGTCGGCGGCGGCTTCGGCTCGAAGATCTTCATCTATCCCGAAGAGACCATGCTGACCTGGGCGGCCGGCAAGGTCGGCCGCTCGATCAAGTGGACGGCGGAGCGCTCCGAGTCGTTCATGACCGACGCGCATGGCCGCGACCACGTCACCCATGCCGAGCTGGCGCTCGACAGGAGCGGCAAGATCCTCGCCTTCAAGGTCGACACCATCGCCAACTTGGGCGCGTATCTCTCGACCTTCGCCACGGCGGTGCCGACCTACCTCTACGCCACCTTGCTGGCCGGCCAATACACGACGCCGGTGATCCACTGCAACGTGCGCGCGGCCTTCACGCACACCACGCCGGTCGACGCCTATCGCGGCGCCGGGCGGCCGGAAGCCACCTATGTCGTCGAGACCATCGTCAGCAAGGCGGCGCGTGAGATGGGCATCGACGCCGCCGAGCTGCGCCGACGCAACTACATCGCCAAGGACGCCTTCCCGTACCAGACGCCGGTGGCGCTGACCTACGACTCCGGCAACTACGCGCCGATCCTCGATCAGGCGATGAAGCTGGCGGATTACGGCGGCATCGCCGCGCGCAAGGCGGCGTCCAAGGCCAAAGGCAAGCTGCGCGGCGTGGGCATCTGCTCCTACATCGAGGCCTGCGGCATCGCGCCGTCGGCGGTGGTGGGCTCGCTCGGCGCCGGCGTCGGCCTGTGGGAGAGCGCGCAGCTCAAGTTCAACCCCACCGGCAATCTGCAGATCCTCACCGGCTCGCACAGCCACGGCCAGAGCCACGAGACGACCTTCGCGCAGATCGTCTCCGACAAGCTCGGCATCCCACTCGACCAGATCGAGGTCGTGCACGGCGACACCGACAAGGTGCCGTTCGGCATGGGCACCTACGGCTCGCGCTCGCTGCCGGTGGGCGGCTCGGCGATCATGAAGGCGGCGGACAAGATCATCGCCAAGGGCAAGAAGGTCGCCGCGCATCTGATGGAGGCCGCCGAGGCAGACATCGTCTTCGAGAACGGCACCTTCAAGGTCACCGGCACCGACAAGGCCGTGCCGCTGGGCCAGGCGGTGTTCGCCGCCTACGTGCCGCACAACTATCCGGCCGACCTCGAGCCGGGCATGGACGAGAACGCGTTCTACGATCCGTCGAACTTCACCTATCCGTCGGGCACGCAGATCTGCGAGGTCGAGGTCGACCCCGACACCGGCGTCGTCGACATCGTGAACTTCGTCGCCGTCGACGATTTCGGCAACATCGTCAACCCGATGGTCGTCGAAGGCCAGGTGCATGGCGGCATCGTCCAGGGCGTCGGCCAGGCGCTCCTGGAGAACGCCGCCTATGACGAGAAGACCGGCCAGCTCATCTCGGGCTCGTACATGGACTACACCATGCCGCGCGCCGACGACGTGCCGTCGTTCAAGCTCGGCTACGAGGTCACGCCGTGCCCGCACAACCCCTTGGGTGTGAAGGGCTGCGGCGAGGCCGGCGCCATCGCCGCGCCCGCGGCGGTGATGAACGCGGTGCGCGACGCGCTGTCGGCCGTCGGCGCCCAGGACCGCATCGAAATGCCCGCGACGCCGCAGCGCGTGTGGGCCGCGATCAACGCACACTGAGACGAAGCGAGATCAGGAGGAACCCCCATGTACGATTTCGCGTATCACAAGCCGAAGTCCGTCGCCGACGCGGCCGCCCAGGTGAAGAAGGCCTCGGAAGGCAAGCTCATGGCCGGCGGCATGACCTTGATCCCGACGATCAAGCAGCGCTTGGCGCGGCCGTCCGACGTCGTGGATCTCGGCGCCATCGGCGATCTGAAGGGCATCAAGGTCGACGCCTCCGGCGTCACCATCGGCGCCATGACCAAGCACGCCGAGGTCGCGGCTTCCGCCGACGTCGCTAAGGCGATCCCGGCGCTGGCCAAGCTGGCTGCCAATATCGGTGACGCCCAGGTGCGCAACCGCGGCACGATCGGCGGCTCGGTGGCCAACAACGATCCGGCGGCCGACTACCCGGCCGCCCTGGTCGGGCTGGGCGCCACGGTGCACACCAACGAGCGCAAGATCGCCGCCGACGACTTCTTCA
>CAYTFW010000185.1:0-11171 GCA_964437145.1 uncultured Rhizobiaceae bacterium
CGCCGCGGGCGCCAAGGCGACGCCCGGCAAGGCTGCGCCCGCGGCCGCCAAGAAGTAAGGCGGCCGCCGCGCCGCGGCCGTCATGCTGCTGCTGGTCGGGCTCGGCAATCCTGGAACGAAGTACCAGGGTCACCGTCACAACGTCGGATTCATGGTGGTGGACGCACTCGTCCGCCGCCATGGCTTCGGCCCCTGGCGCAAGCGCTTCCAGGGCGAGGTCGCCGAGGGCAGCCTCGGCGGCGAACGCGCGCTGGCGCTCAAGCCGATGACCTACATGAACGACTCCGGCCTCTCGGTCGGCGAGGCGGCGCGCTACCACAAGATCGACATGGGCGACGTCGTGGTCTTCCACGACGAGCTCGACCTCGCACCCGGCAAGGTGCGGGTGAAGACCGGTGGCGGCGCCGGCGGCCATAACGGCATCCGCGATCTCGACCAGCATTTCGGCAAGGACTACCGCCGGGTGCGCATCGGCATCGGCCATCCTGGCCACAAGGACCTCGTGCATGGCTATGTGCTGAGCGACTTCAGCAAGGCCGAGCGCGAGGACTGGCTGCCGAAGGTGATCGACGCCATCGTCGCCGAGGCGCCGCTGCTGGCCAGCGGCGCCAAGGTCGACGACGAGAAGTTCATGAGCCGCGTGGCGTTCCTGATCAATCCGCCGCCGGCCAAGCCGGCGAAGGATGACGCGCCACCAGCGCCCTGAGCGCGCCGCTCAGGTTCTCGGCGGCGAGATCGGCGCCGTCTCGCCGCGGTCGATGCGGCGGCGTAGCTCGGCGACCATCTCCTTCAGCACGGCATGTTTGTCGACGTAGGCGTCGAGCGACTCGCGCGGCGTGACGTCAAGCACGCGGCGCGCCCCGTTGAAGTCGCCGGCCTGGCGCAGCAGCTCGGCCAGCACGATCTGGCGATAGAGCCAGCCTTCGTTGTGCTCGGTTTGCGAGACCTGCCAGGCGCGCAGCCCCGCCGCGGCGGCTTGCAGGTAGCGCAGGTGCTTGTCGGCGCGGCCCTCGGCATCCCACGCCGCTTCGCGCAGCAGGCCGGCGATCACCGACTTGTCCTCGCCCATGCGCTCGGCGATCCAGGCGGCGAGGAAGTGCTTGGTCTCGGTATCGTGGACGCGGCGATACTCCTCGGTCGCGACCAGCGCCTTGGCGCGGGCGATGTAGTCGGCGTCGAGCTTGGTTGAATCGCGATAGAGCACGAAGCCATTGCCTGGGCAGGCCGGGTACGGATAAGGCACCGCGATCGGCCCGATGCGCCTTCCGTCGAGGCGGGCGCCGAACGACGTGCCCGACATCGGCGTCATCGACTGGAACTTCTGACCATCGATCGGGCAGGTGTACTCGACCATGACGTCCCGGCGCGCCGATGCACCGGACAGCGGGATGATGAGCGCGCAGGCGAGCAAGGCCGGCGCCGCGAAGCGATGGATCATCGCGACCTCTGAAGAAAAACGGCAAGCGGGAGACAGAAACTCGACGGGCGGGATCATCGCCGAGCGGTTGGGCGGCAATGTGGCGATTGACCCGGGGCGGCGCATTGGCTACGTCGCGCCACCTCACTTCAACCCGGATCTCCCCCACCCATGGGTTTCAACTGTGGAATCGTCGGCCTGCCCAATGTCGGCAAGTCGACGCTGTTCAACGCGCTGACCGCGACCCAGGCGGCGCAGGCCGCGAATTATCCGTTCTGCACCATCGAGCCGAATATCGGCCGCGTGTCGGTGCCCGATTCGCGATTGGAGACGCTGGCCAACATCGCCAAGTCGGCCAAGATCGTGCCGACGCAGCTGGAGTTCGTCGACATTGCCGGCCTGGTGAAGGGCGCTAGCAAGGGCGATGGGCTCGGCAACCAGTTCCTCGGCAACATCCGCGAGGTCGACGCCATCGCGCAGGTGCTGCGCTGCTTCGAGGACGGCGACGTCACGCATGTCTCGGGCAGCGTCGATCCGGTGCGCGATGCCGAGATCATCGAGACCGAGCTGATGCTGGCCGACCTCGACAGCCTCGAGAAGCGCCTGCCCAACCTGCAGAAGAAGGCCAAGAGCGGCGACAAGGATGCCGGCATCGAGGCCGGCATCATGGAGCGCATCGTGGCGGCGCTGCGCGACGGCAAGCCGGCGCGCACCGTCGAGCTCTCCAACGAAGAGCAACCGGTGGTCAAGCGCATGCAGCTCCTGACCGCCAAGCCACAGATGTTCGTGCTCAATGTCGAGGAAGGCTCGGCGTCGAGCGGCAACGCGATCAGCGAGAAAGCGATCGCCTATGCCAAGTCCGTGGGCTCACCCTACGTGATCATCTCGGCGGCGATCGAAGCCGAGGTGGCCCAGCTTCCGGCCGAGGAGCAACGCGACTTCCTGGAGTCGCTGGGCCTGCACGACACCGGTCTGAACCGCGTGATCGCCGCCGGCTACAGCCTGCTCGACCTCGTGACCTTCTTCACCGTCGGGCCGAAGGAGGCGCATGCCTGGACGGTGCGGCGCGGCAGCAAGGCGCCGCAAGCCGCCGGCGCGATCCACACCGATTTCGAGAAGGGCTTCATCCGCGCCGAGACGATCTCCTACGACGACTTCGTCGCCGCTGGCGGCGAGCAGGGCGCCAAGGACACCGGCAAGATGCGCCTGGAAGGGAAAGACTACGTCGTCGTCGACGGCGACATCTTCCACTTCCGCTTCAACGTCTAGTACCCGATCGGGCCGCCGTCCTTCTTGGTGATCACGACCACCGAGGGACGCGGCGGCGTGCCATCCTTAAAGTCGGGCCAGCGCGTCGAGGGCTTCTCGAAGGTCGAGCCGGGATCCTCGCCGGGATGCTGGATGGCGACGAACATGGTGCGATCGTCCGGCGTCAGGATCGGACCGCAGACTTCGGCGCCGGTCGGCGCCTGGAAGAACAGCTTCGGCAAAGCGCGGCCGTAGCCGGTCGTATCCATGCCGTAAACCGCGTCGGCGACACCGGCGGCGGTGGGCGCGCCGTCGGTGGCGACCCACATGCGGCCCTTGGAGTCGAACGTGCAATTGTCGGGGCAGGACATCCAGCCATTGTCCGACGTGGCGCGGTGATAGCGCGCGCCGGCATCGATGCCGGGCTTGCCGGCCAGCAGGAAGATCGACCAGGTGCTCTCGGTCGAGGCGTGATCGCCGTCCTTGGGCGTGATTTCGACGATGTGGCCATGCGCGTTGGCCGCACGCGGGTTGGCGCGGTTGACCTGATCGGCCGTGCGCCGGGAGTTGTTGGTCAGCATCACGTAGACGCGGCCAGTCACCGGATTGGCCTCGACATCCTCCGGCCGATCCATCGGCGTCGCTTTCAACAGGTCGGCCGCGACACGTGTGTAGATTAGCACGTCGGCCTGGCTGTTGAAGCCGTTCTCGGCGGTCAGCGGCCCCTGGCCGTGCACTAGCGGCAGCCACGCGACCTTGCCGTCGTCGTCGAAGCGCGCGACGTACAGCGTGCCCTCGTCGAGCAGGTCGCGGTTGGCGGCGCGATTGGCGCGATCGAGCGGCTTGGACGTCACGAACTTGTAGATGTAGTCGAAGCGCTCGTCGTCGCCAGTGTAGATAACCACGCGCCCGTCCTTCGCCATGGCGTGATGGCAGCCCTCGTGCTTGAAGCGACCCAGCGCCGTGCGCTTCACCGGCGTCGCCGCCGGATCATAGGGGTCGATCTCGACGACCCAGCCGAATCGGTTGGGCTCGTTGGGCTCCTTCTCCACGTTGAAGCGATCGATGTGGTTGACCCAGCCGTACCAGCTGGCCTTGCTGACGCCGTAGCGCTTGTAGGCCTTGGCGTCGGGCATCTTCTCGGCGTCGCCGCCGAAATAGCCGTTGAAGTTCTCCTCGGCGGTCAGCCAGGTACCCCATGGCGTCTCGCCACCGGCGCAGTTGTTGAGCATGCCCAGCACCTTCTTGCCGCTGGGATCGGTCGAGGTCTTGAGCTTGTCATGGCCGGCGGCCGGCCCCGACACGGCCATCTCGGTGGTGCCGCTGATGCGCCGCGCGTACTTGCTGTCGGGCACCACCTTCCAGGTGCCGCCCTCGCGCGCGATCTCGATCACCGAGCCGCCATGCGCGGCGACCTCGATC
Source organism: uncultured Rhizobiaceae bacterium (assembly GCA_964437145.1). GTDB lineage: Bacteria > Pseudomonadota > Alphaproteobacteria > Reyranellales > Reyranellaceae > JAFAZJ01. The sequence goes on from CAYTFW010000185.1 coordinate 4,088, forward strand.
TCGCACTGCTCCTTGTTCGACTTCCGGTTGGCGTCGCGGCCCGCGCCCATGCCGGCGAACATCAGGTTGGTGTTGGTGTACTCGTGGTTCACCACCATCAGGAAGCGATCGCCCGCGCGGCTGTCCGGCGGCAGCGGGTGCAGGCCGATGAAGTCGCAATTGTAGCCGAACTGCTTCTGCTGGCCCTCGAGCGTCAGCTTGGCCGGATCGAAAGCCGACGCCCCCGACAAGACGGGATCGCCCCAGCGGATCAGCACCTGCGCCTCGTAGCCGTCGGCTACGTGGTGCGTGCCGTCGAGATGGCGCGACGGCTCGGTGAAGGTCAGCGACGAGGGGCCTGCCGCGTGCGCCGGTGTGCCGGCCAGCTGGTCGGCCGCGATGGCGACCGCGCCAAGGCCCGCCAGGCCGCGCAGGGCGTCGCGACGGCTGAGCCGGCGCTCGATCAGCTGGGCGATCGAGACTTCGGCGCTGGGGTTGGAGCCGATGTTCTCGGAATCGTCGATACGCTGGTAGTCGTCGGCCATGCTGCGCCTCCCTGCGTCGAGTCTGTGGTCATCCGACGCTATACCTGACACCGCAGCGTGACGGCACGGTTACGATGTGACCGGTGGATATCCTCGTCTCCAGTGTAGGTCGATGTCACGGTCGTGCAACCAAGCCTGCCTAGGAGAGGAGCGTCCGGCCCGTCAGGGGAGTCCAAGCCATGTCAATTCGCGTCGTGCGTTGCGCGGCTGCCGCGGTGTTTCTCGCCTCGGGCGCCGCCCAGGCGCAGCAGAAGTTTCCCGCCGTGCTCGAAGGCCATGCGGTGCTGCCGGCGATGACCCTGGTGCCGCCGCCGGCCGATGCGCCCGCTTCGCTGAAGATCTCCGGCCGCTACGCCGCGGCCGCCGGCAAGCGGACCGATGCGCCGGACAGCGTGGCGGCGAACTCCGCGCTGTCGGACCGAGCGGCGCCGCGCCCCACCGGCGGCAAGCTGCCGCTGACGGGCCAGCCGGTACAAGGATTCTCCGGCATCAAGCGCGTGGGCGACGGAAGCTATGTCGTGGTCACCGACAACGGCTTCGGCTCGAAGGCCAACTCACCCGACGCGATGCTGATGTTCCATCGCCTGAAGCCCAACTGGCAGACCGGCGCGGTCGAACTGCTGGCCACGAGGTTCCTGCACGATCCCGACCGCAAGGTGCCGTTCGTGATCGTCAACGAGCACAGCGAGAAGCGCTACCTCACCGGTGGCGACTTCGACCTCGAATCGGTGCAGCCCATCGGCAACGAGCTGTGGTTCGGCGACGAGTTCGGGCCGTGGCTGATCCGCACCGACGCCAACGGCAAGGTGCTGGCGGTGCACGAGACCAGGCTCGACGGCAAGGTGCTGCGCTCGCCCGACCATCCGGCGATGGTCATGCCGGGCGCACCGGGCGCGGTGAAGTTCGAGGTCCAGCGCAGCAGAGGCTTCGAGGGCATGGCGGCTTCGCCCGACGGCAAGCTGCTCTACCCGCTGCTCGAAGGTCCGCTTTGGTCGGAGGCGACCAACGGCTGGGAGATGAAGGATAACAGGCAGTTCCTGCGCATCCTGGAGTTCGATGTGGCGAAGGGCGAGTACACCGGCCGCAGCTTCAAGTACCTGCTGGAAGCCAATGGCCATGCGATCGGCGACTTCAACATGATCGACGCGACCAGCGGCCTGATCATCGAGCGCGACAACACCGAGGGCGACGCGGCGCAGGCCTGCAACGGCCCGGCGAAGCCGGATTGCTTCAACGTGCCGGCGAAGTTCAAGCGCGTCTACAAGATCGACTTCGCGCAGGCCGACGCCGACGGCTTCGTGAAGAAGGTCGGCTATATCGACCTGATGGATATCGCCGATCCGAACAAGAAGGCGCGCCAGGGCGGCGTCGAGGGCCGGCTGACCTTCCCGTTCTTCACCATCGAGAACGTCGAGATCGTCGATGCCGACCACATCATCGTCGGCAACGACAACAACCTGCCGTTCTCCTCGGGCCGCGCGCTGGGCAAGCCCGATGACAACGAGTTCGTGCTGCTGAAAGTCACGGACTTCCTGAAGGCGAAATAGCGGCGGATATCCGCCCCTTCTCCCCCGGGTTCGCAGGGAGAAGGGGCGGAACGCGTCAGCCGACGTCGTAGCGGTCGAGATCCATGACCTTCGTCCACGCCTTGACGAAGTCACGCACGAACTTCTCTCGCGCATCGTCGCAAGCGTAGACCTCGGCCAGCGCCCGAAGCTCGGAGTTCGAGCCGAAGACCATGTCGGCGCGCGTGCCGGTCCACTTCAGCGCGCCGCTCGTGCGATCGCGGCCCTCGAATACGTCGCCGGTACCCGCGACCGGCTTCCACGTCGTGCTCATGTCGAGCAGGTTGACGAAGAAGTCGTTGGTTAGCGTTTCCGGCCTCGCGGTGAAGACGCCGTGCCGCGACTGGCTGACGGTCGCGCCCAGCACACGCAGGCCACCGACCAGCACCGTCATCTCGGGCGGCGTCAGGGTGAGGAGTTGCGCCTTGTCGACCAGCAGCGCCTCGTCCGGCGCGTTGACGCCGGCCTTGCGATAGTTGCGGAAACCGTCCGCCACCGGCTCGAGGACCGCGAAGGACTGCGCGTCGGTCTGTTTCTGCGAGGCGTCGGTGCGGCCCGGCGTGAAGGGCACGGTCACGTCGTGACCGGCTTTCTTGGCCGCGCGTTCGACGGCGGCGCAACCGCCCAGGACGATCAGGTCGGCGAGTGAGACCTTCTTGTCGCCGGTCTGCGCGGCATTGAATGCCCGCTGGATACCCTCGAGGACCTTGAGCACCTTCGCCAGTTGGACTGGCTGATTGACTTCCCAATCCTTCTGTGGCGCGAGGCGGATGCGCGCGCCGTTGGCGCCGCCGCGCCTGTCCGAACCACGGAAGGTCGAGGCCGATGCCCAAGCCGTCGACACCAGTTCGGAGATCGAGAGGCCAGCGTCGAGGAGCCGGGCCTTGAGCGCCGCGATATCCGCCGCGTCGATCAGCGTGTGATCCATGGCGGGCACGGGGTCCTGCCACAGCAGCTCTTCCGTCGGGACCTCGGGGCCGAGGTAACGCGCGCGCGGGCCCATGTCGCGATGTGTGAGCTTGAACCAGGCGCGGGCGAAGGCGTCGGCGAAAGCCGCCGGGTCCTTGTGGAAGCGCCGTGCGATCGGCTCGTAGATCGGGTCCATGCGCAGCGCCAGGTCGGCCGTCGTCATGATCGGCGCATGACGCCTCGCCGGATCGTGCGCGTCGGGCACCAGCTCCTTGGCGGCCGGGTTCGATGGCACCCACTGGAACGCGCCAGCCGGGCTCTTCACCAGGTTCCAATCATAGCCGAACAGCATGTCGAAGTAGCTGTTGTCCCACTTGGTCGGCGTCGGGGTCCAGGCGCCCTCGATGCCGCTCGTGATCGTGTGCACGCCCTTGCCGCTTTCGTAGCGGCTGGTCCAGCCCAGCCCCATCTCCTCGACGGCTGCGCCTTCCGGCTCGGGGCCGACCAGCTCGGCGTCGCCCGCGCCATGGGCCTTGCCGAAGGTGTGGCCGCCGGCGATCAGGGCCACAGTCTCCTCGTCGTTCATCGCCATGCGCGCGAAGGTCTCGCGGATGTCGCGGCCCGACGCGACCGCGTCGGGCATGCCGTTCGGTCCTTCCGGGTTGACGTAGATCAGGCCCATCTGCACCGCGGCGAGCGGGTTCTCGAGGCTGCGATCGCCCGTGTAGCGCTTGTCGCCCAGCCATTCGGTCTCGGCGCCCCAGTAGATGTCCTGATCGGGTTCCCACACGTCCTCGCGCCCGCCGCCGAAGCCGAAGGTCTTGAAGCCCATCGATTCCAGCGCGCAGTTGCCGGCCAGGATCATCAGGTCGGCCCAGGAGATCGCCTTGCCGTACTTGCGCTTGATCGGCCACAGCAGCCGGCGCGCCTTGTCGAGGTTGGCGTTGTCGGGCCAGCTGTTGAGCGGCGCGAAACGCTGCGTGCCGCGCGAGGCGCCGCCGCGGCCATCGGCGACGCGGTAGGTGCCGGCGCTGTGCCAGGCCATGCGGATGAACAGCGGGCCGTAGTGGCCGTAGTCGGCCGGCCACCAGTCCTGCGAGTCGGTCATCAGCGCGTGGAGGTCGCGCTTCAGCGCCTTCAGGTCGAGCGCCTTGAACGCTTCGGCGTAGTTGAAGCCCTTGTCCATGGGATCGGACAGGGAGGCGTGCTGGCGCAAGACACCGAGGTCGAGCTGGTTGGGCCACCAATCGCGGTTCGACCGGCCCGAGCGCGGCGTCGAGGCCTGCGCTCCATGAATGAACGGGCACTTGCCCGCGCTTTGCGCGTTGCCGCTGTCCATGATGTCCTCCGTTCGAGAAGCGTGGATGCCGTTATGGCCCCTCCCATGTGGACAATTCGTGACGTTCGCACTAATTGATTAGAAGCGTTCCAAATATCGATTTTTTCGATGATCGACCTGCCAAGCCCACGCCAGCTTCGCTACCTCGTGGCCATCGCCGATACCGGCGGCTTCGGTCGCGCGGCGCAGCGTTGCAATGTCACGCAGTCGACGCTCAGCGCCGGCATCAAGGAGCTGGAAACAACGCTGGGCGCCACCTTGGTCGAGCGTGATCGCAAGGGTGTGGCGTTCACGCCGGTCGGCGAGGCCGTGCTCGAACGCGCCCGGCGTCTGCTCGCCGAGGCAGAGGATCTGGTCGAGCTGGCCAAGGGCAGCGGCGAGCCGCTGGTCGGCCCCTTGCGTGTCGGCGTGATCCCGACCGTGGCGCCCTATCTGCTGCCCAAGCTGCTGCCGCGCCTGCGGCGGCGCTTTCCCCGGTTACGGCCGTTCCTCGTCGAGGAGCGCACCGCGTCGCTGATCGAGCAGGTCGAGGGCGGCACGATCGATGTCGCGTTGCTCGCTTTCCCGTACGACCTGCCGCGGCTGGCCGCCTTTGACTGTTTCGAGGACCGCTTCCTGTTCGCGGCGCCGAAGGGTCATCCACTGCTGGCGGCGCGCGCCGTCGATCTCGCCGAGCTCGCGGGCGAGACCGTGCTGCTGCTGGCCGAGGGGCACTGCCTGCGCGAGCACGCGTTGTCGGTCTGCCGCCTTGCCGCGCGGGACCAGGCGCGTGCGGTCGAGGCCACAAGCCTCTCGACCCTGATCCAGATGGTCGATTCCGGGCTGGGCGTGACTTTGCTGCCGAAGCTGGCGGTCGATGCCGGTGCGCTGCGTGGTACGCGCATCGAGGCGCGGCCGGTGGCCGATCGCGACGCGTTGCGGCGTATCGGACTGGCGTGGCGGCCGAGCTCGGCACGTGCGGCGCACTATCGCCTGCTGGGCGAGGCGATCCGCGGCGCGGTGGCGAAGTAGTCAGCCGCGCGCGTCGGCGGCCTTGCGCATCAGCGCGCCGATCGCCGTGTTGCCCGCGCCGCCCAGGGCCAGCAGCGCGTCGGCCGCACCGCGCTGGTCGGCGACGGTGCGGTTCTGGCCGATCTTGGACTTCGCCTCGAAGCGCGCGACAGGCATGGTGAAGGCGACGATGCCTTTCATCATTCCCAGCGCCTTGCCCGGGGTCATCTTGTCGATCGTCCACGGCTTGGGCAGCGGCGCCTCGAAGAAGGCCGAGAGCTTCACCACGACGTCGAGCGCGGCCTCGTCGTCGGCGACGATCGTCGGCGTGCCGTGCGCGTGCACCGCCTGGTAGTTCCAGGTCGGCACCATGTCGTCCGATTTGTACCAGCTGGGCGAGATATAGGCGTTGGCGCCGCCGAAGATCGCGACGGTCGGCGCCTTGCCGAACAGCTTCCAGTGCGGGTTGGGGCGCGCGACGTGGCCGAGCAGATGGCCGTTGGCGCTGCCGTCCTCGACATGGATCAGCGGCAGGTGCGTCACGAAGGGCGCGCCGTCGTCGCCGGTGCTGACTAGGGTGGCGAAGGGGTGCGCGCGGATAATGCCGCGAATCGCGGCGGCGTCGCTCAGGTCGAACAGCGGCGGGGCGTACATGCGCGGGCCTCCCTTTGGGGCGGGCGGCTCTCTACGGCTGCGGATCGGAATCAGCAAGCGTCGGTCCGCCATGCGGGACAAGATAATTGTGCCGCGACCCGGCGGCGCTCTACTGTCAGCCCGCTATCCGAAAGAGGAGGGGAATTCCATGGGTGAAGCGATTGCGCTCAAGCCGGCGGACGGCGCGGCGGTCGGCGGCTATCTGGCCAAGCCCTCGGGCGCGCCGAAGGGCCACGTCATCGTCGTGATGGAGATCTTCGGCGTCAACAACCACATCCGCAACGTCGTGGACCGCTTGGCCGCCGATGGCTATGTCGCGCTGGCGCCGCAGTTCTTCGATCGCCTCGGCCCGAAGATCGAGCTCGGCTACACGCCCGATACCATCCAGCAGGGCATCAAGCACGTCACCGCTTTGGGCTTCGACAAGGCGCTCCTTGACGTGCAGGCTGGCGTCAATGTGCTGAAGGGCATGGGCGCGAAGAAGGTCGGCGTCACCGGCTTCTGCTGGGGCGGCACGATCACCTGGCTGAGCGCCTGCCGCCTGAACATGGACGCGGCGGTCGGTTACTACGGCGGTGGCGTGCACGGCGCGCGCGCCGAGAAGCCGAAATGCCCGACCATGCTGCATTTCGGCGACAAGGACGCGCACATTCCGATGACGCACGTCAACGAGGTGCGCCAGGCGCACCCCGGCGTCATCGTCTACGACTACCCGGCCGACCACGGCTTCCACTGCGACGAGCGCGCCAGCTACGACGCCACCGCCTCGAAGCTCGCCTACGGCCGCACGCTGGAGTTCTTCGCCAAGCATCTGGCGTAGTCTTCTGGGACCGCCGGCGTCCCGCCGGCTCTTCCATGCCGTTGGAACCCAAAGGCTGGTACTCACGGGGCTACCTGCCGCATCTCGACACACCGGACGTCATCCAATCGGTGACGTTCCGGCTGGCCGACAGCTTGCCGGCGGCGGTCGTCGCCGCGCTCTACGACAGCGAGGAGCCTGAACGCGATCTCGACGATGCGCTCGACCGGTGTATCGGCGCCTGCCATCTGATACCAACCGACAGAAGTAGTCAGATGTGAGCCCACAGTCGATCCGTGATGGA
>CAYTFW010000186.1:0-11146 GCA_964437145.1 uncultured Rhizobiaceae bacterium
GCGAGCGCGACGAGGCGCTGGCCGCGCTGGCGGCGGCGCAGGCGATGGGCGCCGGTGCCCCCTTCCCTTCTCCCCGCGAAGGCGGGGAGAAGGAAGACCATAGCAAACCATGTGCGCCGGACGGGGATATGGCAGACGACTACGATCCCTTCGCGCCGGACCCGCCGCAAGACGCGGCGCCGCCCGCGCCCGAAGAACCGCGACCGCCGATCGTGCTGAAAGGAATGAGGCCGCCCGATCCGCCGAGCCCGATGCGGCCGGCGCCATCGCCGCCACGGGTCGAGCCGGAGCCGCATGTGGCGGGCGCCGGCAACGGGCGGATCTTCTGGAACACCTCGCGTCAGCCGCCGGCCGGCCCCACCTGGCATGAGATCATCCGCAACAGCCGGTTCCCGGGACAGCATCGACGACCGGCGCCGACGCTTCCACCTTCCCCCGCCGGGTGAAGGGCGGATGTGGTAGAGCGTCATTCCATGGAAGGGTTCTTCATTCTCCTCGGCCTGATTGTCGGCGTGGTCTCGCTGGGCACGCCGGTGCTGGCGCTGATCGCCTTCCTGCGCAGCGGCGAGACACGCAGCGCCATCGACGCGCTGCAGGGCCAGATCCGCGACCTGCGCGCCGAACTCGCGCGGCGCGGCCCCGCGCCGGCCGCCGAGCCTCCGCCCGAGGTCTCGCCCGCGCCGTCGCAGAGCGAGGCGCCGCCGGTGATCGAGCCGGTGGCTGCACCGCCATCGCCGTCCTGGCAGCCCGCGCCACCGTTGGCCGAACCGGCCGCCGCGCCGCTGCCGCCGTTGCTGACGCCATCCGCTGCCACCGCCCCGGCCGCGCCCCGCGCACCGAAGCCGAGCCTCGAGCAGTGGCTGGGCGCGCGCGCCTTCGTGTGGGGTGGCGGCGTCGTGCTGGCGCTCGCGGCGATCTTCCTGGTGCGCTACTCGATCGAGCAGGGCTACCTGTCGCCCACCGTGCGCGTGATCATGGCGGCGCTGTTCGGCGCCGGGTTGATCGTCGGCGGCGACCGAATGCGCGGGCGCGACGATCGCGTGGCCCAGGCGCTGACCGCCGCCGGCGCCGCCGCGCTCTACGGCGCGCTGTTCTCCGCCGTGGCGCTCTACGGCCTGATCCCGCGTTTCATGGGTGGCGTGCTGGCGCTGGCGCTGACGGCGGGCTGCATCGCGCTGTCGCTGCGCCACGGCATCTTTGTCGCCGCGCTCGCCTTCGTCGGCGGCTTCGTCTCGCCCCTGGTGATCGGCGGCGAGACGCCCAACATCCTGGCGCTGTTCGGCTACCTGTTCGCCACCGCCGCCGGCACCTTGGCGGTGATCCGCCATCGCGGCTGGTGGGTGCTGGGCTGGGGCGTGCTGGCGGGCACCAGCCTGTGGAGCCTGTTCTGGATGGTGGGGCGCGCGCTCGACGGCGTGCGCTACAGCGGCGACGGGCAGCTGTGGGTCGGCCTGTTCCTGGTCGGCGTCGCCGCGCTCTTCGTCTGGGCGACGTGGCGGCGGGTACGCGAGCAGGGTCAGCCCACCAACCAGGTCGTGCTGCAGGTCTGGGCCGCGACCTTGATCACAGGCGGCCTGCTGGTCGGCGTCGCCATCGGCGATCCGATGCGCACCGCGGGCTGGCTCTGTCTCGGTCTGTACGGCGCCGGTATCTACGCCCTGGCGCGCTATGTGCCGCGCTTCCAGTACCTCGCCGCGCTGCCGCCGATCCTGTCGCTGGCGGCGCTGGCAGCGTGGTGGTTCGTGCGCCTCTTCCCGCCCGGCGCCGAGATGATCGACGCGTTTGGGCCGACCTTGCTGATCATGGGCGGCGGCTTCGCCGTCGCTGCCTATGCGCTGCTGTGGAATGCCGGACGGCCGGGCTTCTGGGCCGGCGTCGCGGTGGGCGCCACGCTGCTGCACTTCCTGTTGGGCTGGTACACGCTGCGCGGCGTGTTGCCCGGCATGCCGTGGTCGCTGATCAGCCTCGGCCTGGCGCTGCCCTTCCTCGCCGCCGCCGATCGCCTGCAGCGTTGGCGCGGCACCATGCCCGGCGCCACCGAGGCGCTGGGCGTGATGGCGGCGGGCGTGACGTTCTTTGTCGCCGCCGCGATCCCGCTCGAACTCAGGCGCGAGTGGATCACCGTCGCCTACGCCTTCGAGCTCACCGCCATCGCCTGGATCGGCTGGAAGCTCGATATCCTGAGCCTGCGCTGGCTGTGCTGGCCGCTGCTGGGCACGGTCATGACGCGCTTCGTGCTCAACCCCTACCTGCTCGACTATCCGCTGGGCGGCATTCCGTTCCTCAACTGGATCCTGTGGGCCTATGGTCTGACCATCATCGCCTTCTGGCTCGGCGGACGGTTCCTGTCGGCGGTGCGCCAGGATCCGTTGTCGGAGCTGGTCAAGGCCTCGACCGTGCTGCTGGGCTTCGTGCTGCTGACCTTGGAGGTGCGCAGCGTCTTCCAGCCTACCGGCCTGTCGGCGCCGGGCACGACGTTCTACGAGCGCGCCACCCTGGTGCTGGCCTGGGGCGGCTTCGCGCTGGTCGCGCTCTACGTCTGGGGCAACAGCGGCTCGAAAGTGGCGCTGATGACCTGGCGCATCGTCGGCGCGTTGAGCGCGTTCCTGGCGGTGGTCGCGCAGACCCTCTTGATGAATCCCATCGCCGAGGGGATACGCGTCGGCACGACGCCGATCTTCAACGGCCTGCTGCTGGGCTATCTCCTGCCGGCGATGCTGGCGGCGCTGGCGCTGCGCATGGCGCGGCAGGCGGGCGAGACGCGCGCGGTGACCATCGCGGCGCTCACCGCCATGATCCTCGCCTTCGCCTGGGTGACGCTGGAGGTGCGCCACGTCTTCGATCCGACCTTCGCCGGCGATCCGTTCGACGCCGAGGGCGTCGAGCTCTACAGCTACTCGGCGGCCTGGCTGGTCTTCGGCCTGGCGCTGCTGGCGATCGGCATGTGGCGCCACGTGCCGGCGCTGCGCCATGCCGGCATGATCATGGTGCTGCTGGTCGTCGCCAAGGTGTTCCTGATCGACATGTCCGGCCTGCAGGGGCTGCTGCGCGTGCTGTCCTTCCTCGGGCTGGGCGCGGCGCTGGTCGGGCTGGGCTACGCCTATCGCCGCTTCGTCTTCGCCGCCGACGAACGGCCCGAGCTCGTACCGCCACCGCCTCCATCGCCGACGACTCCATGACGACGGATCTGTTTCCTGAAACGCGTATCTCGCGCGACGCGCTCGAAGCGCTGCAGCTTCAACGCCTGAAAGCGACGCTCGAGCACGCCTACGCCAACCAGGCGCCGTACCGCGCGAAGTGCGTGGCGGCCAGCGTGCATCCGTCCGACCTCAAGTCGCTCGCCGATCTCCAGCGGTTCCCGTTCACCGCCAAGAGCGACCTGCGCGACCACTATCCCTACGGCATGCTCGCCGTGCCGCGCGAACAGTGCGTGCGCGTGCATGCCTCCAGCGGCACGACGGGGCGGCCCACGGTCGTGGGTTACACCGCCGAGGATATCGCCACGTGGTCCGAGCTGATGGCGCGCTCGATCTGGGCCGGCGGCGGGCGGCCAGGCGACGTGGTGCATGTCGCCTATGGCTATGGCCTGTTCACTGGCGGGCTGGGCGCGCATTACGGCGCCGAGCGGCTGGGCTGCACGGCGGTACCGATGTCGGGTGGCAACACCGAGAAGCAGGTTCAGCTGATCGCCGAATTCGGCGCGCGCGTCGTCATGGTGACGCCGTCCTACATGCTGGCGCTGGCCGACGAGTTCGAGCGCCAGGGCATCGACGTGCGAGACACGGCGCTGCGCATCGGTATCCACGGCGCCGAGCCTTGGACCGAGAGCATGCGCCAGGAGATCGAGCGTCGCACCGGCATCGACGCCGTCGATATCTACGGCATCTCCGAGGTGATGGGCCCCGGCGTCGGCCAGGAGTTCCTGCAAAGCAAGGACGGGCTGACGATCTGGGAGGATCACTTCCTGCCGGAGATCATCGATCCCGACACCGGCCAGCCGGCGAAAGAGGGCGCGATCGGCGAGCTGGTCTTCACGTCGCTCAGCAAGCGGGCGCTGCCCGTCGTGCGCTATCGCACGCGTGATCTCACCCGCCTGCTGCCGGGTACCGTCACCAGCATGCGCCGCATGGCGCGCATCACCGGACGCAGCGATGACATGCTGATCGTGCGCGGCGTGAACCTCTTCCCCAGCCAGGTCGAGGAGCAGATCCTGCGCGAGCCCGATCTGTCGCCGCACTACGTGCTGGAATTGTGGCGCGAGGGGCCGCTCGATGCGCTGAAGATCGTCGTCGAGGCGCGCGAGGCGCTGGGCGATGACCGCCGCACTACGGTGGCGGCCTCGCTGTCGGCACGCGTTAAGACCATGTGCGGCGTGACCGCTGGCGTTGAGATCGCCACAGTCGGCGCCGTCGAACGCTCGATCGGCAAAGCTAAGCGCGTGATCGATCGGCGTCCGAAATAACGCACGGCTCTCCTGTCCCCCTCTCCCCTCGCGGGAGAGGGGTTAGGGGTGAGGGGTTTCGAGGCAGAGCGCTACTTGCGGCGCCCCCTCACCCCCAACCCCTCTCCCGCGAGGGGAGAGGGGAGCGTGGTTACGCCCGCGCGATCCGCAGGATGTTGGTGGCGCCCGGCGTGCCGAAGGGCACGCCGGCGGTGATCACCAGGCGGTCGTCGGGCCGCGCCAATTTCTCCTGCAGCGCCATGACGCGGGCGCGCTGGACCATGTCGGCGAAATTGTGCGCGTCCTCGGCGAAGGCGGCATGCACGCCCCAGACCAGCGCCAAGCGCCTTGCCGTCGCCATCTTCGGCGTCAGGCAGAGGATCGGCACGTCGGGCCGCTCGCGCGCCGCGCGCAAGGTGGTCGAGCCCGACGTGGTGTAGGTGACGATCGCGGCGGCCGACAGCGTGTGGGCGCATTGCCGCGCCGCGGCGCTGATGGCGTCGGCCGAGGTCGCCTCGGGTTCGTGGCGGCTGGCGTCGTTGATCTGGCGGTAGATCGGATCGCGTTCGACGCGCGCCAGGATGCGGTTCATCATCTGCACCGCCTCGACCGGGTAGTCGCCCGAGGCCGACTCGGCGCTCAGCATCACCGCGTCGGCGCCGTCGTAGACGGCGGTGGCGACATCGGAGGCCTCGGCGCGCGTCGGCGTGGGCGAATGCACCATCGAGTCGAGCATCTGCGTGGCGACGACGACGGGTTTGCCGAGTTCGCGCGCGGCGCGCAGCATCATCTTCTGGATCGGCGGCACGTCCTCGGGCGGCAGCTCGACGCCGAGGTCGCCGCGCGCCACCATCAGCCCGTCGGTGATCGCCAGGATGTCGTCGAGGTGCTCGATGGCGCCGGGCTTCTCCATCTTCGCCATGATGGCGGCGCGATCGCCCACCAGCTTGCGCAATTCGGCGATGTCGTCGGCGCGCTGCACGAAGGACAGCGCCACCCAGTCGACGCCCAGCTCGAGCGCCGAGTCGAGGTCGCGGCGGTCCTTGTCGGTCAGCGGCGAGAGCGGCAGCAGCACGTCGGGGACATTGACGCCCTTGCGGTTCGACACGTCGCCGCCGATTTCGACCTCGGTGTCGATGGTGTCCTCGGTGTGCTTCTTCACCCTGAGCCGGATGCGGCCATCGTCGATCAGCAGCGTGCTGCCGACCTGGATCGCCTGGAAGATCTCGGGGTGTGGCAGCGGCGCGCGCTTGGCGGTGCCCGGTTCCTTGGTCATGTCGAGGCGGAACGGCTGGCCGGGCGTCAGGTGGGCGCGATCGCCAACGAAGGTGCCGACGCGGATCTTCGGGCCCTGCAGGTCGGCGAGGATGCCGATCGGTCGGCCGAACTCGGCTTCTAGCGCGCGGATGATGTCGACGCGGGCGCGATGGTCCTCGACCGTGCCGTGGCTGAAATTGAGGCGGAAGACATCGACGCCGGCGGCGAAGATGGCGCGAATGCGCTCCTCGGTCGAGGTGGCCGGGCCGAGAGTGGCGACGATCTTGGTGCTGCGGCTGCGATGCATAGAGGGGTCCTTGAGGCGCGCAGTGTAGTCAGCACTATGCCATCGATCGCGACGGAAAGATGACAGGACTGGACGAAATCAGGACTTCTTCGCGCGCTCCGCCACGCTGAAGCCGCCCATCTGCTCGTAGAGCTTGACCACCGCGGCGTCGTCGAGGCGGCCCCAGCCGGCGGCCGAGGCCATCAGGAAGAGCTGATGCGCGGTGGCGGCCAGCGGCAGCGCCTGCTTGACCTCGCGACCGGTGTCGAGCACCAGGCCGAGATCCTTGACGAAGATGTCGACGGCGGAGAGCGGCGTGAAATCGCCCTCGATCATGTGCGGCGCGCGATTGGCGAACATCCAGGAATTGCCGGCGCTGTTGGTGATCACGTCGTAGAGCGCGCGCGGATCGGCGCCGGCCTTGGTGCCCAGCGCCATGGCCTCGGCCGCGGCCGCGATGTGCACGCCGGCGAGCAGCTGGTTCACCGTCTTGACCAGCGAGCCGATGCCCGGCGCGTCACCCAGTCGATACACCTTGCCGGCGACCGCCTCGAGGATCGGCTCGGCGCGCGCATAGGCGTCGGCGGTGCCCGAGGACATGATGGTGAGTTGCCCGTCCTTGGCGCGCGCGGCGCCGCCGGACATCGGCGCGTCGAGCAGCGGATGGCCCGCTTGCGCGAGGCGCTCGCCGAGGCTCTTGGTGAATCCCGCCGGCACGGTGGCGCATTGCACCACCACGGCGCCCTTGGGCAGCGCGCCGATCGCGCCGCCTTCGCCGAACAGCACCGCCTCGACCTGCGGTGCGTTGACGACGACGATCACCAGCGCGTCGGCCTTGGCCGCGGCGTCCTTCGGCGAGTCGGCGATGGTGCCGCCGGCGGCGATCAGCGCGTCGCAGGCGGCCGGGTTCATGTCGACGCCGATCACGCGATGGCCCTTGTCGAGCATGTTGCGCGCCATGCCCATGCCCATCGAGCCCAGCCCGACGACGGCGATGTTGAGCGTGTTGGTGCTCATGCGCTGATCCCGTACGGCTTGGCCCAGCCCAAGCCGGCCGCGGTGGTGGTCTTCGGTTTGTATTCGAGGCCGACATAGCCGGTGTAGCCGAGGCGATCGAGCACGCCCAGAACATGCAGGTGATTGGCCTCGCCGATGTCCGGTTCGTTGCGGTCCGGATTGCCGGCGATCTGCACGTGGCCGATCACCGGGAAGAGCTTCTCCGCGCGGCGCACCAGATCGCCCTCGGTGATCTGGCAGTGGTAGAGATCGAACTGCAGCTTGAGATTGGGCGCGCCGATCTCGGCGATGATTGCGGCGCCCTCGGTCGTGGTGTTGAGGAAGTAGCCGGGAATGTCGCGCCGGTTGATCGGCTCGATCACCACGTCGCGGCCGTCCTTGGCCGCGCGCTCGGCGGCGCGCTTGAGGTTGTCGACATAGGTGCGGCGCATCGCCGAGAGGTCGGCGCCCGGCGTGATCAGGCCCGACATCACGTGCACGCGCGCGCAGTCGAGCGTCGCGGCGTAGCCCATCGCCGTCTCCAGCGCGGCCTTGAACTCGGCTTCGCGTCCGGGCAACGCCGCCAGCCCGCGCTCGCCCTTGCTCCAGTCGCCCGGCGGCAGGTTGAACAGCGCCTGGGTGAGCTTGTGCTTCTTGAGTTGCGCGGCGATGTCGGCGGCCGGGAAGTCGTAGGGGAACAGGAACTCGACCGCCTTGAAGCCGTGACCGGCAGCGGCGGCGAAGCGCTCCATGAATCCGATGTCCTGGTAGAGCCAGGATAGGTTGGCGGCGAGTTTCAGCGGCATGGGGCAACCCTACGGCAGTTTGGCGAAAGCCTTGGAGAAGAAATCGGCGGCGCCGAAATTGCCCGACTTCAGCGCCAGCGCGATGGTCGCGCCGGAGCCGGTCGTGGTCGCCGTCCACGGCACGCCGGGATCGATCTCCGGCCCGATGCGTAGCGCGCGCGCGCCCAGCGCCTGCACCACCGCGCCCGAGGTCTCGCCACCGGCGACGACGAGGCGACGCACGCCGCTGCTGACGAGGCCCTTGGCGATGGCGGCCATCGTCGCTTCGATGCGCTTGCTCGACTCTTCGACGCCATAGCGCGCCTGCACCGCCTTGACGCGCTCCGGCGACGCGCTGGCGTAGAGCAGGGCGGGGCCGGCCTGCTTGCCGGCCCAGTCGAGCGCCTGTTTCGCGACATCGCCGCCGTCGCAGATCGCCGCGGTGTCGAGCTCCAGCGCCGCGCCGCCTGCGCTGCGATAGGTGGCGATCTGGCCCAGGGTCGTGGTCGAGCACGAGCCGGCGATGATCGCGGCCTTGCCATCGGCCTTGGGTAAGAGGTCCGCCGCCCCGGGGCGCAACAGACCGTCCCTGCGGAAGTTGGCCGGCAGTCCCATGGCGACGCCCGAGCCACCGGTGACCAGCGCGAGATCGGCGACCGCCTCGCCGATGGTCATCAGGTCGGGATCGGTGCCGGCGTCGACGATGGCGTGACGTACGCCCGAGGCTTTCAACACCTCGATCTCCTCGCGGATCGCGGCGGCGCCCGCCTGCACCGTGCGCAATCCGATCAGCCCGACCTTGTGCCGGGTCTGCCGTTGCAGGACGCGCACGAGACTCGGATCGGTCATCGGTGTGAGCGGATGATCGCGCATGCTGGATTCGCTCAGCAGCACCGAGCCGACGAAGAGATAGCCGTGGAATATGGCGCGGCCATTGGCCGGGAAGGCTGGGCAGAAGATGGTGAACGGCGCGTTCAGCCGGTCGAGCAGCGCGTCGGCCACCGGGCCGATATTGCCGCGATCCGTCGAGTCGAAGGTCGAGCAGTACTTGAAGAAGAACTGCCGGCAACCGCGCGCTTGCAGCGCCGCCAGGGCGTCGAGCGATTGGGCGATGGCGTCGTCGGGCGCGATGGTGCGGCTCTTCAGCGCCACGACGATGCCATCGACATCGTCGAGCGCCATGTCCGACGCCGGCACACCGATGGTCTGGACGGTGCGCATGCCACCCTTGACCAGCATGCCGGCGATGTCTGTCGCGCCGGTGAAATCGTCGGCGATGATACCCAGAAGCGCCATCTGATCCTTACCTTCCCCCGATGGGGGAAGGTAGCAGGTTTCGCGTTAGCGCACGTCGCCGTAGATGACCTCGCGGTCCGACGGCCACTTCACGCGATAGCCCAGGCGGATCTCCTTCTGCTCACCGGCGGCGTAGTCGTAGGTCCAGCTCATCACGCCGCGCTTGTCGTCGACTGTCGGCTCGGTTGGCTTGGTCGTGGTGTCGAGCATCTCGACGGTGATGGTGTTGACCTCGGTGATCGGAACGCGGTCGACCACCGTGATCTTGATCGGGAAGTCGTGCAGGTTCTTCACCAAGGTCTTGAACTCGACCGTGTCGGTGCGGCTCGAGCCGAGGAAGCCCGGCTCGGCCTGGCGCCGCGCCACCGGCACGCGCGTGACCTTGACCTGGTCGTCGGCGCCGAAGCTGAGCTCGACCTTGTCGCCCTGCGCCACCAGCGGCAGCGCCGACTGGCCGACGAAGGTGCCGTCGCGATGGATGTTCACCGGGCCGGGCAGCAGCGGCGCTTCCTCGTTGTTGGTGAACGAGGCCTGCAGGTAGGCGGTCGGGTTCAGCACCGGCACGGTCTTGATCAGCAGCTGCGGCTCGATCGTGGCGCTGGAGATGCGGAAGGTCTTGGCCGCGCCGTCCTCCGGGATCGAGACGCGCCCGGGCACGCCGAACGAGGCCTGGAAGGCGCCACCCTGAACCTGCGCCTGCTGCTCGCGCGCTTCGACGACGTCGGCCTTGTCGGCGAGCTTGGGCGCGTCGACGGGCGCGGGCGCGGCCGGCGGCGGCGCGGAGGTCGGCGCCATGCGGTCGCGCGCACCGCCATATCCCGGCGGGGGCGGCGGCGGACGCAGCAGCACACGCGAGGTCAGGAGATCTGGCGCGCCGGTGCCGCGCGCCACGCGCACGGTCGAGACGACCAGGGTCACGTCGTTCCACGCCTCGCCGGTGCGCTGGGTGATCGAGGCGCGGCGCACCAGCTCGAGCGAGGCCTTCTTGCCCTTGCCGCCGGTATCCAGGCGCGCGTCGTAGATGGGCCGCCAGCTGGCGCCGGCGACGCGATAGGTGACGGCGAGCTCGGCTTTGCTCGCGGCGCCCGCTTCCAGCGCGATGGTGACGTCGACCACCGGCGCGCCGGGACGCGGCGGCTGCGGCCGCGCGCGCTCCAGGGCGGCGATCTCGCCGTCGATGTCGCGCAGCTCGGCGGTCAGCACGCGGATGTCCTCGTTGACCTTGGTCAGCCGCTCGCTGATCGCGGTCCAGGCGGCCGGCCAGTTGGTCGCGTCCATCGCCTTGCCGTCGGGTGAGAGCTTCTCCGGGCTGGCCTCGGCGTAGCGCCGGACCATGGCGCGCATGCGCTCGGCGGCCTCCATGCGCGCGGCCGCGATGTCGCGCTTCTCGCGCAGCGCCTTGATTTTGGTCTCCAGCGCCGCGTCGATCACCGGCCGCGGATTGCCCGGGGCGGCGCGTGTCTCGACGGCGCCGATCGACAGCGCGCCCGTAGCCTTGCCGGCGACGCGCAGCGAGGCGGGATCGATGGTCGCCGGCAGGCCTTTGAGCACGATGGTCGAGGCGCCCGTGGGCAGCTCGACGATCGCCACCCGCGTGACGCTCGCGCCGTCGGGATAGACGGTGACGGTATCGACCTTGGAGGCCGCCTCGATCTCAGCGGCCCAGGCTGGGCCGGCGATCGCGCAGGCGATCGCGGTGGCGGCGATGACAGCTCGCATAGGATGTCTCCCCTGACGCCGACAATGGGTGGCGCCCGACACGAGCTTTCCCTGCCATCGTGGCGGCGCGAGGGCTTCAGTGTGTCACAACCATAGTGAGCAGGCGATCATTTGATGTCGAATGTCATGGTTGCTGACCGACAGGCGTGCCGGGCCGAGTACCCGGAAGCAGTGGTGAGCGATACGCCCTCGTTGTCATCCCGAGCGCAGCGAGGGATCCAGGGTCGGCCTGGATCCCTCGCTGCGCTCGGGATGACAGAGCGGCGCTAGGCCTCGATCAGGCTGATTCGGCAGTCGTTGACGTTGGTGCGCGTCGGGCCGGTGACGATCGAGTCTCCCAGCGCCTCGAAGAAGCCGTGGCCGTCA
>CAYTFW010000187.1:0-10820 GCA_964437145.1 uncultured Rhizobiaceae bacterium
CGCCTTTCCCTTGGGAATCCCCTACGAGTCAGCAGTTCGGTCGGTTGGTATAACTTGGCGCCAATTCGCTGCCTCACGGAACGCTCCGTGCCGGCGACAATTCAACGTGGCCAGGCGCCGTGCCGTTACCGCGCGCCCTGAGTTCGGCGATCGCCGCGTCGCCAGCTTCGCCACGGTGTGCCGCCGGGAACAGCGTCTCAGGATCGCTTCGCTTATGCTGGCGCTATCGAAAGCGAGGAGCGCCCCATGGCCCAGCTCAAGAGTCGTCTTTTCAAGACCGCCGATGAAGCTGCTGTTGATGCGCTACGAGGCGCCCTACCAAAGTCGATGAGGGAGAAACATGAATACGGTGGATTCATATACCGGATCGGTAGCCCTCCTAAATTCTTCTATTGCACGCCATTAGTAAAAACTTCCCAACCAAAAGGTGGGAGCCTTACGACTCCTGCAAAACCCCCAGGAGCAACGCTTGTCGCCCAAATGCATACGCATCCATTCGACGAGGACTTTTATGGTGAGGACGGCGTCCTAAGCACTATTGTGAAGCCGCCTCGCTTTTCGGACGTTGATGTGAAGGGTAGGGACGATTTTGAGAAGGCTTTATCACAGGGGCCGATCAACATGTATGTTATAGACATACATCGCGAAGTTTCCGTTTTGGAACGCAAACCTGGCTCGAGTACAGCAACAGAACGGCAAGTTAGGCCGGCTGACGATTTGACAGGTATCTAAGGCCCGGCCTGTCGATCCGAACGGTCCTTCCCTAAGCTTCGATCAACCACGCGGTCGGTTAGTTCCCGGCCCCCTCTCGTGGCCAGGCCGATCAGCGTGATGCGTCGTCCCCAACGTCAAGTCACCCCGACCTGTTCGAAGTCGAACTCGACGCGGGTCGGCCGATCAGGTTCGTGCGACTGGACGCCAAGTGAGGGTGAAGGATGTGAAGGATCATCCGGTTATCGGCGTCACGCGCGCGGACGGTCGATATGGGAGAATCCTTCACATCCTTCACCCCCGCAAAATCAGCCCCCGTAATGGGGATCATCGGTGTAATCGGGGCGGATGAGGCGCACGCCCTGGAAGCCCGACTTGCCGGTTTTTGCCTGCCGTCTGGATTCGATACCGCGATCGACCATGGTCTGGCTGAAGCGTTTGAGGCTGCCGGGATTCTCGCCGGCGCGATCGGCCCATGACTTCCATGACGCGAACAGGTCGGCGTTGGTTTCATAGGCGTCCGGTCGCCGCTGCACGCACTCGCCGAGCCACAGGCCGAAGGCGTCCTCGGCCTCGATGTATTGGGCCGTGGCGGCGCGCACGGCGTCGGGGACCTGCAGACCACCCCGCTGCCAGGCGACGCAGCCCTCGATCATCCAGGCGAGGATGGCGGGCCACTCGGTGCGCAGCTTGTCGGCAAGACATGGGTCGCGTTCGGCGGGAGGGATGGTGACGGCGAACGGGATCAGGTGCAGGCGGCGGCGGATGGCTTCGTCGACGCTGCGCAGGCTGGGCTTGTGGTTGCCGGCGATCAGCAGCTTGAACTGCGGCACGTACTCGAAGAAGTCCTGGCGCATGAAGCGCGCCGCCACCTTGTCGCCGCCGGTCTGCGCCTTGATGCGCGACTCGGCCCAGCGGCGGCCCTGCTCGGTCTCGACGGCGCTCACCAGGCGCGCGCCGCGCAGCATGGCGAGCTCGGTCGGGTGGCGCTCGACGGCGCTGTCGGTGAAGGTCTCGATCGGCGCCGAGCGGGCGTAGTCGCCGAGGATGCCGGCGATCGTGTTGATGAAGACGCTCTTGCCGTTGGCGCCGGTGCCGTAGGCGAAGGCGAGGATTTGCTCGTCGGTGCGCCCGGTGAGCATGTAGCCGCTGAGACGCTGGAGGTAGCCGATCAGCGCCGCGTCGTCGCCGGTGACGCGTCGCAGGAAGGTCGCCCATGTCGGCGCGGCGGCCGTGCGGTCGGGCGCGACCGCGGTGATCTTGGTCAGGCAGTCGGCGGGATGGTGCGGGCGCAGGAAGCCGGTCTTCAGATGCACCACGCCCTGGGGCGTGTTGAGCAGCATGGGATCGACGTCCCATTGCTCGACCGTGGCCGCCAGCCGGCGATCGGATTGCGCCAGGCGCTCGACCGCGGCGATGGTCTTGGCCGAGGTCAGGCTGGTGGCGAGGCGACTGTCGGTGACCGAGGCGGCGCGCCAGCGGCAGACGCGGCGCGCCTGGTTGAAGGCGTACAGCGTGCCTTCCTGCCGCCAGCGTCCGCCCTCGTAGCGCATCCACGCGCCCCAGCCCGCGACGTAGCGCAGGGAGTCGGCGTGCAGCGCCGCGAAGCCCAGGGCCAGCGCGTCGTCGGAGAACTCCGGCGAGTCGCTGTCGAGGTCCAGCTCGGCGCGCTCGGCGGTGTCGGCGCTCATCGGCCGGCCGCCTCGAGCCGCGCGACGATCGCCGCGAGCCAGGCGCGCTGCTTGGTGCTGAGCGGATAGCGCGCGCGGGCTATGTCCTGAAGGAACTTGCGCTCGCGCGCCGAGAGCGCCGTGCCGCCCTCGCGCAGGCACCAGGCGGCGTTCTTGCGTGGCGGCGGCTCCTCGTCGGGCGGGGCCGCGCGCCTGACCATGTCGGCGAGCGCGTGCAGGTCGAGGCCGACGGCCCCCAGGGTGCGCATGATCGCGCCGCAGGCGGCGACCTTCTCGCCGTCGTGCGGCGAGGCCAGCAGCGGGATCAACCGGCCGAGCCGGTCGACGACCTGCGGCGTTAGGGGGGCGGCATTCGTCATCCGATCACTCTCGATAGGCGGCGCCGAAGCGCGTTTGCCTCCCGAGGTGATTAGGCTGAATCGCCCTTGCCAGAGGAAGGGGTGGCGGGGTTACCGAAACCACCCCGCAGCAAACGGTACGTCGAAAGCGGCAGGTAGAGGTCGAGCTGGTCGCCCACCGCCTTGCGCGCCTGGGTCACCTTCTGGCGCAGCGCGTCCGGCTTCTTGATCGACTGGAACCGCCGGGGCAGCTCGCGCCGCGCCACGTCGGGCCGGGTGAGCGTCTTGGTCGGCAGGCGTCCCTTGAAGTGATCGACGGCGCGCAGCAGCCAGGCCTGCGCGATCTTCTCCGGCCACAGCAGGACGGGCAGCAGGCCGGCGCCGCTGTGCAGGCCGGCGCGGAACACGTCGGTCATTTCCCGATCGGTCAGCCATTGCTCGCGCTTGCGGCCGCCCCGGCGGAACTCCGGCGCGTACGCGTGCAGCAGCATGATCGCCAGGTCGCTCCACGCGGCCAGCCGCCGCTCGATCGATCCGTCCGGGCCGTGCGCCTCGGCGAAGCGATCCGCCAGGTCGAGGCGCTCGAGCACCGCCAGCAATCGGGGATCCGGCTTGCTCACGCGAGCGCGCTCCGCACATCGGTGCGCGCGAAGTCGTCGCCGACGTAGAGTAGACGACATTCGTTTTCCGCCGCGACCGCGTAGGCGAAGCAATCGCCGAAGTTCAGACCGGCGGGATGTCGCCCTTTGCCCCATGTCTCGTAGGCCTGCGCGACGCGCCGTGCGGCGGCCGGCGTCACGCTGACGATGTCGAAGCCGAGGCCGTCGATCAGGCGCGCCATTTCCTCGCCCAGCCCTCTGCGTCCGGCGACGATCAGCGCCTCGGCGACGGTCACGGCTGAGATCAGCAACGCCTCTTCGCCCTCCATCGCCGCGACGCAGGCCTCCGCCCGCGGCTCCTCAAGGAGGATCGCCATGAGCGCCGACGTATCGACGGCGATCATCCCGGCAGCCCGTCATCGCCGTAGAGAAAGTCCTGACTGCGCGCCGCGTCGGAGCCGCGCGTCGCCTTCGCCGCAGCGGCGGCTTGTACCGCCTCGATCAGCGCGCGTCGGGATGCCCGATCGGGCGCGGGCCTGACCGGCGTGAGACGCACGGCCGCCTGGCCGTGTCGGGTGAGAATGACCTCCTCGCCCGCCTCGGCCCGGCGCACCAGCTCGGTCAGTTGTCCCTTCGCGTCAGTGACGGACACGCGCATGTCTTTCCCCTGTGCCACAAGCATCGATCTTAATATGGACCATTGTATGGTCCATTACAATGAGGGCGCCTTCTTGACTTGGCCGGCATCCCATATTTAACTCACTAGTTAATTTATAGGACCGTTCCTCGACACCATGGCCACCGACCATCTCAGCACCACCTTCGCCGCCCTCGCCGACCCGACGCGGCGCGCCATCCTTGCCCGCCTGGTGAAGGGCGAGGCGTCGGTGACCGAGCTGGCCGAGCCGTTCGACATGAGCCTGCCGGCGGTCTCCAAGCATCTGAAGGTGCTGGAGGGCGCCGGCCTGATCACGCGGGGCCGCGAGGCGCAGTGGCGTCCGTGCAGACTGGAGGCCGCGCCCTTGAAAGACGCCACCGACTGGCTCGACCAGTACCGTCGCTTCTGGGAACAGAGCTTCGATCGTCTCGACGCGCATCTGCGCGCGCTACAGGCGAAGGGCAAGAAGCGTGGCCGCCGAAAGTAGGATCCCGGCCCGGCCGGGCGAGCGCGAGCTGGTGCTGACCCGCACCTTCGACGCCCCACGTTCTCTGGTCTACCGCGCCTGGGTCGAGATCGGTCAGGTCGAGGAATGGTGGGGACCGCGGGGCTTCACCATGATCTCGTGCCAGATGGACGTGCGGCCCGGCGGCGTGTGGCGCCGGAAAATGAAGTCGCCCGAGGGCAAGATCGTCCTGCGCCATGGCGTCTATCGCGAGGTCGTCGAGCCGGAGCGCCTGGTCTTCACCTACGTCACCGACGATAGCGCCAGCCCACCCGATCACGAGAGCCTGGTGACCGTGCTGTTCGCCGAGGCCGGCAAGGGCAAGACGCGCCTCACGCTGTGGCAGACAGGCTTCGAGTCCATCGCGTCCGCCGAGTCGCACAAGGGCGGCTGGACCAGCACGATGGAGCGCTTCGCGGCGTTTCTCACGACCACCTAACTCCGTCATTCCGAGCGCAGCGAGGAATCTCTTTGGGAGCGCCGGCGTCTCGCCGGCATCTTCATGGGCCGGCGGGACGCCGGCGCTCCCAGGAAGACACCCTCGCCGCGTTCGGAATGACGGCAGTGGCAATCCCCTCCTCTTGTCTGCTACCGCTCGTGTTGACATCCAGGCTGGAGCGCGGCGATGAGCGAGGAACGGGTGGTCTCGGTCGAGAGGCGCACCGCCTTCAAGGGCTATTTCGAGATCGGCGAGTATCGTTTCCGCCACACGCTGTACGCCGGCGGCGTCGGCCCCGAGGTCAAGCGCGAGATCTTCGAGCGCGGGCACGCCGCCACCGTGCTGCCCTACGATCCGGTGCGCGACGCCGTGGTGCTGATCCGCCAGTTCCGGCCCGGCGCGCATGTCGCGGGCGTCCATCCCTGGATCTGGGAGATCGTCGCCGGCATCATCGACGAGGGCGAGACCACCGAGGCTGTGGCGCGGCGCGAGGCGCGCGAGGAGGCCGACCTCGATATCCTCGAGCTGATGCCGATGCACACCTATCTCTCGAGCCCCGGCGGCACCTCGGAAACCGTGACGCAGTATCTCGGCCGGGTCGATGCGAGCACAGCCGGCGGCGTGCACGGCCTCGCCACCGAGGGCGAGGATATCCTGGTGGGTGTCTTCAGCCTCGACGAGGCGCGCGCCATGCTCGAGCGCGGCGAGATCGCCAGCGCCAGCGGCCTGGCCTCGATGCTGTGGCTACTGCTGCATCGAGACAAAGTGCGCGAGCGCTGGCGATGAGCGGCCGCGTCATCGTCGCCGGCAGCCTCAACATGGACCTCGTCGCCGAGGCGCCGACGTTGCCGCGCGCCGGCGAGACCATCATGGGCACGGCCTTCCACACCCTGCCCGGCGGCAAGGGGCTCAACCAGGCGGTGGCGGCGACGCGGCTGGGCGCCGCCGTGTCGATGCTCGGCTGCGTCGGCCGCGACGCCTTCGGCGCGCGCTTGCTCGACGTGATCCGAACCGACGGCGTCGATGCCTCAGGCGTGCGCCAAACCGATGATGCGCCGACCGGCATCGCCCAGATCGTCGTCAGCCATGGCGAGAACAGCATCGTCGTCGTGCCCGGCGCCAACATGACACTGACCGATGCCGACGTGTCGTCGATCACCATCGCCGACGACGACATCGTCGTCGCCCAGCTCGAAACGCCGACCGCGGTCACCGAGCGCCTCTTCGCGCGCGCCAGGGGCGCCACGACCATCCTCAACGCCGCGCCCGCGGCTGTGGTCCCCGACAGCTTGCTGACGCTGACCGATCTGCTGGTGGTCAACGAGACCGAGCTCGCGACCCTGTCCGGCGCGACGCTGCGCGAGGATAGCGCGCTGGCCGATATCGTGACGGCCGCACGATCGCTGCGGCGAGCGGCCATGGCGGTGATCGTCACCCTCGGAAGGCGCGGCGCGGTGTTGCTCGACGGCGACGCGCCGCCGCAAGCCATCGACGGCCACGCTGTGGAGGCCATCGACAGTACCGGCGCCGGCGATTGCTTCGTCGGCGCCTACGCCGCGGCGCTGGCGAGCCGGCGGCCTGGATCGGCGCTCGCCTTCGCCAACGCCGCCGCGGCGCTCGCGGTCACCCGGCGCGGCGCGGCGCCGTCGATGCCGCGCCTCGCCGAGGTCGAGGCGCTCATGCGGCCATGAGGTTGTTCGGGTTGCCGGGCCGTGGCGCCTAGCGCTAGGTTCCCGCCACTTCACCCCTCCTCCTGGGCATCGCGACCATGGACGTCCGTTCCGGCTTCCTCGACAGCATCGGCAACACGCCACTGATCCGCCTCAAGGCCGCCTCTGAGGCGACTGGCTGCGAGATCTACGGCAAGGCCGAGTTCCTCAATCCCGGCGGCTCGGTGAAGGACCGCGCCGCGCTGGCGATCGTCGAGGACGCGGAGCGGCGTGGGCAACTGCGGCCGGGCGGCGTGATCGTCGAGGGCACCGCCGGCAACACCGGCATCGGCCTGGCGCTGGTCGGCAACGCCAAGGGCTATCGCACGGTGATCGTGATGCCCGAGACGCAGAGCCAGGAAAAGAAGGACATGCTCAGGCTGTGCGGCGCCGACCTGCGCCTCGTGCCCGCCCTGCCCTACGCCAATCCCGGCAACTACGTGCGCTATTCCGGCCGCCTCGCTGAGGAGCTGGCGAAGACCGAGCCGAACGGCGCGATCTGGGCCAACCAGTTCGACAACGTCGCCAACCGCGACGGCCACTACAAGACGACCGGCCCGGAGATCTGGCGGCAGACCGACGGCAAGGTCGACGGCTTCACCTGCGCCGTGGGCAGCGGCGGCACCTTGGGCGGCGTGTCGCTGGCGCTGAAGGAGCGCAACCCAAACATCAAGATCGCGCTCGCCGATCCGATGGGCGCGGCGCTCTACAGCTGGTACACGCGCGGCGAGCTGAAGTCGGAAGGCAGCTCGATCACCGAAGGCATCGGCCAGGGCCGCGTCACCGCCAATCTGGAAGGCGTGGCGGTCGACATGGCGTTCCAGATCAAGGACGAGGACGCGCTGCCGCTGATCTTCGACCTGCTGCAGCATGAAGGCCTGTGCCTGGGCAGCTCCTCCGCGATCAACATCGCCGGCGCCATCCAGCTCGCCAAGGCGATGGGCCCCGGCAAGACGATCGTCACCATCCTCTGCGACGGCGGCCAGCGCTACCAGAGCAAGCTGTTCAACCCCGCCTTCCTGCGCGAGAAGAACCTGCCCGTGCCGAAGTGGATGAGCTGACGTTCGTTCCTTCTCCCCGCGAAGGCGGGGCGGCGGGTCTGGCTTGATCTTACCTTCCCCCGGAGGGGGAAGGTGCCCGCAGGGCGGATGGGGATGTCGAAGACGGACTCCGAGTTTGTTGAAAACTCCCCCATCCGTCGCGCGTTGCGCGCCACCTTCCCCCTCCGGGGGAAGGTATGTGCAGTTCCATACACGATAGCCCCGCTCAACGCGTCACGCGCTCCTGCAACGAGGCGATGCCGCCGAAAGTGCAGTGGATCGCGTAGTCCGCGACGCGTGCCCGTGCATCCTGCATATCCGTGACCGACTGCGGCGGCCGGGCGCTCTTTGCCTGGCGCAGGGCGTCGAATACGAACACGCCGAGCGTCTTTGGATACTCTGTAGCCGAGGCCAGCCGCTTGAACGAGTCGATCGTCCACGGGTGCGGGGGAAAGACACTGGCATCGATCGCACCGGACATAGCCATCGCGGCCAGGTTGCCTCCTATCTCGCCCCCCCTCCGCTCGACCCCAGTGCGAATGTGCGACTTGGCGGGATCTCGCCAAACCTGGAGGAACTCGAACAAGAGCGAGCACAGCTGGTCGACCTGATCGTAGCCGCGCCTCGTGTACTCGACTGGCGGAAGCCCGGCATGGCCGGTCGGGCCACTGACCGCCACTGATGCGAATAGAATCGTCGCCGCGACCAGGATCGCGGGCAGGATGCGGTGTGTTTTCCACGACAGCAGCATGACAACGAAACCATTTCACATCCCCTGACGGTGCGCTATGCGTTGGTCATGACAACCGAAGAACTCTTCCGCCAGGACTCCTACCTCAAGAGCTGCGAAGCCACCGTCGTCGGCGTCGCGGACAACGCCGTGCGGCTGGATCGCACCGTGTTCTATCCCATGGGCGGCGGCCAGCCGGGTGACACGGGCACCTTGACCTTCGCCGATGGCCGCGTCGCCAAGGTCGTCGATGCGGCCAAGGGCGACGGCGTGGTGCACGTGCTGGCGCCCGACGCGCCGCGGCCCGCGATCGGCGACAAGGTCACGGCCACGCTCGACTGGGGTCGCAGGTACCGCCACATGCGCATGCACACCGCGCTGCACGTGATGTCGGCGGTGATCAAGGGCAACGTCACCGGTGGGCAGGTCAACGCCGACAAGAGCCGGCTCGATTTCAATCTCGAGGGCGACGTGCCGACCAAGGAGTTCGTCACCGAGGCGATGGCCAAGCTGATCGGGCTCGACCGTCCCGTCGCCGCGCAATGGATCACCGATGAGGAGCTGGAGGCGCGGCCCGAGCTGGTGAAGACCATGAGCGTGCGGCCGCCCTCGGGCGCCGGCAAGGTGCGGCTGCTGTCGATCGAAGGCGTCGATCTGCAGGCCTGCGGCGGCACGCACGTCGCGCGCACGTCGGAGATCGGCCGCGTCGAGTGCGTGAAGGTCGAGAACAAGGGCAAGATGAACCGCCGCTTCATCGTCCAGTTGGTTGACTAGTTCCCTCTCCCCGCTGGCGGGGAGAGGGTTAGGGTGAGGGGCCGCATCAGGTTGCGTAACTTGGCGCAGCCCCTCACCCCGACCCTCTCCCCGCACGCGGGGAGAGGGAGAATGAGACATCAGAGGAAACGTTCATGCCGTACGCGCGACCCGACGCCCTCGTCAGCACCGAGTGGCTGGCCGCCCATCTCGACGCGCCCGACGTGCGGGTGGTCGACGGCTCGTTCTACCTGCCGGCGCAGAAGCGCGACGCCCATGCGGAGTACGTCGCGCGCCATATCCCCGGCGCGGTGTTCTTCGATATCGATGAGATCTCCGACAGCGACAATCCGCTGCCGCACATGATGCCGTCGCCGGAGAAGTTCAGTTCGCGCGTGCGCAGGCTCGGCCTGGGCGACGGCAACCGCATCGTTGTCTATGACGGCAGCCCGATGATGGGCGCCACGCGCGTGTGGTGGATGTTCCGCGCCTTCGGCCACAAGGACGTCGCCGTGCTCGATGGCGGCCTGCCCAAATGGATCGCCGAGGGACGGCCGGTGACCGACGATCCGCCCCAGCCGCGCGAGCGGCATTTCACCGCCCGCCTCGACACGACGCTGATCCGCGATGTCGGCCAGGTCACGCGGCTGATCGACAGCAAGGCCGAGCAGATCGTCGATGCGCGCGCCGCGCCGCGCTTCCGCGGCGAGGCGCCCGAGCCGCGCCCGAACCTGCGGCTGGGCCACATGCCGGGCGCGCTCAACATGCCCTATACCGAGCTGATCGATTCGAAGACCGGCACCATGCTGCCCGACGCCGCGCTCAAGGCGAAGCTCGCCGCCGCCGGCATCGATCCGGCGAAGAAGGTGACCGCAAGCTGCGGCTCGGGTGTCAGCGCCTGCGTCGTCGCGCTGGCGCTCTATCTCACCGGCGCCCGGGAAGCGGCGATCTACGACGGCTCGTGGGCCGAATGGGGCTCGCGGCCGGATACGCCGATCGTCACGGGCACTTGAGCGGATGGGCCACCACCCGCCGCCGCGCGCCGACGGCAAGCTGCCGACGACGCTGACGTTCCTGGAGATGCTGGCACCGCCACCACGGCCCGCCGCGCCCGAGCGTCCTTCACCCAACGCCGAATTACGCCTCGTCCAACCGCCCGACCTCGCGCTCAACCGCCATCTCTACGACGCCGTCGGCCGCACCTGGCTGTGGTACGAGCGCAAGCTGAAGCCCGACGAGGAGGTCCTCGCCTATCTCAGCGATCCCCAGGTCGAGATGTGGGTGCTCTACGATGGCGACACCGTCGCGGGCTACGCCGAGCTCGATTCGCGGCAATGGCCCGATGTCGAGCTGGCGTATTTCGGGCTGCTGCCGGTGAGCATCGGCAAGGGCTACGGCCCGTGGATGCTCGATCGCCTCGCCGACATGGTCTGGGCGCGCGGGCCGAAACGCTACTGGGTCTACACCAACCTGCTCGACCACCCCAAGGCGCTCGACCGCTACGTCCGCTCCGGCTTCACGATCTACAAGCGCATGGACACGATGTACGACGATCCGCGCGTGCTGTGGCCGGACGATTATCCGCCGGATGCACAGCCGCGGATCGCCGCTCCCTCCCTCTCCCCGCCTGCGGGGAGAGGGTTGGGG
>CAYTFW010000188.1:0-10805 GCA_964437145.1 uncultured Rhizobiaceae bacterium
CGCATCTTGAGCGCCGCTGGAGCGGCGCGGCCCGAAGACAGACACCTATCGCGTGCCCGTACGGCCTGCATTAGCCTTGTCGCGCACCACAGGCGGAAGGAGCGCCATGTTCGGCCTGTTCAAAAAATCCCAGCCTTTCCACGATGCCCAGCTCGGCGCGTTCGAGCGCGCCCGCGGCCATTGGCGCGGCGCGCTGGCGCTCGACGCGGCGTCGACCACACCGCTGGTGCTGAGCGGCGATAGCGCGCAACCCGACCCGCGCGCGCTGGCGCTGGCGCGCGAGTTGCCGCAGCTCGCGCAGCGTCTGCGGCCGGTGATCGCAGAGGCGCTGTTCGAGCACTATCAGCCCTACGCCGAGGCCGTCGCCGAGGCCCCGCCGCCGGAGGCCGGCCTGCCGGCGATCGCCGCGCCGGCCGAAATCTGGCCGCACGTCACGCTGCTGTTCGTGTCGGTGACGCCGCTCAGCGGCGCGCTTACCGCCGAGCTGGGCTACCGCGTCGCCTGGGACGAGGAGCACACCCTGGGCGCGCGCCTGCGCGACGGGGCGCTGCTGGAACTGAACGGCAGCGTGCTCGCGCCGTAGGCGCGGCGCGTTTTACCTGGATCATCGCCCGCGCGCCGGGGACATGAAACGTTGCGTCGTCGCCGCCGGCGTTCGCGCGCCGCGGCGCGGCCAACGGGGACTCTCATGGGCGTGGTCTATCGTCCGCCGTCGAGGTTCGCATGGGCGATCGCGGCGCTGTCCGTCGCGACTATCGGCGCCGCCACGCCGTCCGGCGCCGCGACCAGCGACGCGGCCTATTGCGCCCAGCTCGCGGCGCTGGCCATGAATTACACCGGCACGTCGACCGCCGGCGCCGCCATGAGACCGGGGCCCCTGGAGATGTGGGCCGTCGACCACTGCAAGGACCGGCCCGCCGAGGCGATCCCGATGCTGGAGAAGACGCTGCGCGACAACCGCGTGCCGCTGCCCGTCCGCTGACCGCGCGTCGTTCACGCCTGCGACGCCTTCCTCCCTCTCCCCCCGCGCGCGGGGGAGAGGGAGGCAAACGCCGCTGCGCTCGGCATGACAGGAAGAGTTCAAAGGAGCGGCCCATGGCGCGCCAGACAAGCTATATCGTGCAGGTGTTCAACGCGGGCAGGGGCGGCAGCCTGAAGCCCGACGCGCCGATCGCCTGCAAGAGCGAGGCCGGCGCGCTGCGCATGGCGGAGCGGCTCGCCGAAAGCAAGCTGGGCGTAGTCGCCTTCGCGTCTTCAGGCGACGCCGAGTTGGGCGACTACGACGACGAGCCAAAGATCATCTTCCGCGCCGGCGATCTGCCGCCGTCGTTCGACTAGGCCCTTGGGGCGACGCGATGCCATCAAGCACCAGCCGCGCCGACGACGCCGTCGAGGCCCACCACTACATCGAAAGCGGTACGCGAACAGGCAAGATCGTCTTCGACATCGAGGCCGGCTTGCGGCCTCATTGGGACATCGGCGTTCCTAGGAAGACAGGGGGCAGTGAGTAGTTCTAGCTAGCCCGAAACGCGATGCTCGAACCACCCGTTTCCGCTTAACGAGGTCGCGCAATCATGCTACGTTTACGCGAGTTGCAGTCAAAGTTACGTGTATTTGCTATGTATATTTGTCACCACTACAGCCAACGCAATTACGTCGGACCAAAGGCTTAATTCACCGGCTCGAATGCCCGTCCTGCATCGGCAGGAGTCTGCGTTGCAGCGCGTGCGCCTCGGCTTAACTCTCCGGGAGGCACTGGTATGGCATCCGATGACTCGTACGGCGACGCCAAGACGCCGGCTATTCCACTTAACCTTCCTCCAGAAGCGGCCTTGCTCCTTCCAAATGAAGAGATGAGAGATATCGCCCCTTTGGCATATCGATTGTTTTCGGATGATGAGTTTCGCCGTGATTTTTGGAACGATCCCGCAGCTGCAATGCTCAGAGTGGGTATCGCGGCCCAGCCGAGGAATGTTCTGGCTCTCCAAAAGCTAGATCAAAGCGTTTTCGAGATTCTTGTCCGAGATTGGAAAGAGGTTTCGATGCGTACGCAGGCTTTTAAGTGGAGTGCCGAATCTGGCCCGGCAAGAATTGCCGTTGAGGCGCTGGTTATGGCAGCGGTTTTGTCTGCCGCTATGGTTGGCTCGCACCTTGCTGCTCATTACGTCTTACACCACCTCAAAAGGACACGGGACAGGGACCTATGACCACTAGGGTTCTGTTACTGAACGACGACGGTTTTGCGAACCTAGATGGAGGACGCTGGGGATCAGCTCTGGGGCCAGCCAGGCAGTCGGAAATTGTGAGCAACATAGGATCAGACTGTCGGGAGCTCTATATCGGCTCCGAGGCGTTTCGCGACCTGCCCGCGCTGAAAGAAGTACTTCAATTCTGCAACATCCAGCGTATCCAGCCGCATCTCTTGAGTTGGGGGCAGTGTTTCGAGAACTACGAGATAGCGCAGGGTATTATTTCCGAACTTCGAAAGATTACACCACTAACGATTATATCTGTTGGCGATCAGTATAGTTGGCCGTCGGTCGATCTTTACCGCTTCGATCAATGGCTCAGGGCTGTCAAGGCTGCAGGCATTTCGGCTGAGTTGTTGTTTTTGGCAAGGGACGATTGTCCGCTGCCAAAGAGCCTATTGTCGATGAGGCAAATAAACACTGAGTGTTCGATATACCCTCGAAAGGCGGACGGTCTGGGTAACTTCTTTGAGTTGAAGGGCTGGCGCATCGTTACTCGCGAGACGGGGGAGGCTATTTCGAACGATAAGTCAATTCAGCGTGCCAATGACACAGATTATATCGTAGAAGGGCCGGACTGTAGTCCTGTAGCGCCGCCTATTTTTTTCAACGCTTTAGTGCTTGAGACAACTCACTTCTGTAACGCCAAATGTGATCATTGCTACACGAGTTGTGGGCCGGAAGTCAGCAAACGTCGTCTTGATGTCGAGACGCTTCGACGAGTTATATCAGAGGCGGCGCAGATGCCAAACTTGCTGCGGCGCTGTCATGTTGGCGGCGGGGAGGCTACGATCTATTGGAATGAAATGCTCGCAGTCCTTGACCATGCTAAGAACGAAGGCTTCTTGAATAGTATTGTAACGAACGGTTGGTGGGCGAAGAATAAAATAATAGCAGAAAGAAAGGTTGTTCAACTTCGCGAAGCGGGCGTGTCTAATATTGAGCTTAGTGTCGATGCAATGCATCAAGAATACATCTCAACGGAGTCCATCGATAATCTGATCCAGGCTGCCGAAGAAGCTCAAGTAAAGGTCACGCTTAGGGTTTGTACGACTGAGTCTCGACGAGCGGATGTTGTTCTTAAAGATATCCGAACCAATGTGCGTGCGGGTTTAACTATTGCAACAAGCAGAGTGACGGCGGTGGGAAGAGCCAAAGATGCTATTCCCACGAGCGACCTTTTTTTAGAGGACGGCGTGCCACCTGGCACTTGCAACTCCGTGCTCAATCTGACGATCACACCAAACGGAGATGTGTTTCCTTGTTGCGCAGGTAGCGAGGTGTGCTCGTCCCTGAAGCTGGGAAACATCAACGAGAAGTCTCTGGGTGAAATTGGGGGGCAATCGCTTCGCGGCAACAGCTTCGTGCGCACTCTCGTTCACGCTGGCCCGGCTTACTTTGCAGCACTACTAAACGAGGCTGGCGTTACGAAATGGATGAAGCCTCGGTACGGAAATATCTGTCAACTCTGCACTGACATTTGCAGTGACGACGACCTATCGAACTTGATCCAGCAAAAGCTGGGAGATCAGATTCGCGCCGCGTTTCCGATCGCTATGCGCACCCTATCGCTCTGAGAAGAACGCTAAGCCTCAAACAATGTCCCCTCAACTAACCGCTTCTTAATCTGATCCGCGATATAAAGCGCCAACGCCTGGATCGTCGACGTCGGATTCACCCCACCCGACGTCACCCAGATGCTGCCATCGACGATGAACAGGTTCTTCACGTCGTGGCTGCGCCCCCAGCCATTGACCACCGACCGCTCCGGATCGTTGCCCATGCGCGCGGTGCCCAGCAGGTGCCAGCCGCCGTTGAGGATCGGCGCCTCGCTGGCGATGCCCGTCGCGCCCGCCGCCTCCAGGATGGTGCGCGCGTTGCCGATCGCGTGCGCGAGCATCTTTCGGCTGTTGTCGCCGATCGTGTAGTCGATCTTCGGCGCCGGGATGCCGTCGCTGTCCTTCTGCACGGGATCGAGCGTGACGCGGTTGTGCTCCTCCGGCAGGTCCTCGATGGCCGCCACCATGCCGACGCGGCGGTTCATCAGTTTGCGATAGACGCCGTGATGCGCGCGGCCCACGGGCAGGCGGCCGCTCAGCGTCGAGGTGATCGCCTCGATGATCGCGCCAGTGCCGCGGCTGAACTGGAAGATGTAGCCGCGCACGAAATCGCGGGCCTTGTCGGTCTCGTAGAATTCCTGGCTCCACACGCAGAGCGGCGGGCCGCGATTGCCGTCGAGCGGTTCGTCGACATAGCCGTAGATATGGGCGTAGGGGTGGAACATCAGGTTCTTGCCCACCAGCCCGCTGGAATTGGCCAGACCATTGGGGAATTTGCCGGAGGTCGAGTTGAGCAGCAGGCGCGGCGTGCCGACGCCGTTGCAGGCGACGATCACCATCTCGGCCGGCTGCACGTGCTCCTTGTGGTCGGCGTCGTAATAGATCACGCCCGAGGCCATGCCGTTTGAGTCGAGCGTGATCTCGCGCACGCGGGCGCGGGTGCGCAGCTCGACGCCGGCGCGCAGGGCCTGCGGCCAGTAGGTGATGTCGGCGCTGGACTTGGCGCCCTGGGCGCAGCCCGGCGTGCAGTGGCCGAGATTGATGCAGGGCGCGCGGCCCTCGTACGCCTGGGTGGCGATGGCGCTGTCGGAGGGCCACCAATGCCAGCCGAGCTTGTTCATCGCCCGGGCGTAGCGTGTGCCGGTCTTGCCCAAAGGCAGCGGCGGCAGCGGCGGGTTGTGGTGCGGGTAGGCGGGATCCCCTGATAGTCCGGCGACGCCGGTCATGCGGTCGTTCTCGGCGAAGAACGGCTCGAGCGTCCAGTAGTCGACCGGCCAGTCGTCGGCGACGCCGTCCAGCGATTTGACGCGGAAATCCGAGGGATGCAGGCGCGGGTAGTGCGCCGTGTACATGATGGTGCTGCCGCCGACGCCGTTGAAGTTCACCACCTTGATCGGCGAGTTCGAGTCGTTGATCGGATAATCGGTGATCCGGTTGCGCCGGTTGGGCGAGGTGGCGAAGTCCGAGAACAGCCGCGCCTCCCAGTCGCGCCCGTTGCTGGGATAGTCCGTCGGCTTCACCCAATCCCCCTGCTCGAGACAGAGGATACGCATCTTGGTCTCGGCGAGGCTCCAAGCGACCGCCGCGCCCGACGCGCCCGAACCGATGATGAGAACGTCGACCTTGTCGTGTTTCATCTCTCTTCTTCCTCCCTCTCCCCGCGTGCGGGGAGAGGGTCGGGGTGAGGGGGAGTCGCAAGTTGCGCACGGCGGTGGTGCGCCACCTGAATCAGCCCCTCACCCCAACCCTCTCCCCGCACGCGGGGAGAGGGAGGTGAAGAGCGACTCACGTGTTGCCCTGGCATCGTTCGCGCGTCCCCCGATGATCCGTCACCACCGATACAAGCCGAAAAGACGCGGGCTCGCCATCGTCTTCGCGGCTCCAGGGTGTGATCTGCGCAAATCGAATCGATCTGTCATCCCGAGCGCAGCGAGGGATCCAGGGAAGCCGCCTAGATCCCTCGCTGCGCTCGGGATGACAAGCGATGTCGATCTCCGGCGCGGCGCTAGGGCGCGTCGGCGGTTTGGGCGGTGGGTTCGCGCAGGAGCTCGACCAGGCCGATCGTGTCGCCGGCGAGCGCGCGCACGTCCTGGAACATCACGGCCAGCTGCAGCGAGGCGAGGAAGGCCAGGCAGTAGAACGACGTGGCGTGCGCGCGCTCCCAACGCAGCAGCGGCCCGGCCAGCAGGCGCGGGCGCAGCAGCGCGAGGCTGAGCGTCATGACGAGCACGCCCAGCAGCGCGCCGGCCAGGATGTCGGTGGCGTGATGGTAGCCGAGATAGACGCGCGGCAGGCAGACGACCACGCCGGCCCACAGGAAGGCGCCGCCGCCCAGCGGGCGGCTCAGGCGCCAGACCGCCGTGGCCAGCGCGAAGAACAGCACGGCGTGGTCGCTGGGCAGCGAGCTCCAGCCGTCCAGTGTCGCGGGGTTGACGCCGGCGGGCGGCCGCAGCGACAGCGCCGCGTCGTGCAGCGGCCGGACGCGGAAGGGCAGCGCGATCTGCAGGGCGCGGGCCGCCGCGATGGCGACGATGGCGCCGGCCAGCGCCGTGAGGATGAGCTGACGGCGCGCGGTCCGCGCCGCGTCGTGGCGGAACCACTGCCACCAGAAGAAGGCCATGAACAGCCCGCCCTTGAGCAGGGCGGAAGCGGAGAGGGTGTAGACGAAGCGGTCGAGCGCGGGGCGCTGGCCGGCCATCTGATTCAGCCACAGCGCGATCTCGTGGTCCCATCGGATCGCCGCGGTGAGCAGGGCGGCGAGATCGGGTTGCATGGCGTGCCTCGTCGTCTTCTTGTAATCCGACCGTCATCGAACTGACGCGAACCGCTACCCTGAGCTTTTGTGACAGGTTTGATACGTGACCAAACGGTGACTTCACGGGGTGTGGCGCGGCCCGAAGATGGAAAGCCCTGTCTCCCAGCGACTCTTGGCCCCTGTTCGACGTTCGTAGCGGCGGAATACGGGGTGTTTTCGCAAGTGGGCGTATTCTGGTCGGCATGACCGACCAAACCACACTCCTCTCACCCCGCCCCCTCTCGCCTCGTCACGAGCGCTTCGTCCTGGAGTACCTCAAGGACGCCAACGCCACCCAGGCCTATATCCGCGCCGGCTACTCTCCGCGCGGCGCCCAGCCCAGCGCCTCGAAGCTGCTGCGCGATCCCAGGATCGCGGCCGCAATCGCCGCCGGCCGCCAGCGCGTCGTCGACGCGCTGGAGGTCAGCGTCGAGCGCCTGGCGCAGGAATACGCCAAGATCGCCTTCGCCAATGTCGCGGACTACGTCTCGACCGACGAGCAGGGCGGTCTGCGTATCGACCTCGACAAGGCGAGCGAGGCGCAGCGCGCCGGCATCCTCGAGCTGAGGATCAGCAACCATAGAAATCCAGAGCAACGGCAGGTCACGCTGAAGCTGGGCAAGCTGCAGGCGCTGGCGGCCCTGACGAAGAATGTCGGGCTGCTGGGGAAGAAATCGGCGGCGGCGCTGACGGCGGAGGAGCGGCAATACTATGAGGAGCGCCACGCCGCCGACCGGCAAGAGGTGGAGAGCGCCAACGAGCGGTACTGGGAGATCCAGTCGCAGCTGGCCAAGACGGAAGCGGCGCTGGCCAAGGCCGAGTACGATGTGTTGGCGGCGAAACGCGCCGCCACCCCATCTCCGCGCGACGGCGAGGAGAAGGAAAACCATAGCAATCCATGTGCCGCGGCCCCGCCCGAAGAACCACCGCCGATCGTGCTGAAAGGCATGCGGCCGCCCGATCCGCCGAGCCCGACGCGGCCGCCGCCATCGCCGCCGCGGGTCGAGCCGGAGCCGCATGTGGCGGGCGCCGGCAACGGGCGGATCTTCTGGAACACCTCGCGCCAGCCGCCGCCGGGACCCACCTGGCACGACATCATCCGCAACAGCCGGTTCCCCGGGATGATGAGATCGCCGTCCTGAGCGAAGCGAAGGACCTCGCGGTGGTGCGAACGGGCATCGGCGCATAGGTGTGACCGCGATACCGCAAGGTCCTTCGCTTCGCTCAGGACGACAGTTGGGGTAGCGTCGGCGGCAACAAGAGGGAGCAACGCGCATGCCGGTCATCGACGCCCAGGTCCATTGCTACGAGCGCAACCATCCGGGCCGGCCGTGGGTCGCGGTGCTGCATGGGCCGCCGGAGGTCACCGGGCCGGACATGATCAAGGCGATGGACGAGGTTGGCGTCGATGGCGCGCTGCTGGTCTCGGTCTACACGATGTATCGCTTCGACGAGAGCTACGCGGTGGCGGTGCAGAAGGCCTATCCGGGGCGCTTCGGCGTGATCAAGCCGGTGAACGCCAACGACCCCGCGGTGGGCGAGACCATCGATCAGTGGAAGAAGAACCCCGGCGCGGTCGCCATCCGCATCATGATGACGCCGGAGGTGTCGATGGATCCGGCCGATCCGGGCATCAACCGCGTGCTGGCGGCGGCGGGGCGCAACGGCTTTCCGGTCAACCTGCTGGCGCGCGGGCGCATGAAGCAGCTCACCGAGCTGGCTAAGCGCAACCCCAACACGCGCCTCGTCATCGACCATCTCGGCGTCTCGCAGCCCTTCGAGCCGCCGGTGCCGCCGGATTCCTGGGCCGAGCTGCCCGCCGTGCTGGAGGTCGCCAAGCAGCCCAACGTGGTGATCAAGGTCACCGGCGCCTGCACGCTCAGCCACCAGAAATTCCCCTACAAGGACATCTGGGATCCGCTGGCGCGCGTCTTCGACGCCTTTGGCCTGGACCGCTGCATGTGGGGCACCGACTGGACCCGCGCGGTCGGGTTGCTGACGTACAAGGAGGGCGTCGACTCGTTCCGGGTCACGGATCGCCTCAGCGACAGCGACCGCGCCGTGCTGATGGGCGGCACCCTGCAGAAGGTCTATAACTGGTCGCCGAAGACGTGAGTTCCTCCCTCTCCCCGCCTGCGGGGAGAGGGTCGGGGTGAGGGGGAGTCGCAGGTTGCGTACAGTCGTCGTGCGCCACCTGATTCAGCCCCTCACCCCAACCCTCTCCCCGCTCGCGGGGAGAGGGAGCAAGAGCAAACCATAGCAACGGAGGACACCATGTCCGTGGCACCCAAGCACGACAACGAGCCCCAGCAGAGCATCGCCCATGCCCGGGCGGCCGAGCCCAAGCTGGTCAAGGGCCGGCGCGACTTCTTCCAGTACCGCGACCTGGAGGTCGCCGAGGCCAGCGCCGGCCTGCTGCGCGCCCAGGTGATGAGCTCGAGCCAGGGGCTGAGCCGCCCCACCGGCTGGCACTTCCACGAGTGCGACGGCCAGTTCATCTATGTGCTCAAGGGCTGGGTCGATCTGGAGTTCGAGGACGGCCGCACGCTCCGCGTCGAGCAGGGCGACTCGCTGTTCATCCCGGGCTACATGAAGCACAACGAGATCCGCACCGCCGCCGAGCTGGAGATCCTCGAGGTCTCGACGCCCGGCGTGCTGGGCACCACCGCCTGCGAGCCGCCGGCGGGCTTCAAGTCGGCCTAGGCGGGCGTCACGGGCCCGACAGCCTGGCTCGTAGTAGCGGCGCCAGGTGCTCGGCCATCACCTGCGCGCCGCTCGGGCTCATGTGCACCGCGTCGTAGAACGACGCCGCCTCGAACGGGAATTTGTCGGCGCGGATCACCGTGAAGCGTTCGCCGACGATTCGGGCGTAGATGTCGTCGTAGCGCCGCGTGATCGCCGCCGAGTCCGCCGCATCGAGCCGCTTGCCGTCGAGCCCGTGCAGCAGCTGACGAAAGTCACGCCGCGTGTGCGGCATCGCCGGGTAGATGAACGCGTTCGGCTCGACGACGAAGACCACGCGGTCGCGCGCGATGCGATGGCGCGCGAGCAGCGCGTCGACGGCGTCGACGCTCCTGGCGGTGAAGCGGGCGTAGAGGTCCTGGTTCTCCTCGCTGGCCCAATCGAAGCGCAGCGGCGGCGTGGTGTTGGCGGCGCCGGCCATGTGGCAGCAGCCCTCGGCCAGCGCGTCGGCGTAACTGTGCTCGGACCGCCCGCCGATCGCCGAGACGATGAGCGCGGCGAGGTGATAGAGGCCGGGGATCCAGGCGCGGACCGCCGGATGCAGCGCCGGCGGGGCGTATGGCTGCTCGGGGATCGCGCCGCCGTTCCAGCCGTTGAAGCGCGCCGGCAGGAAGGTGCCCAGCGTGTTGACGCTGGTGGTGATCAGGATCAGCGGCTGGCGCCCGGGCGGCATGCGCTCGATCAGGTAGTCGAGCGACTGGGCGCACTTCACCATCCCCTTGGCCGCCGCGCCGGCGTTGATCGCCGGGACGCCCAGCCGCCGCGACAGCCGCGTCACCCAGCGCTCCTCGGGCTCGACGGCCGTGATCTCGGTCGTCGAGCCGCCGCAGGCCAGCAGGTAGGGCGCGTTGCTCGGCGCCTTGTCGGCGAGCAGGGCGGTGAGCGAGGTCGGCTCGATCGTGCCGTGGGCGTCGGTGCAGAACGTCGCCAGGTGGTCGCCCTTGCCGGCGTAGATCGGCCCGAAATTGGTGCGGTCGCAGCGCGAGGGATATTGCAGGCCGACCGACTCGGTGAGCGCCATCGTGTGGCGCGGGCCGAGCGGGCCGACCCCGCCGAAATACTGCATCCCGAACTCGAGCAGCGCGATGGGCAGGATGCATGCGCCGATCATGCGCGCCGTCGACCGCGGATCCATGGGCTCCCTCCGCCGGTATCCACGCCTAACGATCGCATTATAGCCCGGTTCGCGCGGTCGAAAGATGTTGACCCAACCCCTTGCATTTGTTTAATGCGCCGCCGGTCGGAAACGAGCCGGCCCGCGCGCGTGCGTGGCGCGGAGGGGTGGCCGAGCGGTCAATGGCAGCAGACTGTAAATCTGCCGACTTCACGTCTACGAAGGTTCGAATCCTTCCCCCTCCACCACCGCCACTCAACGCCGCCGCGGGCCTTCGGGACCGGCGACGGTTCGCGGGTGTAGCTCAATGGTAGAGCAGAAGCCTTCCAAGCTTACGACGAGGGTTC
>CAYTFW010000189.1:0-10736 GCA_964437145.1 uncultured Rhizobiaceae bacterium
AGGTCGACAAGATCCTGTCGCTGCGGGAACAGCTGCCCAAGCTGCGCTGGGTGATCTACGACGATCCCCGCGGCATGACCGGCTACGCCAAGCACGACTTCATCCGCTCCTTCGCCGCCGTGCAGGAAACCGGCCGTGCCCAGGGCGCGGCGGGCACCCAGGCGTTCGAGACCGAGCTGAAGAAGGGCCAGGCCGACGACCTGGCGATGATCGCCTACACCTCAGGGACAACCGGCAACCCGAAGGGCGTGATGCTTTCGCACCGGAACATGATCTCGATCTCGGAGGGCTTCGCCGCCGCCGAAGGGATCAAGCCGGGCGACAATTGGCTGTCCTACCTGCCGATGGCCTGGGTCGGCGACACGACTTTCACCGTTGGCCTCGGTCTCGTCGTGCCGATCATCGGCAATTGCCCGGAGAATCCCGAGACCGTGCAGCGCGACCTACGCGAACTCGGACCCGACGCGCTGCTGGCGCCGCCGCGCATCTGGGAGAACATGCTCACCCTGATGCAGATCAAGGGCGGCGACTCGACCCGGCTGAAGAAGTGGGTGTACGAGCGCTTCCGCAGGCTCGCCGAGCGCGTCGAGCTGGCGCGCTCAGAGGGCAGGCCGGTCTCCGCCGTCGATCGGCTGAAATACGCGCTGGGCGAGTTCCTGGTCTACGGCCCGGTGCGCGATCAGCTCGGCCTTCGCAATGCGCGCACCTGCTACACTGGCGGCGCGCCGCTGGGGCCCGACAATTTCCGCTTCTTCCGCTCCTTCGGCGTCAACCTCAAGCAGGTCTACGGCGCGACAGAGGCGAGCGCGCTGATCGCCGTGCAGCCCGACGCGGAGGCCAATCCCAACACCGTCGGCCGCACCCTGCCGGGCGTGCAGGTGCGCGTCGCCGA
Organism: uncultured Rhizobiaceae bacterium; assembly: GCA_964437145.1. Lineage (GTDB taxonomy): Bacteria > Pseudomonadota > Alphaproteobacteria > Reyranellales > Reyranellaceae > JAFAZJ01. The sequence goes on from CAYTFW010000189.1 coordinate 893, forward strand.
CAACGGCGAGGTCCACGTCCAGGGCCCCAACATCTTCAAGGGCTACTTCAAGCAGGACGACGTCACCGCCGAGACCATCACGCCCGACGGCTGGCTTAAGACCGGCGACGCCGGCTTCGTCGACAAGCAGGGCCACGTCGTGATCATCGATCGCGCCAAGGATGTCGGCAAGCTCAGCGATGGCACGCCCTTCGCGCCGCAATTCGTCGAGAACAAGCTGAAGTTCAGCCCGTTCATCCGCGAGGTCGTGGCCTTCGGCGACCAGCGGCCGTTCGTCGCCGCGATGATCGCCATCGACCTCAACACCGTCGGCACCTGGGCCGAGAAGCGCAACCTCACCTACACCAGCTTCATGGATCTCAGCCGAAAGCCCGAGGTCGCCGCCCTGATCCTCGAGGAGGTCGGCAAGTGCAATGTCGGCCTGCCCGACGCCGCGCAGGTCCGGCGGGTCCTGCTGCTCAACAAGGAGCTCGAGGCCGACGACGCCGAGATGACGCGCACCCGCAAGGTGCGCCGCCGGTTCGTCGCCGAGAAATACGCGCCGGTGATCGAGGCGTTCTACGGCGGCAAGGCCGACGTCGAGGTGACGATGGAGATCACCTTCGAGGACGGGCGGCGCAGCACCTTGCGCAACACCATCGCGATCCACGACGTGCCGTCGGCCAGCGCCGGCAAGCGCGCGGCGTAGGGGGCGGACGTGAAGGGCCTCAAACCACGCCGTCGTCCTGAGCGAAGCCGCGAAGCGGCGCAGTCGAAGGACCTTGTGCCAACGGCATCGGCGCGTGTGTCGAGGCAAGGCCCTTCGACTTCGCTTCGCTCCGCTCAGGGCGACGGGGAATAGGGAGGGATAGCGTGGAGTTCTTCCTGCTGCTGATGGGCAACGGCATCCTGATCGGCCTGATGTACTCGCTGATCGCGCTGGGCTTTGTGCTGGTCTACAAGGCGACCGACGCGATCAACTTCGCGCAGGGCGAGTTCGTGATGCTCGCCGCGCTGATCGCCGGCGCGGTGATCGTGGTCGCGGGCATGCCATTCTGGGTCGCGGTGATCGTGGCGCTGGCGGCGATGATCGGCTTCAGCTTCGGGCTGGAGCGCGTCGTGCTGCGTCCGTTGCTCGGCCGGCCGATCGTCGCGGTGATCATGGCGACCATCGGGCTGGCGGCGATCCTGCGCGGCCTGGGCCCCTTCATCTTCGGCGTCGAAACGCGCTCGATCTCGCTGCCGGTGGGCGACGAGCCGATCGAGCTGGGTCCGTTCATCCTGCAGCCGGTGCAGCTCACCGGCGCGCTGGTCTCGCTGGTCTTCCTCGGCGGCTTCACCTGGTTCTTCCTCAAGAGCCGCATGGGTGTGGCGATGCGGGCGGTGGCCGACAACCAGCAGGTCGCCTCGGCGATGGGCATCAACGTCGAGCGCTACTTCGCGCTCGCCTGGGCGATGGCCGGCATTGTCGCGGCGCTGGGCGGTATCGTCTGGGGCTCGATGCTGGGCATCGACGTGCACGTGGCCCTGGTCGGGCTCAAGGTGTTCCCGGTGGTGATCCTGGGTGGCCTCGATTCGATCCCGGGCGCGGTGGTCGGCGGGCTGATCATCGGCATCGTCGAGAACATCGCCGCCGGCTACCTCGACCCGTATGTCGGCGGCGGCACCAAGGACTTCGCGCCCTACGTGCTGATGATCCTGGCGCTGATGGTCAGGCCCTACGGCATCTTCGGCAAACGCAAGATCGAGCGCGTCTGATGTTCCACCGCGAGTCGGGCTACTTCAAGACGACCTACAAGGCCGATCAGGCGCTCTATCCGCTGCCGATCGGGCGCTGGTCGGTGGCCGTCTTCGCCGTGATCTTCGTCCTTCTGCCGCCGGCGCTCACCGCGCTCGCGGGCGCGCAATCGGCCGAGTACTACACCTCGATCATCAACTTCATCCTGATCGCCATCGTCGGCGCGCTCGGGCTCAACATCCTCGTCGGCTACACCGGCCAGATCTCCATCGGCCACGCCGCCTTCATGTCGGTCGGCGCCTATACCGCCGCCAACCTCGCGGTAAAGCTCAACCTGCCGTTCTGGGTCACCCTGCCGGCCGCTGGCTTCATGGCGGCGGCGATCGGCGCGATCGTCGGCGTGCCCTCGCTGCGCATCAAGGGCCTGTACCTCGCCATCGCCACGCTGGCCGCCCAGCTGATCATCGAATGGACGATCAACCACGTGCCGTGGATCTCGGGCGGCTCGCAGGCCTCGATCGAGGTGCCGCGGCCGACGTTGTTCGGCTTCGTGCTGAAGGAACATCGCGAGCTCTACTACCTGTTCCTGGCCATCGCCGTGCTGGCGATTATCGCCACGCTGAACCTGGTGCGCAGCCGCGTCGGCCGCGCCTTCGTGGCGATCCGCGACCAGGACATCGCCGCCGAGATCATCGGTATCGACATCTTCAAGTACAAGATGCTCGCCTTCGCGATCTCCTCATTCTACGCCGGCGTCACCGGCGTGCTCTACACCTACCTCTACGGCGTGGCCAATTACGAGAACTTCCAGATCACGACCTCGATCGACTACCTGGCGATGATCATCATCGGCGGGCAGGGCTCGGTCCTGGGCTCGATCTTCGGCGCGATCTTCGTCACACTGCTGCCGATCGTCATTCGCCTGTTCATGGAGAATTTCGGCGTCCTGTTCTTCACCGTGCAGGAGCTGAACAACATCATCCCGGCGGTGCGGCTGGGCGCCTTCGGCCTCTTGATCATCATCTTCCTGGTGCTCGAGCCCGAGGGGCTGAACCGCCTGTGGCGCAATATCCGCAGCTACTTCCGTGTCTGGCCGTTTTCGTACTGAGTTCGTGTGATCAATAGGGAGGGTGACATGCTGAGTATCCGGCTACCTGGCGCCGCAGCCATCGCGGCGGGCGCCCTCGCGTTGGGATTGGCGCTGCCCGCGGCGGCGCAGAAGAAGGACATCGTCGTCGGTGTGATGTGTGATCGCACCGGCGCGACGCAGACCGTGGGCGTCGTGTTCTGCCCCGGCAACCACGACTACGCCGCGCTGATCAACTCGCGCGGCGGCATCGAGGGCCACATGATCAAGCCGCTCGAGATCGACAACGAGTACAAGGTGCCACAGGGCGTGGAGTCCTACGAGCGCTTCAAGAAGGAGGGCGCCGTCAGCGTGCTGCTCTACGGCACGCCGCACACCATGGCGCTGACCGCCAAGCTCACCGAGGACAAGATCCCCGGCACGTCGCCCGGCTTCGGCACCGCGGCGGGCGCCGACGGCAAGCGCTATCCGTACCTGTTCCCGGTCGCGGCGACCTACTGGTCGCAAGCGGCGGCGGCGGTGAAGTTCACCAAGGACAAGTTTGGCGGCAGCCTCAAGGGCAAGAAGATCGCCTACCTGTTCTACGACAACCCGGCGGGCAAGGAGCCGCTGGTGATCCTCGAGGATCTCGCCAAGCTCGAGGGCTTCGAGCTCAAGACCTTCGCCGTGCCGGCGCCGGGCGTCGAGATGGGCGCCCAGGTGCTCGACATCTCTCAGCGTTTCCGCGCCGACTTCGTGATCGCCCATCTGTTCGGCCGCTCGCCGTCGGTGTCGATCAAGGAGTTCAAGCGTGTCGGCTTCCGGCTGTCGAACGTCATCTCGCTGGTGTGGGGCGGCGCCGAGGCCGACCTCGACGCGGCGGGCGGCGGCGCGATCGCCGAAGGCTACAACACCATCCAGTTCGCCGGTGTCGGCACGGACTACCAGGTCCACAAGGACATCGCCGAGATGTACAAGAAGCAGGGTAAGCAGCCGCCCAAGGAGATGGCCTCGTCCGTCTACTACAACCGCGGCCTGTTCCATATGGCGGTACACGTCGAGGCGATCCGCAACGCGCTCAAGGCCAAGGGCGGCGGCGCCATCACCGGCGCCGACGTCAAGGAAGGCTTCGAGAAGATCAAGGGCGTGACCCTGGGCGGGCTGATGCCGCCGATGGAGCTGACTCCGACCGACCACGAGGGCGGCGGCTGGGTGCAGATCTTCACGGTCAAGGGCGGCAAGCTGACCAAGGGATCGGACTGGTTCCGCGCCTATCCCGACGTGATCAAGAAGCACATCGAGCTGGACGCCAAGAAGTCCTGACCTGAACGGGGCGGGGCCTTCGGGCTCCGCCCCATTCCCCTCACCGGGCGCACGGGATCATGCTGAGCCTGAACAACATTGAAGTCGTCTACGACCGGGTCATCCTGGTGCTGAAAGGCGTCTCGGTCGAGGTGCGCGAAGGCGCCATCACGACCATCCTCGGCGCCAATGGCGCCGGCAAGACGACGACGCTCAAGGCGATCTCCGGCGTGCTCTATAGCGAGCGCGGCGAGATCACCAAGGGCTCGATCGAGCTCGCCGGCCAGCGGCTCAACGGCAAGCGCGCCTCCGACGTCACCAAGCTGGGTATCGCCCAGGTCTTCGAAGGCCGCCGCGTCTTCGAGCATCTGACCACCGAGGAGAATTTGATCGCCGGCGGCCACATCCAGCCGGACATCAAGTCGATCCGCCAGGGCATCGACATGGTCTACAGCTACTTTCCGCGCCTGAAGGAGCGGCGCGGCCAGCAATCGGGCTATCTGTCCGGCGGCGAGCAGCAGATGCTGGCGATCGGCCGCGCGCTGATGAGCAAGCCAAAGGTCGTGCTGCTCGACGAGCCGTCGCTCGGCCTGGCGCCGATGCTGGTCGAGGAGATCTTCGCCATCGTCCAGCGCCTGGTGAAGCAGGAGAAGCTCACCGTGCTGCTGGTCGAGCAGAACGCCACCATGGCGCTGGGCATCGCCGACCACGGCTACGTCATGGAGAACGGCCGCGTCGTGCTCGAGGGCGACGCCGAGAAGCTGCGCACTAACTCCGACATCAAGGAGTTCTATCTCGGCCTCAACGAGGTCGGCACGCGCAAGTCCTACCGCGACGTCAAGCACTACCGCCGGCGCAAACGCTGGCTCTCGTGAAGCCGGCCCGAGGCGGCTATACTGCCGCCATGGCCCAGCACGACGATCTCAGGAAGCTGTTCGACGAGGCCAAGCGCATCGTGGGCTTCACGGGCGCGGGCATCTCGACCGAGTCGGGCATCCCGGACTTCCGCTCGCCCGGCGGCATCTGGACGCGCTATCAGCCGATCCAGTTCCAGGACTTCATGGCCTCGGAGGAGATGCGCCGCGAATCGTGGCGGCGCAAATTCGCCACCGACGAGGTGATGCGCAAGGCCTCGCCCAACGCCGGCCATCGCGCCATGGCGCGGCTGGTCGAGACCGGCAGGATGAGCGCGATCATCACCCAGAACGTCGACGGCCTGCACCAGGCCTCGGGCGTGCCGGACTCCAAGGTCATCGAGCTGCATGGCAATTCGACCTACGCCACCTGCCTCGATTGCGGCGAGCGCCACGAGCTCGACGACATCAAGGCGACGTTCGCCAAGAACGAGACCTTGCCGGAATGCGCCAAGTGCGGCGGCATCATCAAGACCGCGACGATCTCCTTCGGCCAGGCGATGCCCGTGGTGCCCATGGCGCGCGCCCAGGAGGAGACGATGGCCGCCGACCTGTTCATCGTGCTGGGCAGCTCGCTGGTGGTCTATCCGGCGGCGGCGTTCCCCACCATGGCCAAGCGCAACGGCGCGAAGCTTGTGATCATCAACCGCGATCCCACCGACCAGGACCGCATCGCCGACCTCGTCGTGCACGACGAGATCGGCCCGACGATGAGCCGGGCGGTCGGGGTTAACTAACTCCCTCTCCCCGCGAGCGGGGAGAGGGTCGGGGTGAGGGGGAGTCTCAGGTTGCGCACGACAGTGGTGCGCCACTCGAAGCGGCCCCTCACCCTAACCCTCTCCCCGCAGGCGGGGAGAGGGAACATCAAAACAGATGGATGGCGTGCGGCGCGAACAGGCCGATGCCGGTGAAGGCGAGGCCGACCACGCCCAGTCCGATGCCGAACCAGACCAGCATGCCGATGCCGGTGATGATCGCCGCCGAGGCCAGCACGATGGCGATCTGGACAGAGGCCGACGCCACCTCGTAGTGGTGGTGCGCGGCCGCCGCGTCGTCGCGCTTCTTCTCCGCCGCCTTGGCTCGCGCCGACAGCTCCTTGCGGCCGTCATTCTCCTTGGGGTCGCTCTCGTAGCGCGCGACCTGGCGCTTCCAGTGCTCGATGCCGCGCTTGGCCGCGGCGATCTGCGCCTCGTTGGTCATCGCGTGCAGGGCGATCTCGGTGTCCTCGATCTGCGCGCGCACGACGGTCAGCCGCACGGTCTTGCCCTGGAAGTAGCCCCAGAGATTGGCCGCCTCGATGTTCGACGCCAGGGTCTGGGTCTGCGCCGCTTTGCCCAAGGTCTCGGAGATCGCCAGCAGGAGCGCGAGGATGGAGATGATCAGCGCGATCTGCTTGTTGCTGGCGCCATGGTGCTCGGCGTGCTCAGCCTGCTCGTGCGGCGCATGCCCGTGTCCAGCCATCGATGAAGTCCCTCTGAGGATCGTGGTCGATCAGGTTATGCCCGGCCGGTGGTGACGCTTCAATTGCGCGGCCTGTGAATTCCTGGCGACACGACGCCTCGGCTCGCTCTAGAGTCGCCGTCACGGACCTGACCGCACAGGGAGACCAGCATGACCATCGGCAAATGGACCGCCGCCACCATCGCCGCGCTCGCGCTCGGTGTCGTGACCGTCGGCACGTCGGCGCAGCAGATGCAGTTCTTCCGCATCGGCACCGGCGGCACGGCCGGCACCTACTACCCGCTGGCCGGCGTGATCGCCAACGCCGTGTCCAACCCGCCTGGCAGCCGCGCCTGCGACGCCGGCGGCTCGTGCGGCGTGCCCGGTCTGGTGGCCACCGCCGTCGCCACCAACGGCTCGGTGGCCAACGTCAACGGCATCGCCGGCGGAAGCCTCGAGTCGGGCTTCTCGCAATCGGACGTCGCGTATTGGGCCTACACCGGCACCGGCATCTACGAGGGCAAGCCCAAGGTCGACGGGCTGCGCGCCATCGCCAACCTCTATCCCGAGAGCTTCCACCTGGTCGCGCGCAAGGGCAGCGGCATCAAGGGCGTCGCCGACCTCAAGGGCAAGCGCGTGTCGCTCGACGAGCCGGGCTCGGGCACCTTGGTCGACGCCCGCCTGATCCTCGCCGCCTTCGGCATGAGCGAAAAGGACCTCAAGGCCGAATACCTCAAGCCGCAGCAATCGGCCGACAAGCTCAAGGACGGCGCGCTCGACGCCTTCATCAGCGTCACCGGCTATCCGCAGGGCGCGATCGCCGAGCTGGCGGCGACCAGCGGCATCGAGCTGATCCCGATCGAGGGACCCGCGGTCGACAAGCTGCTGTCGCAGTACAACTTCTTCGCCAAGGACGCGATCCCCGACAACGCCTACAAGGGCGTCGCCGGCGTCAAGACGGTGAGCGTCAACGCGCAGTGGCTGACCTCGACCAAGCAGTCCGAGGCGCTGGTCTACGGCATCGTCCAGGCGCTGTGGAACGCCAACACCCGCAAGCTGCTCGACGCCGGCCACGCCAAGGGCAAGGAGATCAAGGTCGAGACGGCGCTCACCGGCATCGGCATCCCGCTGCATCCCGGCGCGGAGAAGTTCTACAAGGAGAAGGGGATGCTGAAGTAGGGGCCCTGGCTCTCTGTCATCCCGAGCGCAGCGAGGGATCTAGTCGTTAGCCTGGATCCCTCGCTGCGCTCGGGATGACGGGCATTGTGTTGACCTGCCGAGTCCCGATGACCACCGACATCGACCTCAAGAAGGCGGAGGAGCTCGAGCGCAAGTTCGACACCGAGGTCCGCTTCCGCCCCATCCTGCCGCCGGCGTCGTGGATCGTCGCCGGCCTGCTGTTCGCGCTGTCGTGCTTCCACTTCTACACCGCGGGCTTCGGGCTGCTGCGCGAGACGACGCATCGCGGCATCCACATGGCCTTCGTCATTGGCCTGATCTTCCTGGTCTTCGCGCTGGTCAGGAGCAAGGCCGACAACGCGCGCCAGTCCTCGCTGCTGTCACCCGGCGGCGTGCCGCTATTCGACTGGCTGTTGATGGCCGCGACGGTCGTCGCGGCGCTCTATATCCCCTTCGTCTTCCACGACCTGGCGTTCCGCGTCGGCAATCCGCTCAGCATCGACGTGATCATGGGCACGGTGCTGATCGTCGCTGTGCTCGAGGCGACGCGGCGCACTATGGGCTGGCCGTTGGTGATCATCGCCGGCGTTTTCATCGTCTACGCGCTGGTCGGGCCGTGGATGCCGGGCATCCTGGTGCATCCCGGCGCGACCTGGAACGAGGTGGTGAACCACCTCTACCTCACCAGCCAGGGCATCTACGGCATCCCGATCGGCGTGGTGGCGACCTACGTCTTTCACTACGTGCTGTTCGGCGTGCTGGCCATGCGCATCGGCCTGGGCCAGCTGTTCCTCGATCTCGCCATGGCGGTCGCGGGCCGCTACGCCGGCGGCCCGGCCAAGGTCTCGATCTTCGGCTCGGCGCTGTTCGGCATGATCTCCGGCTCCTCGGTGGCCAACGCCGTGACCGTGGGCTCGCTCACCATCCCGATGATGACGCGGCTGGGCTATCAGCGGCACTTCGCGGCCGGCGTCGAGGCGACCGCCAGCACCGGCGGCCAGATCACGCCGCCGGTCATGGGCGCCGCCGCCTTCCTGATGGTCGAGTATCTCGGCGTGCCGTACCAGACGATCATCGTCGCGGCGATCCTGCCGGCCTTCATGCATTTCTTCGGCGTCTTCGTGCAGACGCATTTCGAGGCCAAGCGCTACGGCCTGCGCGGCGTGGCGCCAGAGGACCTGCCGAAGCTCAGCCAGTCGCTGCGGCGCGACTGGCCGACCTTGATCCCGCTGTTCGGCCTGCTGATTGTGCTGTTCGCCGACTACACGCCCTATGTCGCGGCCTTCACCGGCATCCTGCTGTGCCTGGTCGTCGGCCTGGTACGGCGTAAGGCCGGACCGCCGCCGATCATCGAGACCGTGCTGGTCGCGCTGTGGTTCGTGTTCTTCTTCAAGGGCCGCTCATTCCTGCCGCCTTTCGTGCTCGATCACTTCGAGGCGATCAGCGGCCTTTTGATGATCGCGCTGCTGCTGGCGCTGTGGTGGCTGAACAAGGCGCCCAAGATGCCCTGGACCGAGCTGGTCGACGGCTTCGTCGTCGGCGCCAAGTACGCGCTGGCCGTGGGCGCTGCGGCCGCCTGCGTCGGCATCATCATCGGCATCGTCACGCTGACCGGGGTGGGCTTCAAGATCGCCTTCATCACCGTCGAGGCGGCCAAGGCGCTGTCGGCCAGCGGGCCGGTCACCGCGGTCGCCGGCCTGCTGGGCTACAGCTCGGGCGAGCAGGCGCTGGTGCTGTTCTTCACCTTGGTGCTGCTGGCCATCGTCTGCATCCTGATGGGCTGCGGCATCCCTACGACCTCGACCTACATCATCATGGTCGCCGTAGCGGCCCCGGCGCTGAAGATGCTGGGCGTGCCCGATCTGGTCGGCCACTTCTTCGTCTTCTACTACGGCGTGCTCGCCGATATCACGCCACCTGTGGCCGTCGCCGCCTATGCGGCGGCGAGCATGGCCAACGCCGATCCGTTCAAGACCGGCAACACCGCCTTCCGCCTCGCGCTGGGCAAGGCGCTGGTGCCGTTCGTGTTCGTCTATTCGCCGGTCATGCTGCTGGTGCTACCCGGCTTCAGTTGGGGCGAGTTCGTCGTCACGGTGGGTGGCTGCCTGGTCGGCATCGTCATGCTCTCAAGCGCCTTCGCCGGCTGGTTGCTGACCCACATGTCGCAATGGGAACGATGGCTGATCGGCATCGCCTCCATCCCGGTGATCGCGCCCGGCCTGACGC
>CAYTFW010000190.1:0-10594 GCA_964437145.1 uncultured Rhizobiaceae bacterium
ACCGCACGGCGTTGACCCTGCGCCTGGTGTGCTGGGCGGCCGCCGTGATCCTGCTGATCCAGCCCGAGAGCCTCACCGGCGCCAGCTTCCAGCTCTCCTTCGCCGCGGTGGTCGCGCTGGTGGCCGCCTGGGAGGCCGCGCGCATATGGCGTGCGCGCCGCCATGCCGAAGGCGTCGATCGCACCGACGGCATGCGCCATCGGGTGGGCCGCTACGCCGTCGACAGCATCATGTCGACCTTGGTGGCGTCGCTGGCGACAGCGGGCTTCGCCGTCTACCATTTCAATCGCCTGAGCTTGGTCGGCGTCGTCGCCAATCTGCTGGCCGTGCCATTGACCGGGATCTGGGTGATGCCCTGGGGCCTACTGGCGATGCTGCTGGCGCCGCTGGGCCTGGAATGGCTGGCGCTGGTGCCGATGGGCTGGGGCATCGAATGGACGCTCGACATCGCGCGCTGGGCCGCGGCGTTGCCCGGCGCGGCGTCGGTGGCGCCGTCGATGCCGGGCGCATCGCTGTGGCTGCTGACCATGGGCGGGCTGTGGTTCTGCTTCTGGCGCACGCGCTGGCGATGGCTCGGCCTGATCGGCGTGGCGCTGGCCTTCGCCGTCATCCCGTTGCAACGCGCGCCCGACCTGATGATCAGCGAGGATGCCCGGGCGCTGGCGATCCGCGGCGAACGCGGCCTCGTGCTTTACAGCACGCGCGGCGAGCGGATCGCCGGCGAAACCTGGACGCGGCGCGCCGGTGAGTCGGGCGTCGAACGCTGGCCCGATGGCGGCGACAGCGCCGACGGCACGTTGCGCTGTAGCAGCGGACTGTGCGTGCTCAAACGCGATGGCGCGGAGGTGCGCCTGGTCGTGCGCCCGGAAGCCCACCCGCGCGCCTGCGCTGGCGCGGTGCCGGTCGTGTCTGTCGTGCCACTGCGCAATCAATGCCGCTCGGCGTTGTGGACGATCGATCGCTTCGATCTGTGGCGCCACGGCGCGCACGCGGTCTGGCTGGGCGAGAAGGGGCAGCCTGCGCGCATCGAGACCACGCGCCAGGCACGCGGCGATCGGCCCTGGGTGCCCAGGGCCGACCGGCGATCTCAGTAGCGGCGGTAGATGCCGACGAGTCGGCCCTGCACCTTCACGCGGTCGGGCCCGAAGATGCGCGTCTCGTAGGCGGTGTTGGCCGGCTCGAGCGCCACCGACGCGCCCTTGCGACGGATGCGCTTGAGCGTGGCTTCCTGCTCGTCGACCAGGGCGACGACGATGCTGCCGTTGTCGGCGGTGTCGGCCTGGCGGATGACGGCGAAGTCGCCATCGAGGATGCCGGCCTCGATCATCGAGTCGCCCTCGACCTCGAGGCAGTAGTGTGTGCCCTGACCGAGCAGCGAGGTGGGCACGTCGATCGTGCTGGTGTTATCGCGCAACGCCTCGATCGGCGTGCCGGCGGCGATCTTGCCGTAGAGCGGCAGTGACAGCGCGCTGGCGGCGTTGGCCGGCGTCACGGCGCCCTGGAAGCTGGGGCGGAAATCGCCCTTGATGACCTGCGGCGTGAAACCGGCCGCGGGTTCGCGCAGGCCCGGCGTGCTCATCGCCGCGCGGCTGCCCGATACCGATGCTGCGTCGGGAAGCTGCAATACCTGCAGCGCGCGCGCACGATGCGGCAGGCGGCGCAGGAAGCCGCGCTCCTCAAGCCCGGTGATCAGGCGATGGATGCCCGATTTGGACTTCAGTTTCAGCGCTTCCTTCATCTCGTCGAAGGAGGGCGAGACGCCGCCAGCGCTGAGGCGCTGATTGATGAAGACCAGGAGTTCATATTGTTTTCGGGTGAGCATCACCGTCTCCCGCTGAGGCACACTACATCTAGAACAAAACGCGAAACCACACGCGTGTTCTAGTTTAGTTCGCGCCCAACGTCAAGTTGCCCCCGGACAAGTCGCTCAAAAAGCGCTGCCGATTGTCCCGAAATCCACAACCGTGATGGGCTCGCCGGCACGGCGCGCGGGGTCATGTGCCGGCCGCACGATGAAGCCGTTGGCGCGTGCCATGATGCCCAGCATGGAGCTATCCTGGACCTTGAACGGCGTGACGCTGAGCGCGCCCTTGGCGTCGCGCGACAAGGTCGCGCGCACATAGTCCTCGCGCGTGTCGTTGGCCCCGACATCGACCGACAGGACCGCCGTCGTCGTCATTACCGGGTCGCCCGGCAGGCCGCTCATGCGCTCGATCGCCGGACGCAGGAAGAGCAGCGCGCAGACCAGGGTCGAAACCGGATTGCCGGGCAGGCCCAGCGCCTTGCAACCCGGCGTGTCGGCGAACATCAGCGGCTTGCCCGGGCGCATGGCGATGCGCCAGAAGTCGAGCGAGAAGCCCTCGGCCTTCAGCACGTCCTGCACCAGGTCGTGATCGCCCACCGAGGCGCCGCCCAGAGTCACCAGCAGGTCGAACCGCTTGGCCGCCGCGACGTGCCGGCCGATCACGGCACGATCGTCGCGCGCGATGCCCATGACCGTGGGCTCGCCGCCCCATTCCTTGACCAGCGCCGCGACGGCGAGGCCCGATGACGAGACGATGCGGTTGGGCCCGACCGGCTCGCCGGGCATCACCAGCTCGTCGCCGGTAGCGAGGATCGCCACGCGCGGGCGCCGCCAGACGGTGAGCCACGGCACGTTCATCGCCGCCGCCAGCGCCACGTCACGCGGCGTGAGCACGTGACCGGCGGCGATACCCTCGGCGCCTTTGGAGAAATCGAGGCCTTTGCGCCGGATGTGGCGGCCCGGGCTCACACCCTCGAGGATGGTCACGCCGCCGGGCGCATCGACTCGCGTGTTCTCCTGGATGACGATGGTGTCGGCACCCGCCGGCAGCGGGCCGCCGGTGAAGATCCGCACGGTTTCGCCGCGCCGCAGCGGTTGGTCGTAGGAACCGCCCGCTGGCGCACTGCCCACGACCTTGAGCGTCACCGGCAGGCTTGCGCAGTCGGCGCCGATCACGGCATAGCCGTCCATCGCCGACAGATCGGCCGAGGGCTGGTCGAGGCGGGCGATCACCGGCTCGGCGAGCGCGCGGCCGGCGCCGTCGGCGACCGAGATGGTCTCCGTCGCCAGCGGCGCGAAGGCGCCGACGATGCGGCCGAGGGCGTCGCTGACCGAGAGCATCACGGCGCCTCGTAAGTGCCCGACTTGCCGCCGGATTTGTGCACCAGCCGGACCTCGCCGATGACCATGCCGCGATCGGCCGACTTGCACATGTCGTAGACCGTGAGCGCCGCGACCGAGGCGGCGGTCAGCGCCTCCATCTCGACGCCGGTCTTGCCGTGAAGGCGGCAGGTCGCCTCGATCTCCACGCTCGAACTCGACGGCTCGCAGCGCAGGGTGACCTGCACCGAGGTCAGCGCCAGCGGATGGCAGAGTGGGATCAGATCGGGCGTGCGCTTGGCCGCCATGATGCCGGCGAGCTGGGCTACGGCCAGCACGTCACCCTTGGCCACCGCCTTGTCCTGGATCAGGCGCAGGGTCTCGGGCTTCATCCGCACCGACGCGCGCGCCGTGGCCGTCCGCTCGGTCTCGGCCTTGTCGCCGACATCGACCATACGGGCATTGCCCTCAGGGTCGAAATGGGTGAGCTCGCTCATGCCGCCACCAGGGGCAGGGGATCGGCGATCATCGCCCGCACGGCGGCGGCGACATCAGGTTTGCGCATGAAGCTCTCGCCGATCAGGAAGCAGCGCGCCCCGGACTCGGCCATGCGGGCGAGATCTTGCGGGTTGTCCAAGCCGCTTTCGGAGATCGCCAGTCGCTCCCGGGGAATGGATTTCATGAGTTCAAGTGTTACCTGAAGAGATACAGTTAGAGTCCTTAGATTTCTATTATTTATACCGATAAGTTGAGATTTTAGTTTAAGTGCCCGTTCAAGTTCTATTTCATCATGAACCTCGATGAGCGCGTCCATGCCCCAGGCGTCGGCGGCGGCGTGGAGATCGGCCGCCAGGCCATCCGACAGGCAGGCCATGATCAGCAGGATGCAGTCGGCGCCCAGCGCACGGCTCTCGACGACCTGATAGGGGTCGATCATGAAATCCTTGCGCAGCGCGGGCAGGGTGGGCGCGGCGGCGCGCGCGGCGACCAGGTAGGAATCGTCACCCTGGAAGTAGGGGATATCGGTCAATACCGACAGGCACGTGGCGCCGCCGGCAGCGTAGGCTGCGGCGAGCGATGGCGGGTCAAAATCGGGGCGGATCAGGCCCTTGGATGGCGACGCTTTCTTGATCTCGGCGATCAGGCCGTAGCGTCCCGCGGCGACGGCGGCGCCCAACGCCCTGGCGAAGCCGCGCGTCGGGCCGGCGGCACGCGCCTGGGCCTCGAGCGAGGCCAGCGAACGCTCCTTCTTGCGCCGCGCCACCAGCTCGGCCTTGTCGGCGCAGATCTTGTCCAGCGCCGTGCCGGTGGCGGCGAAGCCGGCGATCATCTTCAAAGTGTCGCTGTCGGCCATCTCGTCCTCACGCCGCCCGTTTAAGCCGCCACTGGGCCGCAGATCTCGATCAGCCGCGCCAGCGAAGCCTTGGCGGCCCCCGAGGCGATCGACCGCGCGGCCTGGCCTACGCCGTCCTTCAGGTCCTTCGCCTTGCCGGCGACCATCAACGCCGCGGCGCTGTTGAGCAGCACGATATCGCGAAACGCGCTCGGCTCGCCCGCCAGGACGGCATGGATGGCGCGCGCATTATGCGCGGGATCGCCGCCTTTGAGCGCCTCGATGGTGCCGCGCGGCAAGCCGGCATCCTCCGGCTTGATCTCAAGATCGCGGATCGTGACCGCGCCGCCGGCGTCGCGTGTCATCTCGGCGGCATAGGTCGTGGTCGTTGTGGTGATCTCGTCCATGCCATCGGCACCGTGCACGACCAGCGCTCGCTCCAGCCCCAGCCGGCCCAGCGCGCCAGCGACCAGCGGCACCCAGCGGCGATCGTAGACGCCCACCAGCTGACGCTTCACCAGGGCCGGGTTCGACAGTGGTCCCAGCAGGTTGAAGATGGTGCGGGTAGGGGCGAGTTCCACCCGGGGGCCGGCGACATTGCGCATGGCGCTGTGATGGCGCGGCGCCATCAGGAAGCAGATCTTCGCCTCGACGAGCGCGCGTTGCAGGGCCGGAACCGGCACGTCCATGCCGACGCCCAGCGCCGAGAGCACGTCGCCGGCGCCGGATTTGGAGGTGAACGCGCGGTTGCCGTGCTTGGCCACCGGCACGCCGCAACCCGCCACCACCAGCGCCGAGGCGGTCGAGACGTTGTATGTCCCGTGATGGTCGCCACCGGTGCCGACGATGTCGATCGTGCCCTCGGGCGCCTCGACGCGCAGCACCTTGCCGCGCAGCACCCGCGCGCCGCCGGCCAGCTCCTCGACGCTTTCGCCGCGCACGCGCAAGGCCATCAGGAAGGCGCCCATCTGCGCCGGGGTGGCGTTGCCGGCGGTCATGATGTCGAAGGCGCGCTCGGCCTCGCTCTCGCTCAGCCCGACGCCGGTGCCGACCTTGGCGAGAAGCTGGCGGAATTCATCGATGTCACCGCTCACGGCGCGGTTTCTCCAGAACGGGCGAACGCGGGGGCACCTATAGCGACTGTGGATCGTTGCGCGCAATTCAGGTGACGCAGTCCTGTTTTCTGTTATCATTAGTGAGCGCTCGCATTATTTTTATCTTTGGGAGTCGACCATGTCCTGGTTCGTCCGTCTTTCCCGCTTCGCCAGTGTCCACATGGTGCGCTCGCAGGACAAGGAGATGTCCTGCGGCATGGCCTCGATCGTCATGATCAACTTCAAGATCAAGAAGGGCCTGATGTTCGCCGGCATGGCGGCCGGCGCGCAGCTTCAGACCAGCGGCGTTCCCGGCGGCAGCTTTGTCGGCCAGACGCTGGCCAAGACGGCGTTCGACTACGCGGTCAAGAGCGAGCAGGAGGTCTACAAGCTCTACGAGAAGCACAAGGGCTCGGCGCATGACTTCAACACGACGGGTGCCCAGCCTTCTCTCTATCCGAAGGTGCTGTCCGACCTCGGTCTGGGCCAGTGGGAACGCGCCAATGTCGGCGAGACGGGCATCGCCCAGGCGGCCATCGACGCGACTGCGGATGGCACGCCCTGCATGCTCGGCGTTTCATGGGACAATGGCGGTGGCCACGCCGTGGTCTGCGACGAGACCCACAGCTTCTTCGGCACCACGTATCTGTGCATCTGCGATCCGTACAACGGCGAGCTCTACGTGGTGGCGTGCACGCCCGGCCAGCCGGTGCGATACGACGCCAGCGACAAGCCCATCTCGACGGGCACCCTGTTCGGCGGCGACGCCCGCGACTACGGCGCGACCAAAGGCAAGCTCAACGGCGGCATCACCCGCAAGAAGAAGTGATCGCGCGGGGGGACAGACCCTTGTCCGGGCTCCTTAGGCGCGCTCGCTTCGAGGCTCCGCGTCGGGCCGGACGCCGCTCCGCGACGGCAGCGCCAGCACGGCGTAGCGCGCGTAGTCGCGATGCGGGCGCTCGCAGCGTAGCGTGGCGCCCAGCATCCGCGCATGCTCGCCCAGCGCCGCCTCGAGCTCGGCGCGCGGGGTGACGTGGAACATCGCGAGCCAGTGGCGCAATGCGAGGCGAAACGGAGTCGGCAGGCGCGACTGCTCGCCGAAATCGACGACGTGGAACTGGCCGCCGGGCGCGACAGTGTCGACCGCGCGCGACAGCGCTTCGCGCCAGGGCGGAATCATCGACAGGCTGTAGGAGGCGAAGACGCGCTGGAAGCGCGCGACGCCGAACAACGCCTGCGGATCGAACGACGTGGCATCGGCCTGCGCCAGTCGGATGCGGCGGCCGAGCCCGGCGCGGCGCACGGCGTCCTGCGCCGTCGCCAGCATCTCCGTTGACAGATCGATGCCGTACAGGCGCGCCTTGGGATAGCGCCTTGCCGCGAGGATCAGGTTGCGCGCGGTGCCGCAGCCGATCTCCAGAACGTGGTCGGAATCCCGCGGTCTCAGGCCCGCGATCAGGCGATCGCGGCCGAGGAGATAGAATTTTCGGGTGGCGTCGTAGATGTGCCGCTGGTGCCGATAGATCCGATCCATCAGCTCCTGGCTCAAGCGGCGTCCTCCAGCACGTAGAGATGGAAGCCGCCATAGATCGCCGAGCGGTCGCGCCGGGTGAGATCGCACGATTGTGCGGCCTCGTAGCGCCAGCGGCCGAGAATCGCCGGATCGACGCGGCCGGGCAGCAGGCTGGGCTCGGCGGCGGTGCGGAAGATCACGCGGGCCCCAGGCTTCGCGGTGCGGGTGATCTCCGCCCATAACGCATTGAGCTGCTCGTCGTTCATCCAGTCTTGCGCGTCCAGCAGCACGTAGCGGTCGCGCGACACGGGGAGGCAGCCCTTGAGGTAGTCGGTCAGCGATTGCTGAAGCACCAGCACGCGGCCGGCACGCTCGCGGATCGCCGGGAAGTGGTCGCGCCGCAGATAGGGCGGCAGCGGACCGTCGCCGCTGTCGTCGTAGCCGCGCCCAAAGGCCTGCCAGGCGAAGTAGTTGTCGGCGATGCTGAAGCCGCAGACCAAGCGTTCCAGCCGCTGGCGCAGCACCGGCGCCATATCACCACCGGCCGCCAGCGCCGCGTATTGCGCCGGCGGGATGCCCAGCCCATAGAGCGACAGCCGCCGACTCGTTGCCCAGCGCACCAGGCGCTTGTCGAACAGCGGCGCCAGTGCCGTGTCGAAGATCGTACGCTGCTCGCCCAGGCTGCGCGCGTTGAGCACGTCGCGCGGATCGATGCCGTAGGCGCGCGCCACGATATGCGCCACACCGATGAAGCGGCCGAGCAGGCCGTGATGATAGAAATCGCGCGCGAACATGCCGATGCGGCGACGACCCAGGCCCAGCACGCGGCGACGCTCCCAATAGTGCCGGCTCGCGCTGTCGAGTCTGGGCGCCAGGAAACACCAATAGGCATCGACGTTCTCCTGCACATCGGCGGCGCCGAAGAAGCGGTAGAAGGCCTGCCAGTCCGGCAGCTCGCGCGCCGCCGCCAGCTTCAGCCGGTTGAGCGCGACATGCGCCGGGCTGAGATCGACGGCGGTGATGCGCTGAGGGTCCGCGACCAGGTAGGAGAGGATGTTGCAGCCGCCCGAGGCGATGGCCACGACATGGCTGTCGGGCTGGATCGCCAGCGCCTCCATGTCGATATCCGGATCCTCCCAGATCTGCGGATAGACCAGCCCCTTGAACGCCCAGGTGAAGAGGTGCTGCAGGGCACTGTCGAACAGCGACTTCATCCCCGCAGAATATCCACAGGTCGTGTCGGTTTGATGAAACCGCTACTAGCAATGGTGGTCGGTTTGGGGCACGGCGCGCCGTGTGTCGGACCGCGAGCCGACCCGCGGTCAGTTCAGCGTACGCAGCGCTTCGACCAACGCGTCGGGTTTTTCATGGCCGACAAGGTGGCCGGCCTGGGGGATCGTGGTGAGGCGCGCACCGGCGATGCCCTTGATGAACTCTTTCGCATAGACCGGCGGGATCAGCTTGTCGTTCTCGCCCCACACCACGAGCGTGCGCGCCTTGATGCGGTAGAGCCGTTCCGACAGCCCGCGCTCGGGAATCGGGAACAGCATCTTGCCGGCGGTGCCCAGGCGCCGCGCATTGGCGATCATGAACTCGGCGAGGAACTTCACATCGTTCATGTCGCCGCCCGGCGTCATCAGCTTCACGCCGGCCTCGACATCGTGGAACAGGTAGTGCGGGAATTCCTGCGGCAGCAGGGCGAAGATGTCGACGATAGGATGCTCGGGCAGCCAGATGCCGGCTGGCGCGATCAGCGCCAGGCGCTCGATCTCGTTGGGCGCGATCGCCGCCATCTCGGCCGCGATCATGCCGCCCATGGAGTGACCGACGACCAGCGGCTTGGAGAGCCCCAGCGCCTGCATCACGTCGTAGCCGTGCAGGGTGACGTCGAGCATGTCGCGCAGGCGCTCCTCGCCGACGGAATCCTCGTAGCCCGGCAGCAGCGGCGCGTAGACGCGGTAGTGCCGCGCCAGCGCGGCGATCACCCGGTCCTCGCGCATCAGCCCGCCGGCGCCATGCAGGTAGAATAGCGGCGGCCCGTCGCCGCCCTCATAGACGCGGACCTTGTTGCGGCCGCCGGCGACGTCGATCAGACGAGACGTGATGGTCATGCCTACTCCGCCGCCACCTGGCGACGCTCACTCTGCTGCATCGGCTTGATCCAGAAGCGGTCCTCGTTCTTCCACTCCTGGAACAGCTCGGCCTTGAGCCTGGGCATCACCTGCTCGGCGAACAGCTTGGTCGAATGCCGAACCTTGTCGCCGGGCATGTCGCCGACCTGGAACAGGCCGAAGATGTTGCCCACGCGCAGGGTCTTCGCCAGATCGACCATGCGGTCGTGGACCGTCTTGGGCGAGCCGGCGATGACGTAGCCCTGGTCGACAAGGTCCTTCCAGGTCAAGGTCGGGTAGTTGCGCAGCTGCGCCTGGGTGAGCTGCGTGATCATGTTGGCCTGCAAGGTCTTCACCGTGCGGTAGCCCGGCGCGTCGGCGAAGCCGGGATAGACGTGCAGGCAGCGGTTATAGAAATAGTGCACGTGCTTGCTGTAGAGCTTCTCCGCCTCGGCGTCGGTATCGGCGACACAGATCACCTGGGCGAAGCCGCCACGATAGGGACTCTCGTCCTTGCCCGCCTTGGCGACGCGCTCCCAGTAGCCTTCCATCAGCTG
This sequence comes from uncultured Rhizobiaceae bacterium, assembly GCA_964437145.1. Classification (GTDB taxonomy): domain Bacteria; phylum Pseudomonadota; class Alphaproteobacteria; order Reyranellales; family Reyranellaceae; genus JAFAZJ01. The sequence goes on from CAYTFW010000190.1 coordinate 9,733, forward strand.
CTTGGCGCGCATGTAGCCCGAGTAGCTGAGGTAGCAATAGGTGTAGTCGAACTCGAGGCAGAAATCGTAGGTCTCGATCGAGCCGCCGCCGGGGATGAAGATCGGTGGGCGCGGCCGCTGGATCGGCTTGGGCCAGCAATTGACGTAGCGCAGCTTGGTGTAGCGGCCGTTGAAGGCGAAGGGCTCGTCCTCGCGCCACGCCCGCATGATCAGCTCGTGCGCCTCGTTGTACTTCTCGCGCGTCAGCGCCGGGATGGTGCCGTAGGCGTAGTTGGTGTCCATCGACGTGCCGACCGGGAAGCCGCAGGCGAGGCGGCCGCCGGTGATCACATCGAGCATCGCGAATTCCTCGGCGACGCGGATCGGCGGATTGTAGAGCGCGATCGAATCGCCCAGCACCATGATCGCCGCCTTGCTAGTGCGCCGCGCCAAGGCGGCCGCCATCAGGTTGGGCGAGGGCATCAGGCCATAGGCGTTGGCGTGGTGTTCGTTCACGCCCAGCGCGTCGAAGCCCATCTCCTCGGCGTATTCGAGCTGGTCGAAATAGTCGTGATAGACGTGATGGCCGCGCTTGGCGTCATACAAGGTCGTCGGGATGTCGACCCAGACCGAGCGATGCTTCTCGCGGAAGTCATCCGGCAGATGGGGCCATGGCATCAGATGGAACCAGGTGAACTTCATCGTGTCCTCCCCGGGGGCGGGTTCCGAAGGTCACGATGAAGGTAGCGGCTGGCCGGGGCGGCAAACAAGGAAAGATGACGCCGACGTCACGCGAAGCGAAACGCCTCAAGCCGGCAGTGTGCGGTCGACGTGATAGGCCTTCGCGGTGATCAACCACTCGCCGTCGAAGCGGTGATAGGTG
>CAYTFW010000191.1:0-10444 GCA_964437145.1 uncultured Rhizobiaceae bacterium
GGGATGCACGCAGCGATCGCCGCCCAGGATGGCGCGGAACCGCCTGCGCCGGTCGCTCCAGTTCATTGTTTGGAAACTCCCCTTGTTCTTGCTCCCCTCTCCCCTTGCGGGAGAGGGGTCGGGGGTGAGGGGTCGACGGACTCGGTGCGTCACCTGGGACGCCCCCTCACCCCTAACCCCTCTCCCGCGAGGGGAGAGGGGGACATGAAAGTTACGCCGGCACCTGCGCGCCGACCGTCAGGCGCCGCATCCGGCGGCGCTGGCCGTGATAGTCGTTGATGGCGTTGTGCTGGGTGCAGCGATTGTCCCACACCGTCAAGGTGCCGGGCTCCCAGCGCACGCGGCAGGTGAACTCCAGCCGCGTCGAGTGCTCGGCGAGATAGTCGATCAGCGGCCGGCTCTCGTCCTCGGTCATGCCCTCGATGCGGATGGTGTGACCCTTGCTGACATAGAGCGCCTTGCGGCCCGTGCCGGGATGCGTGCGGGCGATGGGGTGGATCGCCTCGTAGCTGTCGGCCTGCTCGGCGTTCTGGATCTTCATGGCGCCGACCTGCTTGTGGATCGCGGCGCGGCCGCCGGAGCGTTTCAGTCCGGCGCTGTAGACGCCCTTCAGCGGCGCGATCAGTGTCTTCATGCCATCGCTGAGCGCGTCATAGGCCGCTGTGGTGTTGGCGAACACCGTGTCGCCGCCTGAATTCGGCGTCTCGACCGCGTAGAGCAGGGTGGCGAGCGGCGGCTTGTGCAGATAGGTCGTGTCGGAATGCCAGCCGCCGCCGAAATTGCGCGTCTCGCTGGGCTCCTTGATGACCTCGAAGATGTAGGGATAGCCGTCCATGCCTGTGACGAACGGATAGTAGGTCGGCTCGCCGAAGCGGCCGCCCACGGCCATGATGTCGTCGGGGCTGAGCCCCTGGTCGCGGAACACCAGCACCTTGTGGTCGAGGAAGGCGCGGTTGATCTCGTCCCAGGTGCGGTTGTCCTGCACCTTGGTCAGCTTGACGCCGCCCACCTCGGCGCCCAGCGCGCCGGCCAGTGGCTTCACCTCGATCGTTTCGTAGCCCATCGGCGCCTCCCCCACCTGTCATTCCGAGCGCAGCGAGGAATCCAGGCCGGCCCTGGATCCTTCGCTGCGCTCAGGATGACAGCGATATTGTACCACGGCCCCGCCGCCGGCCTATGGCATGGCAGCCCCGACGAACATGCCTTCCGCGTGACGGCCGCGCGGGGCTAGGCTCTGCTCCGAAAGACCGGGAGGGATTCATGGGCAAGCGGATCGCGGTTGTCGGCGTCGGCGCGCTGGGCGGCTATGTCGGCGGCTATCTCGCCCATGCCGGCCACGACGTGACCCTGATCGACATGTGGCCGGAGAACATCGAGACCATCCGCAAGCGCGGCCTGATGCTCGACGGTGTGACGCCGGAAGAGAAGTTCACGGTCACCAAGGCCAAGACCATGCACCTCACCGAGCTGCAGGATCTCAGCCGCCAGAAACCGATCGACATCGCTTTCGTCGCCGTGAAGTCCTACGACACCGAATGGGCCACGGCGCTGATCCGCCAGTACCTCTCGCCCGATGGCTATGTCGTCTCTCTGCAGAACTGCCTCAACGAGGAGCGCATCGCCGGCATCGTCGGCTGGGGCAAGACCGTGGGCATGGTCGCCTCGCTGATCTCGGTCGACATGTACGAGCCGGCCACCATCCGCCGCACCGTGGCCAAGGGCGGCGACAAGCACACGGTGTTTCGTGTCGGTGAAGTCCATGGTCGCATCACCAAGCGCGTCGAGGAGCTGCGCGAGATGGTCGGCATGATCGACAGCGCCAAGACCACCACCAACCTGTGGGGCGAGCGCTGGTCCAAGCTGTGCCAGAACGGCATGAAGAACGGCGTCTCCGCCGCGACGGGGCTGACGGGCTCCGACTGCGATCGCAACGACACCATCCGCCGCTTCTCGATCCAGCTCGGCGGCGAGGCGGTGCGGGTCGGCCAGGCGCTGGGCTACCACATCGAGAAGATCGGCAAGATGGAGCCCGAGACCTTGGCGCGCGCGTCGGAGAACGACAAGGCGGCGCTCGACGAGATCGAGGCCATCCTGCGGCCTGGCTCGAACACCAACCCCAACCCGCGCGCCGACATCCAGCGCCCGTCGATGGCCCAGGACATCCGCAAGGGCCGCCGCACCGAGATCGAGTTCATGAACGGCTACATCGCCGAGCGCGGCGACTTCATCGGCGTGAAGGCGCCAGCGCACGTCAAGCTGACCGAGATCGTCAAGAAGGTCGAACGCCTCGAGGTCAAGGCCGCGCCGGCGTTGCTGGGCGGCTGACGTCTTTCTCCCTCTCCCCGCCTGCGGGGAGAGGGTCGGGGTGAGGGGGAGTCGCAGGTTACGTACGACGGTGGTGCGTCACCTGAATCAGCCCCTCACCCCAACCCTCTCCCCGCAAGCGGGGAGAGGGAGTGAAGAGAATTCAGGTCGCCTTGCCGACCATCGCCTCGATCAAGGTCGGCCCATCCGTTTTCGCCATCGCCGCGTCGAGGGCGGCGTCGAATTCCAGCGCCGTCGTCGCGCGGCGGGCGGTGAGGCCGAAGGAACGCGCGAGGCCGGAGAAGTCGATCGGCGGGTCGCGGAAATCCATGCCGATCGGCTGGTCGTTGCCGTGGAACAGCTTGAGCCGGTCCTTGAGGATCTGGTAGCCGCCGTTATTGGCGATCAAGAAGGTCACCGGCAGCTTGTAATGCGCCGCGCTCCAGATCGCCTGGATGCTGTACATCGAGCTGCCGTCGCCGATCACCGCGACCACACGCCGCTTCGGTTGCGCCAGCTGCACGCCCACTGCGGCGGCGATGCCCCAGCCGATGCCGCCGCTGACATTGCCGAAATAGGAATAGCGGTCGCGGAACGGCCAGTAGCTCACCAGGCTGTTGGCGCTGGTCAGGCCCTCGTCGACGATGATCGCGTCGTGAGGCAGGCGCTCCGACAGGCGCATCATCAGCCACTCCGGATGCATCGGGCTGGCCTCGGCGCGCAGCGCCGTCTGCTGGCGCTTGGCCTCGCGCTTGGCGCTCCAGTTCTTCGGCGAGAGGCCGGCGATCGATGTGCGCGCCTTCGACTGGAGCGACGCGCCACCCAGCCGCTCGAGCACGGGGATCAGCGCCTTGAGCGTCTCCTTCACGTCGGCGCGCAGCGCGATCTCGGCCGGGAAGTTCTTGCCCATCTCCCAGTCGCGCAGGCCGATCTGCAGCACGCTTGTGTCGACCGGCAGCGGCTCGATCTCGCTGTACACCGACATCTGCAGCACGTCGGCGCCGAGGCAGAGCAGCACGTCGTGTGGTGCGAGGATGTCGCGCACGAAGCGCTGGTTGCGGTTGAGCGAACCCATGAAGCAGGGATGCTCGGAGAGGAAGTGGGCACCTGTGTTGACCGTCTGCTGCCACACCGGCGCGCCCAGCAGCTCGGCGAAGCGCGCCGCCTCGTTGAGCGCATCGGAGGTGACGATCTCGGTCCCGGCCACGATCACCACCGACTTCGCCGCCAGCAGCCGGCGCGCGAAGGACTCGAGCGCCGCGTCGGACGGACGCACGGCGGTGTCGACACGCGTCGACTCGCCGAGATCGAGCGGCGCCTCGTCGTTGAGGATGTCGCCGGGCAGCGAGATGAACACCGGGCCGGTCGGCGCCGTGGTGGCGATCTTGGCGGCGCGGCGCATGATGCGCGGCAGGTCCTCGATGCGCGTGACCTCGGTGGCCCATTTCACGACCGGCGTGGCGATCGGCACCAGCGGCGCGTAGAGCAGCGGCTCGGTCAGGCCGTGACCCTGCTCCTGCTGGCCGGCGGTGACGATCATCGGCGTGCCCGACATCATCGCCGTGTAGATCGCGCCGATGGCGTTGCCCAGGCCGGGCGCGACATGGACGTTGCACGAGGTCAGCTTGCCCGAGGCGCGGGTGAAGCCGTCGGCCATGCCGATCACCACCGATTCCTGCAGGCCCAGCACGTAGCCGAGATCGGGATGCTCGGCGAGCGCGTGCATGATCGGCAGCTCGGTCGTGCCGGGATTGCCGAACAAGGTCGTCACGCCGTCGTCCTTGAGCAGCGCCAGGAAGGCGCTGCGGCCGGTGATGGTGTTGGCACCTTTGGTGTCCGACGCAGCCACGCTCATGATCCACTCCTTTATCGCTGGCGGCACATTGACTCCGCGCCTGTGTTCACGCAATGTACTCGTAAGGGAGGCAGGCCATCGTTTTGTGCGAGTGAGCGCCTATGCCTTGTTTTCACACGATCCATCGCCGGCTTTGCACCGACACGCGCGCACCACCTGCGCGACGGTGAAGGGGCTGTGTCCGCATCGGAAATGCCGGAGCGTGAGCGCCGATGCCATCCCCCTTCCATCCCCACCTGCCATCCCCTTCCATCCCCTTCCTTCCCCCTGCCATCCCCATCTGCCATCCCCTGCGATCCCCCTTCCATCCCCCTGCCATCCCCTTCCATCCCCCCCGTTCTCTCCACCCCCTAAAGGGGGTGGAGAGAACGAAGATCAAGACGCTACGCTGGGGCTTCGCGTCTTGATCTTCGCCAACCGCATCGGAGCCTGACCACCATGAAAGCCCGCCGCGTCGTGCTGCTGAACCGTCCCGCTGGCGAGCCGGCCGAGAGCGACTTCCGCGTCGAGCAGTACGACGTGCCCGAGCCCGGCCCGCTCGAGGTGCTGGTGCGCGTGGTCTACATGTCGCTCGATCCCTACATGCGCGGGCGCATGCGCGACGTGGCCTCGTACTCGCCGCCGGTGGCGATCGGCGCTGTCATGACCGGCGGCGTTGTCGGCGAGGTGGTGAAGTCGAACGATCCGACGATCAAGGTCGGCGAGATCGTCGAGGGCCGGCTGGGCTGGCAGGAGTACGGCGTGGCGCGCGCGGCCGAGCTGCGCAAGATCGATCGCGCCATCGCGCCGATCTCGACCGCCAACGGCATCCTCGGCATGCCCGGCATGACCGCGTATTTCGGCCTGCTCGACTGCGGCAAGCCACAGCCGGGCGAGACCATCGTCGTCAGCGCCGCATCGGGCGCCGTCGGCCAGGTGGTGGGCCAGATCGGCAAGATCATGGGCTGCCGCGTCGTCGGCGTCGCCGGCGGCAAGGCCAAGTGCGACTTCGTGGTCAAGGAACTCGGCTTCGACGCCTGCGTCGACTACAAGGCGACCAACGATCTCGACGCGGCGCTGCGGGCCGCGTGTCCCGACGGCATCGACGTCTATTTCGAGAATGTCGGCGGCGCGGTGGGCGACGCGGTGCTGCGCAACCTCAACTTCTTCGCCCGCGTGGCGCTGTGCGGCTCGATTTCGCAGTACAACGAGACCGCGCCGATGGGGCCGCGCCTGCTCGGCACCTTCGTTGGCAAGCGCGTGACCGCGCGCGGCTTCATCGTCACCGACTTCGCGCAGCACTGGCCAGTGGCGCTCAAGCGCATGGCCGGCTGGATCAAGGCGGGCAAGCTGAAGTACCGCGAGGACGTGGTCGAAGGCATCGAGCGCGCGCCGCGGGCGTTCATCGGCCTGCTGCGCGGCGAGAATTTCGGCAAGCTGCTGGTGAAGCTGGGACCGGACCCGAGGTAGCTCTTCCTCCCTCTCCCCGCCTGCGGGGAGAGGGTCGGGGTGAGGGGCAGCCGGAGGTTGCGCACGGCGGTTGTGCGCAACCTGAATCAGCCCCTCACCCCAACCCTCTCCCCGTAAACGGGGAGAGGGGGAAAAGCGCCTACGCCGCCAGCACCATCGCGGCGCATTTCTCGCCGATCATGATGCAGGGGGCGTTGGTGTTGCCCGATGTCAGCGTCGGCATGATCGAGGCGTCGGCGACGCGCAATCCCTCGATGCCGTGTACCCGCAGCTCGGGATCGACCACGGCCATCGGGTCGTTGCCCATCTTGCAGGTGCCGACGGGGTGGTAGGTCGTCTCGGCCGTGTTGCGCACCCAGTCGAGGATCTCCTCGTCGGTCTGCCGCGCGGCACCCGGCGCGATCTCCTCGCCGGTGATCTCCTTCAGCGGTGAGGTCGCCATCAGCTCGCGGCCCTTGCGGATGGCCGCCAGCACGCCCTCGCGATCGGCGCGCGCCGACAGGAAGTTGAAGCGGATGGCCGGCGGCTCGGCGGGATCGGCCGACTTGATGTGGACCGAGCCCGTGCTCTCCGAGCGCAGCACGTTGACATTCATGGTGATGCCGGCCCGCTTCGCGATACGCCGCTCGCAGCCGACGCGCTCGTAGAGAAAGGGCGCGATGGAGACCGTGGCGTCGGGCGTCTCCAGACCCGGCCGCGTGCGGAAATACATGCGGATCGGCACCGAGGTCGAGGCGAGAAAGCCCTCGCCCCACAGCGCGTACTTGATCGCCTCGCGCGCGCCCCGCCAGCCGCGCGCGTTTTCGTTGAAGGTGAGGTTGCGCCCCGTGATGGCGAAGCGGACGCGCGGCGAGTAGTGGTCGCGCAGATTCTCGCCGACGCCCTTCAACTCGTGCGCGACCGCGACACCGACCGAGGCGAGATGCGCCGGCTGGCCGATGCCTGACAGCTCGAGCAGCTTGGGCGAGTTGATCGAGCCCGAGCTGACGATGACCTCGCGCGCCGCCCGCGCCTCACGCGGCTGGCCGTTCACGGCGTAGCGCACGCCGACACAACGCTTGCCCTCGAGGATCAAGGTCCGCGCCATCGCGCCTTGCTCGATCACGAGGTTCTTCCGCCCGCGCGCCGGGTCAAGATAGCAATAGGCCGTGCTCTGCCGGCGACCCTTGGCGATGGTCACCTGCGACATGCCGATGCCTTCCTGGGTGGCGCCATTGAGGTCGGCGTTGAACGGCAGGCCGATCTTGCCCGCCGCCTCGATCATCTTCTCGAGCAGCGGCACCTTGTGGCGCGGCGTGTCGGTGATGCGCAGCGGCCCGCCGCGGCCGCGCAGCTCGTCCGAGCCGCCGGCGTAGTTCTCCATGCGCTTGTAGACCGGCAGCACGTCCTGCCAGCTCCAGCCGCGATTGCCGAGCTGCGCCCAGTGGTCGTAGTCCTGCGCTTGTCCGCGGATATAGACCATGCCGTTGATCGAGCTCGAGCCGCCCAGCATCTTGCCGCGCGGCACCTCGATGCGCCGGCCGCCGGAGCCTTCGTCCGGCTCCGAGGAGAAGCACCAGTTCACCGCCGGCAGATCGATCATCTTGGACACGCCGACGGGGATGCGCGACCAGAAATAACCGGAGCCCTCGGTGCCGGCCTCGAGCAGCAGCACGCGATGCACGCCGCTTTCACTCAGGCGGGCGGCGAGGGTGGCGCCGGAAGACCCGGCGCCGACGACGATGTAGTCGAACTGGGACATCATGGGCTCGTCTTGGTGGGATACGGCGTCAGCCGTGTTTGACTCGGAGCCGAAACACGTCGTCAGAAATTGCCGACGTTCACGGCCACGCCCGCGTTGGGCGCACCCAGGTAGCTCACAAACTCGAAATACGGCCCCCAAGGTACGTTGCTGATATCCGTGCCAAGCCAATAGTTGCCCTGCATATTGTGCGCATCCTGAGCCGCCGATGGCTTGTGTACCCATTGCTGAGCATTGGCCGTCCCATCGGCGAGCTGGCGCGCGAAATGGAAGCTGCCGCGCGTGTCGTAGAACACGGCCACCAGATAGTGACCGATGCGGGAGGCAGGCGGATTGCGGAACTTATGCGCGTTGCTGAGCACGCCGCCTGACAGGTCGATGAAGCCGTCGGCGACGCAGGCCTGGTGCAGGAGAGTGGGGGTGATCGCCTGCGCCGTGACGGCCCGACCGCCGCGGACGCCCGGAACGCAGGAAACCAAACCCGCCCCCGCTGGATTGGCGCACTTGGCGGCGAAGGAATAGCAGTTGAGGCCGTTGTTCCAGGCCGGTGCCAGCGCCATCGCGCCATTCTTCGCTGTGATCGCAACGCCCATGGTGGAGTCCTTCTCGTTGAACCTCTGACGGATAGGGTGATCAGTATCCCTCGTCCGCCAGATTCAGCAGCGGAAAGGCGCTGTGGACGTGGGGCAGCACGACGGGGCTGGCAGGGCAGAGATAGGAGGGGTCGACCTTCGACAGCGAGTCGAGGCCGAGAAGGCCGAGGCATTCCTTGACCTCTTCCTCGAGCAGCTCGAGCACGCGCGCCACGCCCTCGGCGCCAGCGACCGCCAGGCCGTAGCAGTAGAGTCGGCCGATGCCCACGGCGTCGGCACCCAGCGCGATCGCCTTCACCACGTCGGTGCCGCGGCTGATGCCGCCATCCATCACGATTCTGGCGCGGCCTCGAATCGCGCCCACCACCTCGCGCATCGCGTCGAGTGAGCCGCGACCATGGTCGAGCTGGCGGCCGCCGTGGTTCGACACGTAGACCGTGTGCACGCCCATGTCGCAGGCCATGGTCGCGTCCTCGGCGGTGTTGATGCCCTTGAGCATCAGCTTCACTTGCGGATACTTGTCGCGCACGCGCTTGACGTTGTCCCAGGCGAAGGCGGCCTGGAAATCTTGGCCGGTGGCGTTGGCGCGCCACGATTTGATGAAACGCTTGGCGATGTCGCGCTCGCGCCTGGAATAGACAGCCGTGTCGACGGTGATGCAGAAGGCGTCGAAGCCGCAATCGATCGCGCGCTGCACGCGCTCGGCCACCCACTTGTCGTCGCCGCGCACATAGAGCTGGTAGACCTTCAGCGCCGAGGACGACTTCGCCACGCGCTCCATCTCGACCGTCGTCACGGAGCTGAGCAGCATGCCGCAGCCGAACATCTCGCAGGCCTTGGCGACGGTGACGCCGGCGCCGGGGTCGAACGATTCCAGCGAGCCCACGGGCGCCAGCAGCACCGGCAGGCGCAGCTTGCGATCGAGGAACGAACCGGTGGCCTCGATCTGCGAAACATTGCGCAGCACGCGCGGCTTGAAGCCCAGCATGTCCAGGGCCAGCCGGTTGCGCTTCATCGTCGTTTCGCTCTCGGTGGCGCCGATCAGATAGTCCCAGATGTTGGGATTGAGCCGGTTGCGCGCCGCCTTCACGAATTCATGCAGGCACTGGTATTCGTTGCTGAGGTCCATGGATCGCTTCCTTTCGCGACGCGGACGTTAAAGCGAATCGGCGACGAAAGGAACGTCCGGCGCCGCTAAGCTGCCATCCCGTCAGGAACAAGAGCGAGGAAACGGGGCCATGCCGGTGAAGGCGTCGCTGTTCTACCTGCCCACCGTGGGCAACCGGGCGCAGATCGAGGCCGGCATGGTCGGCATGAAGGGCGAGCTCTACCAGCAGATGCTGCGCGAGGTCTCCGAGCAGGTCCGCCTGGCCGACGATGTCGGCTACGACTCCGTGAACTTCACCGAGCACCATTTCCACATCGAGGGCTTCGAGCTCTCCAACAACCCCGTCCTGCTCGACCTCTATGTCGGCATGCAGACCAAACGCATCCGCGTGGGTCAGCTCGGCATCGTGCTGCCGGCGAGCAATCCGATCCGCGTCGCCGAGGACATCGCGATGCTCGACCACATGACCGGCGGCCGCGCCTGCGCCGGCTTCGCGCGCGGCTACCAGCGGCGCTGGGTCGACACTCTGGCGCAGCAGACGCACGGCGTCTCCGGCGCGCTGCCGCATCAGCACGACGCCATCGACGCGGCCAATCGCGAGGCCTTCGAGGAGTGCTTCCGCATCATCAAGAAGGCGTGGACCGAGCCGATGCTGGCGCATCAGGGCAAGTACTGGAAGATCCCGCCCGGCCCGACGCCGTGGGATCTCGAGACGACGGTGCGCTATGGCGCCGGCGTCGAGAACGGCATCCTCACGCATGTCGGCGTGGTGCCGAAGCCGGTGCAGAAACCGCATCCGCCGGTGTTCCAGCCCTTCGCCAGCTCGGAGAACTCGATCCGCTGGTGCGCGCGCGAGGGTGTCACGGCGATCCTGCCGCCGATGCATCCCAAGCTCGAGGCCAATCTGTTCGAGATCTATCGCCAGGAATCCGGCCGGCCGTTGGGGCAGGGCATGGCGCTGCTGCGCGACGTGATCATCTGCGACACCGACGAGGAGGCGCAGGCGCTGTGGCGCGACTCCGGCAACTTCACCGGCGCCGCCTGGTTCGTGCCCTTCGGCTTCCGCAAGGGGATGGTCGACCCCGACACCGGCGAGACGCCGCCGGCCGACCAGGCGATCGAGAACGGCTACGCCTTCGTCGGCACGGTCGACACGGTGACGCGCCTGCTGGAGAAGACGCGCCGACGGCTGCCGGTCGAGTGGATCTTCGCCTGGACCTACAACGCGCTGATCCCGCACGCCAAGCTGATGAAGTCGATCGAGGCGTTCCAGACCAAGGTCCTGCCGCGGGTGGCGTAAACCCCTCACCCCCGACCCCTCTCCCGCAAGGGGAGAGGGGACATGAGGCATCGAGTCTTCCTCCCCTCTCCCCTTGCGGGAGAGGGGCTAGGGG
>CAYTFW010000192.1:0-2007 GCA_964437145.1 uncultured Rhizobiaceae bacterium
TGCCGATGACGACGCCGGGGCGCGCGGTGTGGATGGTCACGCGCGCCTTCTTGGCCGGACGTTCGATGACGATCTTGCTGACGCCGGCCTGGCGCAGGCGCTCGCGCAGGAAATCGCGGATGCGGATGTCCTCGTGCAGCAGCCGGGCGTAGGCGCCCTCGCCGGCGTACCAGCGCGAATCCCACGTGCGGTTGATGCCGAGGCGGAGCCCGATCGGGTTGACTTTCTGGCCCATGCTACTTGGCCTCCTGCTGCGCGCGCTCGCGCACGACGATCGTCAGCTGGCTGAACGGCTTCTCGATGCCGGCGCTGCGGCCCCGCGCGCGGGTGTGGAAGCGCTTCATCACGATGCCCTTGCCGACGCTGGCCTCGGACACGAAGAGGCGGTCGACGTCGAGCTGGTGGTTGTTCTCGGCGTTGGCGACCGCCGACTGCAGCGCCTTGCGCACGTCGGCGGCGATGCGCTTGCGCGAGAAGGCCAGCTCGTTGAGCGCCTTGCCGGCGCCCATGCCGCGGATCTGCTGGGCGACCAGGTTGAGCTTGCGCGGGCTGACGCGCAGCACGCGCAGGACCGACTTGGCCTCGTTCTCCGCCTCGCGGCGCTCGTTGGGTTTCTTGCTCATGGCCCGACCTACTTCGCCACCTTCTTGTCACCGGCACCGGAGTGCCCGTGGAAGTTCCGAGTGGGCGAGAACTCGCCGAACTTGTGACCGACCATCTCCTCGGTGACGTTCACCGGGATGAACTTCTGGCCGTTGTAGACGCCGAAGGTCAGCCCGACGAATTGCGGCAGGATGGTCGAGCGCCGCGACCAGGTCCGGATGACCTCGTTGCGGGTCGACTGCCGCGCGGCGTCCGCCTTGTCGAGCAGATAGCCGTCGACCATCGGTCCTTTCCAAACTGAACGTGCCACGTTCGTCCTCCTTCAATCCGTCGCCAATCAGCGCGTCGCGTGACGGCGCCGGATGATCATCTTGTCGGTCGCCTTGTTCTTGCGGGTCTTCTTGCCCTTCGTGGGCTTGCCCCAAGGCGTGACCGGGTGACGACCGCCCGAGGTGCGGCCTTCGCCGCCGCCATGCGGATGGTCGATCGGGTTCATGGCGACGCCGCGGGTGACCGGGCGGTAGCCCAGCCAGCGCATGCGGCCGGCCTTGCCGTAGTTGATGTTCTGCTGGTCCGGGTTGCTCACGGCGCCGATCGTCGCCAGGCACTCGGCGCGCACCATGCGCACCTCGCCGGAGCTGAGCTTGAGCTGCGCCATGCCCTGATCCTTGCCGACCAGCTGGACATAGGTGCCGGCCGACCGCGCGATCTGACCGCCCTTGCCGGGCTTCATCTCGACGTTATGGACGATCGTGCCCACCGGCATGTTGGCCAGCGGCATGGCGTTGCCCGGCTTGATGTCGACGCGCTCGCCCGAGACGACCTGGTCGCCAGCCTTCAGGCGCTGCGGCGCCAGGATGTAGGCGAGCTCGCCGTCCGGATACTTCACCAGGGCGATGAAGGCGGTGCGGTTGGGGTCGTACTCCAGGCGCTCGACGGTCGCGACCTGGTCGAACTTGCGGCGCTTGAAGTCGATCGTGCGGTAGCGGCGCTTGTGGCCGCCGCCACGATGCTGGCCGGTGGTGTGGCCGTGGTTGTTGCGGCCGCCGGTGTTGTGCTTGCCCTCGGTCAGGCCCTTGATCGGCCGGCCCTTGTGCAGCTCCGAGCGGTCGACGAGCACCAGGCCGCGCAGCGACGGCGTGACCGGCTTGTAGGTTTTCAATGCCATGTCTGACGCTCCCCGCTCACAGGCCCGTCGTCAGGTCGATCTTCTCGCCTTCGACGAGCGAGATGATGGCCTTCTTCCAGTCGCTGCGGCGACCGCGCATGCCGCGGAACACCTTGTTCTTGCCCTCGACGCGCAGCGTGTTGACCGCCTTGACCTTGACCTTGAACAGGCCTTCGACGGCTTGCTTGATCTCGGGCTTGGTGGCGTCCAGCGCGACCTTGAACGAGATCTGGCTG
>CAYTFW010000192.1:2017-10358 GCA_964437145.1 uncultured Rhizobiaceae bacterium
TCACCAGCGGCGCGCGGATGACCTCGTACATGCGCGCGCGCGAGATGGCGGCGGGCTTCTTCGCTGCGCTCATTGCAGGCGCTCCTCGAGATGCTTCACCGCGTCGCGCGTCAGCACCAGGGTGTCGCGACGCAGGATGTCGTAGACGTTGGCGCCCTGCTGCGGCAGCACGTCGACCAGCGGGATGTTGCGCGCGGCGCGGGCGAAGTTCTCGCCGACCGTGGGGCCGTCGATGAACAGCGCGTTCTTGATGCCCAGGCCCTTGAGCGAGGCGGCCAGCTTGCCGGTCTTGGGCTCGGCCACCTGGGTGTTCTCGAGCACGACCAGCTTGCCCTCGGCCGCCTTGGCCGACAGCGCGGTCTTCAGCGCCAGCTTGCGCACCTTCTTGGGCAGGTCGATCTCGTGGCTGCGATTGACCGGACCGAAGGCCTTGCCGCCGCCGCGGAACTGCGGCGCCGCCTCGTTGCCGTGGCGGGCGCGACCGGTGCCCTTCTGGGCCCACATCTTCTTCGAGGTCGCCTTGACCTCGGAGCGGATCTTGGTCTTGTGCGTGCCGGCGCGGCGCTTGGCGAGCTGCCACACGACGCAGCGCTGCAGGATATCGGCGCGCACCGGCAGGCCGAAGATGGCGTCGGCGAGATCGATCTCGCCGGCCTGGGCGCCGTCCAGCGTCTTGACGTTGAGCTTCATGGCGATCAGCCCTTGTTCTCTTCGGCCGCGGCCGCGGCGGCCTTCACGGCGCCGGGGAACGGCAGGTCCTTGGGCGCCTTGCGCTTGGCGGCGTCGCGCACCAGCACCCAGGCGCCGTTGTGACCGGGCACCGCGCCCTGGATCAGGATCAGGCCTTTGGCCTCGTCGGTCGACACGACCTTGACGTTCTGCGTGGTGACGCGCTCGGAACCGAGGTGGCCCGCCATCTTCTTGTTGGGGAAGGTGCGGCCGGGATCCTGGCGGTTGCCGGTCGAGCCGTGGCTGCGATGCGAGATCGACACGCCGTGCGAGGCCTCGAGGCCGCCGAAGTTCCAGCGCTTCATGGCGCCGGCGAAGCCCTTGCCGATGGTCGTGCCGGTGACGTCGACGATCTGGCCGGCGACGAAGTGGTTGGCCGACATCTCGGCGCCGACCGGCAGCAGGCCGTTCTTGTCGACGCGGAACTCGACCAGCTTGCGCTTGGGCTCGACCTTCGCCTTGGCGAAGTGGCCACGCTGCGGCTTGCTGACGTTCTTCACCTTGGCCGCGCCGATGCCGAGCTGGACGGCGTTGTAACCATCCTTCTCCTCGGTGCGCACGGCCACGACCTGGACGTTGTCCAGCTTCAGCACGGTGACGGGCACATGCTCGCCGGCGTCATTGAAGACGCGGGTCATGCCCACCTTCTGTGCGACCAATCCGGTACGCATCGCCCCGTTCCTTCTACTGGCCGAGCTTGATCTCGACGTCGACGCCGGCGGCGAGATCGAGCTTCATCAGCGCGTCCACCGTCTGCGGCGTCGGGTCGACGATGTCGAGCACGCGCTTGTGCGTGCGCATCTCGAACTGCTCGCGCGACTTCTTGTCGATGTGCGGCGAGCGGTTCACGGTGAACTTCTCGATCCGCGTCGGCAGCGGGATCGGCCCGCGCACGCGCGCACCGGTCCGCTTCGCCGTGCTGACGATCTCGTTCGTCGACTGGTCGAGAACGCGATGATCGAAGGCTTTGAGCCTGATCCGGATGTTGGTGCTATCGGCCATGTCCGCTGCTCCCAAACAGAGTGCGGCGCGGTTGCCCGCGCCGGCGCCCTATTTCCCTTACTTCACGACCTTGGTGACGACGCCGGCGCCGACGGTGCGGCCGCCCTCGCGGATGGCGAAACGCAGGCCCTCGTCCATCGCAATCGGCTGGATCAGCTCCACCACCATCCGCGCGTTGTCGCCCGGCATCACCATCTCCGTGCCCTCCGGCAACGTCACCACACCCGTCACGTCGGTCGTGCGGAAGTAGAATTGCGGCCGGTAGTTGGTGAAGAACGGCGTGTGACGGCCACCCTCCTCCTTGGTCAGGATGTAGGCCTCCGCCTCGAAGTTCGTGTGCGGCGTGATCGAACCCGGCTTTGCCAGCACCTGGCCACGCTCGACGTCCTCACGGCCCACGCCGCGCAGCAGCGCGCCGATGTTGTCACCCGCCTCGCCCTGATCGAGCAGCTTGCGGAACATCTCCACGCCCGTCACGACGGTCTTGGCGGTCGCCTTCAGCCCGACGATCTCGATCTCCTCGCCCACCTTCACCACGCCGCGCTCGACACGGCCGGTCACCACCGTGCCGCGGCCCGAGATCGAGAACACGTCCTCGATCGGCATCAGGAACGGCTTGTCCTTGTCGCGCATCGGCTGCGGGATGTACCGATCCACCTCCGCCATCAGCTTCAGCACCGCCTGCTCGCCGATCTCCGGCTGCTTGTCCTCCAGCGCGCACAGCGCCGAGCCCTTCACCACCGGCAGGTCGTCGCCCGGGAACTGGTAGCTCTTCAAGAGCTCGCGCACCTCCAGCTCGACCAGCTCCAAGAGCTCCGGGTCGTCCACCATGTCGACCTTGTTCATGAACACCACCAGCGCCGGCACGCCCACCTGGCGGGCCAGCAGGATGTGCTCGCGCGTCTGCGGCATCGGCCCGTCGGCGGCGCTGACCACCAGGATCGCGCCATCCATCTGCGCCGCGCCCGTGATCATGTTCTTCACGTAGTCGGCGTGGCCCGGGCAGTCGACATGCGCGTAGTGCCGGTTCTGCGTCTCGTACTCGACATGCGCCGTCGAGATCGTGATGCCCCGCTCGCGCTCCTCCGGCGCCTTGTCGATCTGGTCGTACGCCGTGTACGTCGCCCCGCCCGTCTTCGCCAGGATCTTGGTGA
This sequence comes from uncultured Rhizobiaceae bacterium, assembly GCA_964437145.1. GTDB lineage: Bacteria > Pseudomonadota > Alphaproteobacteria > Reyranellales > Reyranellaceae > JAFAZJ01. Next base: position 4,903 of record CAYTFW010000192.1, read on the forward strand.
TCGCCGCCGTCAGCGACGTCTTGCCGTGATCCACGTGACCGATCGTCCCGATGTTGCAGTGCGGCTTCGTCCGCTCGAACTTTGCTTTCGACATGGTGATTCCCTCGTCAGGCGAGTTTGGCGACGACTTCGTCGGCCACGGCCTGCGGCACAGGCGCGTAGTGGTCGAAGACCATCGAGTAGGATGCGCGGCCCTGGGTCATGGACCGCAGCGTGTTGACGTAGCCGAACATGTTGGCGAGCGGCACCATGGCGTTGATCACCTGGGCGTTGCCGCGGGCCTCCATGCCCTGGATCATGCCGCGCCGGCTGTTGAGGTCGCCGATGCAGTCGCCCATGTAATCCTCGGGCGTCACCACCTCGACCTTCATGATCGGCTCGAGCAGCTTGCACTGCGCCTTCTGGAGGCCTTCCTTGAAAGCGGCGCGGGCGGCGATCTCGAACGCCAGCACGCTCGAGTCGACGTCGTGGTAGGCGCCGTCGATCAGCGAGACCTTGAAGTCGATCACCGGGAAGCCGGCCAGCACGCCGGTTTCGCGCGAAGCCTCGAGGCCTTTCTCGACACCCGGGATGAACTCCTTCGGGATCGAGCCGCCGACGATCTTGCTCTCGAAGCTGTAGCCCGAACCCGGCTCGCCCGGCTCGAACACCAGCTTCACGCGGGCGAACTGGCCCGAGCCGCCCGACTGCTTCTTGTGGGTGTAGTCGATCTCCGCCTTGCGGCCGAGCGTCTCGCGGTAGGCCACCTGCGGGGCGCCGACATTGGCCTCGACCTTGTAGGTGCGGCGCAGGATGTCGACCTTGATCTCGAGATGGAGCTCACCCATGCCCTTGATGACGGTCTGGCCGGTCTCCTGGTCGGTCGTCACGCGGAAGGTAGGATCCTCCTGCACGAGACGGCCCAGCGCTTGGCCGAGTTTCTCCTGGTCAGCCTTCGACTTCGGCTCGATGGCGAGCTCGATGACGGGCTCCGGGAAGTCCATCTTCTCGAGGATGACCGCATTCTCCGACAGACAGAGCGTGTCGCCGGTGGTGACGCTCTTGAGGCCGGCCAGGGCGATGATGTCGCCGGCGCGGGCTTCCTTCACATCCTCACGGTTGTTGGCGTGCATCAGCAGCATGCGGCCGATGCGCTCCTTGCGGTCCTTCGTGCTGTTCAGCACGCCGGTGCCAGACTCGAGGACGCCCGAGTAGACGCGCGCGAAGGTCAGCGAGCCGACGAACGGGTCGGTCATGATCTTGAACGCCAGAGCCGACAGCGGGGCGTCGTCGCTCGACGGCAGGGTGATCGGCTCGTCGGAGCCCATCTTCACGCCCTTGACGTCCGGCACGTCGGTCGGTGCCGGCAGATAGTTCACGACAGCGTCGAGCATGGGCTGCACGCCCTTGTTCTTGAAGGCGGAGCCGCACAGCACGGGGACGAACGCGTAGGAGATCGTGCCCTTGCGGATGCACTTGATCAGCGTGTCGTAGTCCGGCTCCTCGCCGTCGAGGTACTTCGTCATGGCCTCGTCGTCCTGCTCGACGGCCATCTCGATCATCTTGGTGCGGTATTCCGCGGCCTTTTCCTTCATGTCGGCCGGGATCTCGACGATCTCGAACTTCGCGCCGAGCGTCTCTTCCAGCCAGATGATCGCCTTGTTCGAGACGAGGTCGACCAGGCCCTTGTACTCGGCCTCCGAGCCGATCGGAAGCTGCGTCACGAGCGGCTTGGAGCCGAGACGGTCCACGATCATGTCGACGGTGCGATAGAAGTTGGCGCCCGTGCGGTCCATCTTGTTGACGAAGCAGATGCGCGGCACGCCGTACTTGTCGGCCTGGCGCCACACCGTCTCGGATTGCGGCTCGACGCCGGCCACCGAGTCGAACACGCAGACGGCGCCGTCGAGCACGCGCAGCGAGCGCTCGACCTCGATGGTGAAGTCGACGTGGCCGGGCGTGTCGATGATGTTGACGCGGTGCTGCTCGTTCTTGAACGGGCCGGTCTCGGTCTTCCAGAAGCACGTGGTCGCGGCCGACGTGATCGTGATGCCGCGCTCCTGCTCCTGCTCCATGAAATCCATGGTCGCGGCGCCGTCGTGGACTTCGCCGATCTTGTAGCTCTTGCCCGTGTAGTAGAGGACGCGCTCGGTCGTGGTCGTCTTGCCGGCGTCGATATGCGCCATAATACCGATGTTACGGTAGCGCTCGATGGGGGTGGTGCGGGCCATGTTGGGGGGGCTTTCGTTCGTGGGGCGCGCCGACTACCAGCGATAATGGGCGAACGCCTTGTTGGCGTCGGCCATACGATGGGTGTCTTCGCGCTTCTTGACCGCGGCGCCGCGGCGGTTGGCGGCGTCGAGCAGCTCGCCGGAGAGCTTCTCGGTCATGCTGTGCTCCGAGCGCTCGCGCGCGGCCTGGATCAGCCAGCGGATGGCCAGCGCCTGGCGCCGCTCGGGGCGCACCTCGACGGGCACCTGGTAGGTGGCGCCGCCGACACGACGCGAGCGGACCTCGACGGCCGGCTTCACGTTGTCGATGGCCTCGTGGAACACCGGCAGCGGGTCCTGCCGGGTCTTGTCGCCGATGATGTCCATGGCGCCGTAGACGATGGTCTCGGCGACCGACTTCTTGCCCTGGAACATCAGGGTGTTCATGAACTTGGAGACGACGAGATCGCCGAACTTGGCGTCGGGGAGGATCTCTCGTTTCTCGGCGCGATGACGACGCGACATGGTTGAGCCCCTCCCTTACTTCGGCCGCTTGGCGCCGTACTTCGACCGGCGTTGCTTGCGGTCCTTGACGCCCTGGGTGTCGAGCACGCCGCGCAGGATGTGGTAGCGCACGCCCGGCAGGTCCTTGACGCGACCGCCGCGGATCATGACGACCGAGTGCTCCTGCAGGTTATGGCCCTCGCCGGGGATGTAGCTCACCACCTCGTACCCGTTGGTCAGGCGCACCTTGGCGACCTTGCGCAGCGCGGAGTTCGGCTTCTTCGGCGTCGTCGTGTAGACGCGCGTGCAGACGCCCCGCTTCTGCGGGCAGTTCTGCATCGCCGGCACCGTGTTGCGATAGGTCGGTGCCACTCGCGGCTTGCGGATCAACTGGTTGATGGTGGGCATTCGCTCGGGTCCTCGCCGATCACCTGACTGTCGCCATCACCGTCCAGAACCCCCGACAAACGCAAAAAGGCAAAACGCCAACATGCGCTGGCTTTGCCCTGTAACGGGTGGGAGGCCTGCCAGAGTGGCCCGGACAACGATGTAACGGTTCTCCCGCTCAGACTGCGTCTAGGGCACGCCCTACCACCAGTCCTCCCGGGAAAGCGCGCGGGTTATATGGCCCGAGCCATGCACCGTCAAGCGTGCAGCGCCGATTTCTCAAGATTTTTCCTTGCTTTGACGGCGATCCTGAAGCGCGCAACTTCGTTGCGTTCGATGTGCTCGCCACAAAATATTGGGGCGCCTCTCGCGAGGCGCCCCGAATAATGTGACTTAAGGTCAGCGACGTTGGCTATTCGGCCGCCGGCGCCCGCTCGCGCAGCGCCTGCTCGTCCGGCTGCAGCGCCTCTTCCGGCTGCGAGGCCAGCATCTCGCGGTCGCGCCTGGCCGCCAGTTCCTTCAGGCGATTCATCACGCCACCGGTGCCGGCCGGGATCAGACGGCCGACGATGACGTTCTCCTTGAGCCCCAGCAGCGTGTCGATCTTGCCCGACACCGCCGCCTCGGTGAGCACGCGCGTGGTCTCCTGGAAGGAGGCCGCGGAGATGAACGACTTGGTCTGCAGCGACGCCTTGGTGATGCCCAGCAGCACCGGCTCGCCGCGCGCCGGCTTGAGGTTATCGGCCGCCAGCTTGGCGTTGAGCTCCTCGAACTCCAGCTTGTCGACCTGCTCGCCGACAAGGAAGGTCGACTCGCCCGGATCGACGATCTCGACCTTCTGCAGCATCTGGCGGCAGATGACCTCGATGTGCTTGTCGTTGATCTTCACGCCCTGCAGTCGATAGACCTCCTGGATCTCGTTCACCAGATAGGTGGCGAGCGCCTCGATGCCCATGACGCGCAGGATGTCGTGCGGCACCGGATTGCCGTCGATCAGCAGGTCGCCCTTCTCGATCCAGTCGCCTTCCTGGACCGCGATGCGCTTGCCCTTGGGGATCAGGTACTCGACCTGCTCGCCCTGGCCCTCGGGGGGCACCACCAGCAGACGGCGCTTGTTCTTGTAGTCCTTACCGAACTCGATGCGGCCCGGACCATCGCTGATGATGGCGAAGTCCTTGGGACGACGCGCCTCGAACAGCTCGGCGACGCGCGGCAGACCGCCGGTGATGTCGCGCGTCTTGCTGCCCTCGCGGGGGATACGCGCCAGCACGTCGCCGGCGTTCACGGTCTGGCCGTTCTCGACCGACAGCACCGAGTCGACGGCGAGGAAGTAGCGGGCCTCCTGACCGTTGGCGAGCGTGATCGGCTTGCCCTGGCTGTCGAGGATGGCGATGCGTGGCCTGAGCTCGCCGCCGCGCGCCTGCTGCTTCCAGTCGACGACGACGCGGTTGGAGATGCCGGTCGCGTCGTCGATCACCTCGCGCATCGAGGTACCCTCGACGAGGTCGACATAGCTCGCTACGCCGGCCTTCTCGGTGATCACCGGCAGGGTGTAGGGATCCCACTCCGCCAGCTTCTGGCCCTTGACGACCGGGGTGTCGTTGTCGGCCAGCAGGCGCGCGCCGTAGGGCACGCGGAAACGGGCGCGCTCGCGCTCGTTGGCGTCGATCACCACCAGCTCGGTGTTGCGGCCCATGACGATGAGCACGCCCTCGCCATTGGTGACGACGTTGCGGTTGCGCACCGAGACGCGGCCGTCATGCGAGGCTTCCACGTTCGACTGCTCGGCGCCGCGCTGGGCGGCGCCGCCGATGTGGAAGGTGCGCATGGTGAGCTGCGTGCCCGGCTCGCCGATCGACTGCGCGGCGATGACGCCCACAGCCTCGCCGATGTTGACCGGCGTGCCGCGCGCCAGATCGCGGCCGTAGCACGTGGCACAGATGCCCCAGCGGGTGTCGCAGGTCAGCGCCGAGCGGATCTTCACCTCCTCGATGCCGGCCTGCTCGATGGCGTCGATATCCTCCTCGCCGATCAGCGCGCCAGCCTTCACCAGCACGGTGCCCTTCAGCGGGTCGACGATGTCCTCCAGCGCCGAGCGGCCCAGAATGCGCTCGCCGAGTGGCTCGATAATGTCGCTGCCGTCGACGACGGCGCGCATGGTGAGCCCGTCCTTCGTGCCGCAATCGAGCTCGGTGATGATGCAGTCCTGCGCCACGTCGACCAGGCGGCGGGTCAGATAGCCCGAGTTCGCCGTCTTGAGCGCCGTGTCGGCCAGGCCCTTGCGCGCGCCGTGGGTGGAGTTGAAGTACTCCAGCACCGAGAGGCCTTCCTTGAAGTTCGAGATGATCGGCGTCTCGATGATCTCGCCCGACGGCT
>CAYTFW010000193.1:0-10114 GCA_964437145.1 uncultured Rhizobiaceae bacterium
TCATCAGCAGCGCGCCTTCATAGCCCTTGAGGAAGGATTCCAGCCAGATCAGGCTTTCGAGGTCGAGATGGTTGGAGGGCTCGTCGAGCAGCATGGCGTCGGGGCGCATCAGCAGGATGCGGGCGAGTGCCACGCGCATCTTCCAGCCGCCCGACAGCAGGCCGACATCGCCATCCATGCGCGCCTGGCTGAAGCTCAAGCCGGCCAGCACCTCGCGCGCCCGCGCCTCCAGCGCATAGCCATCCAGCGCCTGGAAGCGGCCCTGCACCTCGCCATAGCGCTCGACGAGGACCTCCATGTCGTCGGCCTGGTCAGGATCGACCATCGCGGCCTCGAGCCGGATCATCTCGGCGGCCAGCGCGCTCAGTGGCCCGACGCCATCCATGACCGCCGCCACCGCGCTCATGCCCGACATCTCCCCGACGTCCTGGCTGAAATAGCCGATGGTCATGCCGGGGTCGATCGTCACCTGGCCGTCGTCGGGCTCCTCCTCGCCGGCGATGATGCGGAACAGCGTCGTCTTGCCGGCGCCATTGGGCCCGACCAGCCCCACCTTCTCGCCCTTCTGGATGCCCATCGACGCGTCGATGAACAGGATCTGATGGCCGTTCTGCTTGCTGATATTGTCGAGGCGAATCATGCGGTCCGTACTGACTGGAACAAAAGGCGGCGCGGGCCGCGCGGCCACGCCGGCGGCACAAATTGTCGGCTTGCTATGGATTGCTATGGTTCGCGGCCAACGCTGCGCGCCAGCCAATAGCCAAAATACCAAGCCGAAACAATACGCTGATCCACGCGCCGCCGTCCGCCGCCTGCCGGCCGACGCCCCGTCACATGGATTGCTATGGTTCGCGCGACGACCGTCGAGGCGACCCCGTCGCGTCACGCGCTGCTCTGGTTTGCTATGGTTTGCGACCCATCGCTCGACGCTGACCACCAGCTGTCGCGACGCGCAAAGTCGGCCGCCGTGCCTGCCATAGCCGGCACGGATATGGGCCTGTGTGACGTCGCCATCCCCGAGACACGCCGCGACAGACCACGCGTCGCGGTGCGACAGGGCGGTGGTGTGCTCGCTCATGCGGCCAGTATACGCCGCCGGCCCGGCGGACTCGATTTCCGCCGCTAGCGGTGTCGTATAGGGGCCTCCGATGCAGCTATGACCGCATTTTCGCGGGCGCGTTCCGTGGCAAATCGGCGTTCTGTCATTCCGAGCGCAGCGAGGAATCCAGGCGGCCTCCCTGGATTCCTCGCTGCGCTCGGAATGACAGGTGAGTCCCATGAACCGCTCGACGCTCTAACGCCCCGCTGGCTGCGGCAGCCAGGGATTGAGGAGCGCGACGCCGGTCGCTTCGAAGTCGGCCACATTGCGCGTGACCAGGGTGAGGCCATGGACGATCGCGGTGGCCGCGATCAGTGCGTCACGTTCCGGCCGCGGATCGGGCACATGGAAGCGCGCGCATCGTCGTGCGACAGCGCCATCAATGACGAGGATGCGGGCGGCCAGCGGCGTCAGCACGTCGCGTTCCAGCCATCGCCGCAGGATGGCCCCTTGCGCCGCGTCGCGACGCTCCATGAGCAGGACGCCGCGCTCGAGCTCCAGAACGGTCACGACAGAAATCGCGTGAAGCGCCGCCGGCGTGCTCGACGCCCAGGCGCGCACCTGCGCATCCGCCCGCTCCGGGCGGCGCAGCGCCGATACAACATTGGTGTCCAGGAGAAACATCAGTCGAGATCAGCCGGACGCGAGATGTCATCGCCCATCCGCGGCGGATCGAAATCGAAATCGCCCGGTTCCTTTTGCGCGAGCACGTCGAGCAGGCTCGGGCCCGCGCTCAGCAGCTTCTTGTAGTCCTCGAAGCTCAGCAGGACATGCGCGGGCCGCCCGCGATCGGTGATGATGACGGGGCCCTTGTCCGCCGCTTTCTTGGCGCCGCTGGCATCCTGATTGAACTCGCGACTGGTCAGGGTCGTGGACATGGTGAACTCCGGCGGAACGGCTGTCACGAATATATGTAGAGATGTGTCTACTTTCAAGGCGTGACCCGGGGATGCTCAAGACACGGGGCCATTGAACACATCCCCCCATCCTCGTATAATTCGAATTACCTGAATTGTTCGGATTTTGACCATGCCAAAGATCAGCTCGACGGAATTCATCAGGACGCCCGGCGCCTATCAGGATCAGGCGCAACGCGAGCCCGTCGTGATCATGAAACACAACCGGGAGCACACGGTGCTGCTCTCCGCTCAGGAATACCACCGGCTGAAGCGACGCGATCGTCTGGTGTTTCGCACCGGCGAGCTTTCGGAGTCCGATATCGCGGCGATCGCGGCGGCCGAGGCGCCGATCGAAGCCGCCGACTTCGACGATGAGGTCGAAGGCAAGAAGGCGTGAGCCTTCCCACGCCGAAGCCCGGCCTTGTCATTCGCTACTCCTACCTGTGGGCTCGCGAACACGACGAAGGACGCGAAGAGGGCGCCAAAGACCGCCCCTGCGCGGTGCTGCTCGCGACCAAGACCGATGCGGGCGATCTTCGCATCATCGTTCTGCCCATCACGCACGTCCCGCCGCAGGATTCCGAAACCGCCGTCGAGATTCCTTTGCCGACCAAACGGCGCCTCGGGCTCGACGACGATCAGTCGTGGGTCGTCCTGACAGAAGGCAACGCTTTCGGCTGGCCCGGGCCTGATCTGCGCTTTCTGCCCGATCGCAGCCCAGGGAGCGTCGCCCTGGGCTTGCTGCCGGCCAGGCTGTTCGACACCATACGCACCCGCTTCCTGTCCCTTCACCGTCGCAACAAGGCGCGGTTCGTGCGCCGAAGCGAATAGCGCGACGCGCCTCTCCACGGGGATCATCGAATCGAGGTTTTGCGCAATGGGCCGGACACCATGAGCGACCTGATCATCTGGACCTACGATTGGGTGCCCCAAGGTCCCCGTGGGTTCGTGCGCGATCTCAGGCTGAGATGGGCGTGCGAGGAAGCTGGCCTCGCTTATGCCGTGCGCACCGTCCCGTTCGAAGGACGGCAGACCAATCACCTCCAGCGCCAGCCCTTCGGCCAGGTTCCCTTCCTGAGCGATGGCGACCTGGAGATCTTCGAGAGCGGCGCCGGGCTGCTGCATCTGGCGCGCAAGAGCGAAAAGCTGATGCCGCGCGATCCCGATGGCGAAGCGCAAACCGTTCAATGGATGATCGCCGCGCTCAACACGATCGAGATGGTGAGCGTGCCCTGGTGGTTCCTCGAAGTATCCGGCGCGAAGGACAACGGCCTTGTCGGCTGGATGGGAAGCCGCCTCGACCAGCTCGAGAGAGTTCTGAGCGAGCGGGAATGGCTGGCGGCCGATCGCTTCACGTCAGCGGATCTGCTGATGGCGGATGTGCTGCGCGTCTCGAAGGTCCGCGCTTTCGGTGATCGACCCGCGACCGAGGCCTATGTGACCCGCGTGACTGACCGCCCGGCGTTCAAGAAGGCGCGCGCTGATCAACTAGCGCATTTCACCGCCGCCGATACGGGCAGATCGGCTGATGGCTAGTCATCGACACGCTATTTGGACCCGATAATTTCAGATCCACTTTGACGCTGACGCTGCCACTCCCATTGCTGCGGCGTTGTCTCAATTTGGGTCAATTTGTGTGAGGATGCTGGCAGCAGGCAAGTAGCCGAGGTTGAAAGATGACATTGTGGCACGACGAATTGAAGCCGGGACGCACATGGGCGAGCCTTTGGCACGGCTACGTGATTTGTGGTGGTTCTTGTCTGGCAATCAGAACAGTTGAAGGCTCCTGTCCAGCTTGTGGGGCTGGGCCTATGGACACTTCACCTCAGCAACTCACGATCAACGGGCGAGAGATAACTATTCACGCCGCATTTGCAGGAGCCGAGGGTCGATACGAAGACTGGGTCTACTTGCAAATGCTGCAGCGTGAATGGGAAAGACCCGTTGTAGAGTTTGAGGGCTCTTTCCACTTCCCGGAGGGCGAGCGGCCTTCTGCGCGTGCGGCCCTCTTGCTGCTATTCTGGAGTTATTTTGAAACTCGCATCGAACGTTTGCTCCGAACCGCTATGCGCACGCTTCCGAAACGCGTGCTGGACGATGCGCTTCGACGATACTCAGGGATTGGCAGCCGGTTGTATGACCTCTACAACATCTTCTTCAGCACCAACTACTTTGAGGATGTTCGAGCGCACGGGTACTCGAGAGTTGCCGATCTATTGAAAGATATTCACGTGAGGAGGAACGATTTTGCACATGGCAAGCCGCAGGCGATAAATGATGCGACTATTATTTCGCTCGTTGAGAATTTGAAGTTGGAGCATGAAGCGTGGATTGCCGTGTATAATAGTCGAGCAGGTAAGATTTAATGGCTTAGTTCGCCAAGAGCTGGCCCTAACCTGTGACTTCAGATGTAAAATCGAAAAGGCAGCGGTGCGGCGACATCCGTCGGACCTGCGGTGAGAATTTCGCCCGTCAGATCGGCAAAACGGAGCGTCACGGGGAGCCCGTCGGAGAATCCGGCATTGTTGAAATTCAGCTTTGTCAGCGACATCAGGTCAACCAGCACTTGGCGCAATTCCGCCTCGCCGTTGACGATGTCGACGGTGAGCGGGTTCGGGACTTCGCGACCTGGATAGGTGTTGAGTCGCGGCGTGAATCCTGTCGTCCAAAGGTAGGCTCGCCGATCGGACGTCAGGATCGCCGTTCCGCGAAGGACGGGCCGACTTCCGTAGCGGAACAGCTTCAGTTCGTTTTGACGACGAATGCGGATGCCGACGAGCTTGGTTTCCGCCGGCACCGTAGACCTGAATCCCTCCCACTCCTCCTTTTCGAACCATGTCTGCCCGTGAATGAAGAGCTCCTTCGGTGGTCGGCCGTGCATATCCGTGTAGGCCGAGATGACCATGCCCATCAGCTCCGCCGCCTTCGTCCGGCTTAGGTGGAAACTGTTGTCGGCCTCGGACTGCCATGGTCCAACGGCTCCCTTGAAGACTACCCCCTCTCCCGAATTCAAGAACATCTGAGCGCCGCAGCAGGCGTTGTCCCGGCCTTTGGCGTTCTCGATACGTTTGAAGACTAGGCCGACGTAACAGACGCCCTCGCGAACGTCCGCAACGCGCCAAGGGCGACCTCCGGCCTTGTAGAAGCTAGTGGTGGTCAGGTTCCAGGCGACGGACGCCGCGTCTTGCAAAGAGCGCCGCGCGCCGTCCTCGAATTCGTCCGGCGTCAGGGTGGTCTCGCGAACGACCTGCAGGACTTGCCCGGTGTCGAGCATCCGGGCTTTGAGTTGGTTGTGGAAGTTGAGTTCGTACTCGTAGAGCGCCGCCGCCTCCATCTCCTCGATGAACATGGATCCCTTGGACAGGATCGACTTAGCAGCCTGCTGACCGATGGGGCTTGTAGACTTTTCTCGCTGATCGCGCGGCACGACTGACTTCGGGCGGCCGTAGCGGTACACTTCCTCCGGGATGACCACGAACCAAAACTGAGGTCGAGCTTCCTGTTCACGGAGGTACTTCCTTAGGGCTTCGCTATAAACCTCGACCGCTTTGAAGATCGCTTCGTGCCGATCCTCCGTCCGGATACGCCGGCTCAGCACGTCACCATCGATGTTGATGGCCGCAAAGGGCTTTACGGGCCAAGGGATCCCGAACGTGGCCTGAAAGCCCGGCCACATCATCTTGTTCTCCTCTCGACCCTTTTCAGGTGCAGCGATCGTCGACGACATCGCTTTGACCCAGCTCTCGTAGCGACGAACTCCTTCGGTCGTGCCAATGACACCGACGTCCATGCGAGCGGGGTTCTGGTTCGAAGCTGGTGGGCCGTACAGAAACAGGCCGTCCTTTGGGTGTTCGGTCTGCTGATTGAATCCAAAGCTAAGCATGGGTTCGTCGATGTGCGTGATCTTCCAACCCGTCACTCGTCGTCCTCCTCCTGATCCGGATCAAGTCCATCGTCATCATCCACGTCATCGGATTCGTCCGGATCCTCGGCCTCGTCTTGAAATTGCAGGTCGCCGACTATGCTCCGCTCGGCCGTCAGCTGCAGCAACCGGCCTGCTAGAACCAACTGCTGAGGACCATCGAGTGAAATGCTGCAGTCCGCCTTGCCGTCAGCCAACCACACCACGAAGGCTTCCTGAAGCTGACGCCAGTGCTGATTCCACCAGCTCTTGCAAAACCGACGGCGGATCGGGCTGGTCCGCTTAGGATCCGCAATCGCCTTCTGACCGTCATCGGAAAACACAACATAAGGCTTGAAGCGGACAAACGCTGGCGGGCCCAAGACCACGCTAACCTTCATCCCCAAGTGCCAGTAGACCCTATTGCGCTCACTGCGCCCGACAACGTTTTTGTTCGTCCGGCGTCCCGAGGCGGCGGTGTAGGGGACTTTGTTGTTCGCCACCGAGCCGTCGGGGAAATAGAAAACGTTGGACGATCGGTGCTCCAGAACCTCCAGGCCCCTCGAAACCAAATGACGCTCGACCTGCTTGCGCAGGAGCGCGGTGGCAATGTTGTGCGCATCCGAGCGGCGCGGAGTGGTGACGCCGTCCACCTCCCCCGTGAGAAACTCATCGACCGTTGCCGTTGCACGAATTTCTGCGCACATTGGCGCGGGCAAGGCATTGTTCACTGCGTCCAGGCTCCCGAAGGTGATCAAGAGCCGGTAATAGGGCGCGACGGCAATTCCACTGCTCTGAAGGGCTTGGGTGACGGCCGTCGTGTCGGCATTGTGCTCCAGGTAGTGCACCTCGGCCGGCAAGGTCGTTATGGGCAACAGACTGGTGAGAACGGGCTCTCTATCGGTGCTGACAAGAGCCGCCGTCTTGACAGTTTCCGCTCGCCAACGCTCGAACTCTAGAGACTGATCAGCCTCCGACCGCGGGACCTCGGCCGTCTCGAGCGTGTCCAAAAGCTCTATCAACTTTGCGCCCCAGCCACGGCTGAAGTCGATGGCATTAAGCTGGTGAACCAGGATCGGGAAGTCACTGAAGGCGACGCTGTCGACTCGGACCGGGATGATAAAGGCTGGATCGGTCAACGACTTGCGTAGAGCGTCCGCGACCGAGAGTTCATTGCGGATGCCTTGGCGTGTGGGGTCGACGCTGGTCTTTGACACCACGAAGATTACTTTGCACGCATGCTCCCGTAGGGCGTCCTCGATAGTATTCCAGAACGGCGTTCCGCCTTTCAGGCCGAATAGGTCGGCCCAAACCTTGTAGCCATGGCCGGTCAAGCGTGCGCCGAGCCAACGAACGAAGTCGTTGTCTTCAGGGGTAGCGTGACTGATGAAGATCGTGTCACGAGCCATGGGCGCTCCGGTTCCCTCCATAGCCAAGGCGGCGCTCAACAAAGCGACCTCGACCTCACCAGCCGTATTGAAATGCCCGCTTAGGTTGTTGCCACTCAATTCTGGTGTAACTGCTCCGCTTCTTTGGAGCTCGATGGCGAGGACGGCCTCAAGCCGGCGCCCGAGTTTGGGCGGCACATCCACACTCGTCTTGCTATGACCACGATGTATCAAAATTGCGCGAGAACCAGCTCAATAGGTTTCAAAATTTGGCTAAATGTTGTGGATAACTTCCCATTGGAAACCATATGTTGCGTCTTCTTGCTCCTAGAGGTAGATAGGGTTCGTCATCCGGGTGGAGACAAACATGCGCCCAGCGCGCATTCGCCGTCGCATCAGGGGAAATTCTGCCGAATCGAGTGAGCAGCTCTCGTTGCCGCTTAATGAACAGGCGTGCATTGGCACCGAAGAAATCGTGCCGACACATCTCTCAGAACCACTACCTCCCTCCACCGCTGGACGCATCGCTGAAACGCCTGCGCGACTGATAGCCGCCCTGTTCCGAGACAAGAATGTTCGACCGCTTCTGCTTCTAGGCGCAGGAGCCTCGTACAGTTCTGGTGTGCCGACCGCTGACATAGCAGTCGACCGCATTGCCAGAGAAGCATTCGTCCGAAGGGTCGGCGGGGGCCTCGGAAACCCATCTGAGGCCGACTGGAGGCCTTGGCTGACTTCTCAGCCCTGGTTTGTCCCCGGCGAAGAGAACCGCGCCGAAAACTTTCCGCTGGCGGTCAAGCACCTCCTAACGCCGGCCGCCTTTCGGCGAGATGTCCTGATGAAGTTGACGAGAACTGCGGGAGTTGGTGCAGGGTATGAGCATCTTGCGAGATTGTGGAAGCGCGGATACTTCAGCACCATTTTGTCGCCCAACTTCGACCAATGCCCCTTACTGGCACTTCGAGCGGTAGAGAGCGTTGCGCAGGTTGCCGAAGTCAACCGTTCGGATGGCGACTTCGCTCAATTCGACCCCAATGCGCGCTACCAATTCATTTGGCTCCACGGAAACAACGAAAACTACACGGCGCTCGCAACTCCCGAGGAAGTATCGCAACTCAACAAGGGGCTGGTCTCCAGACTTAGGCCATTGCTCGACTACTCACCGTTGATCGTGATCGGATACCGTGGTGCTGAAGCCTCGATCATGGATCACCTCTTGCTCGATAAGAATCGTTCGGAAATGAACTATCCAAAAGGGCTCTATTGGTGTGTGCGTCGAGGCGAAGAACTCCATCCCCGTGTAGCTCAGCTAAGGGCTGCGCTCGGGGGTAACTTCCACCTTCTTGAGATCGATGGCTTCGATGAGCTTATGACCGCACTCGCCGAGGAACTAGGCGAGTTGCCGACGAAGACCTGGTTTGAGGGAGCGCTGAGCAGGCGCGTCGCTCTTGCGAGCTTGCTCGTTAAGGATTTGCGTTCAGACCCGTATTTCGGCCGCATCAAGATGGCAAAGATGTTTTATCTGCTGGATGTGATCTTTAATCTCGACTTGGGTACGCGTTACTACCGAGCCGCTTACGGCCCTCTAGATCGCAAAGCACTCCAGGATGACAAGTATGGCGTTGAAGCGCTCGCGAAGAGGTACAACCTCTTTTCTACCGAGAAGATAGACGGGAAGTATCGATATCGTCCGCTGAATCTCGACACCATTGAGCGACTGGTGAGTGAGCATCTGGGCGACAAGGTCGCTGAGATGAGAGCGATAGTCCGAAAGCTTGGACCGAGGACGCTCGACCACACAGAAATCGTTGCGACCCTCTATGCCTGCTGGAACGATCTTCTGATTCGCCAACGGTCTTCTTCAGACGCTGCGATCATTGCTGAGTTTCTACAATGGAGTCCGACAAAGATGCGCTTTCTCGCTGAGCACCAGCGGGAACCCGAGAAATTACTTCAGAACGCGCTCAGCTGGATGAGAGATCAACGACTCATTCCAAAGGGACGCGGCGGGTTGACCTGGCAGAGGAGCAAGGTCGAGATTGATGCCGAGCACGCGTCCGGCCTTGCCGGCACTCAATAGCCTTGGGCGGGTCTAGTTCAGCCTTGATCACGCGCTGGCAGAGAAGGCGCTCACTCCCACTCGATCGTCCCCGGCGGCTTGCTGGTGATATCGTACGTCACCCGGTTGATCCCCCGCACCTCGTTGATGATCCGCGTCGCCACGCGGCCCAGGAACTCGTGCGGGAACGGGTAGTAGTCCGCCGTCATGCCGTCGGTCGAGGTCACCGCCCTTAGCGCGCAGGCCTGGTCGTACGTCCGACCGTCGCCCATCACGCCCACGGTGCGCACCGGCAGCAGCACGGCGAAGGCCTGCCAGATCTCGTCGTACAGGCCGGCGCGCTTGATCTCGTCGAGATAGACGGCGTCGACCTGGCGCAGCAGGTCGAGCTTCTCGCGCGTGATGTCGCCGGGGATGCGGATGGCGAGGCCGGGGCCGGGGAACGGGTGGCGGTTCACCATGTCCTGCGGCAGGCCGAGCTCGCGGCCCAGCACGCGCACCTCGTCCTTGAAGAGTTCTCGCAGGGGTTCCACCAGCTTCATGTTCATGCGCGCGGGCAGGCCGCCGACATTGTGGTGGCTCTTGATGGTCACCGACGGACCGCCGGTGAACGACACCGATTCGATCACGTCGGGGTAGAGCGTGCCCTGGGCCAGGAACTCGGCGCCGCCGATCTTCTTCGATTCGGCTTCGAAGACGTCGATGAACAGTCGGCCGATGGTCTTGCGCTTGACCTCCGGGTCGGTGACGCCCTTGAGCGCGCCCAGGAAC
>CAYTFW010000194.1:0-10109 GCA_964437145.1 uncultured Rhizobiaceae bacterium
TTCTCCCCGCGAAGGCGGGGAGAAGGTGCCCGAAGGGCGGATGAGGGGCTTCACGATGTCTCGACAGCAGCGGTCGGAGTTGTTGGGCGAGGAAGCCCCTCATCCGCCTCGCTGGCGCTCGGCACCTTCTCCCCGCCTTCGCGGGGAGAAGGAAAGATAGCCACCACCACCGACATCGCGGCGGTGTCGCGCCGCCTGAGGTTGCGCGCCATCTGGGCGTGGACGTTCTTCGCGTCGGCCGTTCCCGCCGTCATCGTCGGTCAGGGCTTCGTCGGCAGCAGCGAGCGGCTGCGCGACGTCGGCGCTATCATGGCGCTGATCTTCTGGCTGTTCGGCATGATCCCCGCGATCGCCGCGACCGTGGCCGCGTTCCGTCACTGGGACGCGCTGCCCGACCGCGTGCGCTTCCTCGCGGTCTCGCCCCTGCTGGCGGTGTCGTTCAGCTTCTCGCTCGGCGTGCTCGCCCTCGTGCTGGCTTGATCGCCGCCGATGTGATCCAGCGCCGGAACGCCTTGAAGCCCTCCTCCGCCGCGCGGTGCGGTCGATGAACGAGGTACCAGCTTGTGCCCTTGGGCACCAATAGCGAGAAGGGCACAACCAGCCTGCCAGCAGTAACGTCGTCGTCGATGTAAGGACGGATGCCCATGGCGACACCGAGACCGTCGGCCGCCGCCTGCAAGGCATGGCCGTAATACTCGAACACCGGCCCGTCGATCCGGCACTCGCCGACGCCCGCCGCCTTCAACCAGCGCGGCCAGTCCTCGCGCGCATGCGCGACGCGCAGCAACGTAGCGCGCCTGAGATCCTCCGGCTTGCGCAGCCGCGCCGCCGCCGACGGCGCGCAGACCGGCGACAAATCGGCGGCGAACAGCTTCTCGGCGACGAAACCCGGCCAGTCGCCATCGCCCAGCCGGATGCCGCAGGTCCAGTCCTCGGCGAAGGGCACCGTCGCGCCGCCCGTCGTGATGCGCACCTCGACGTCGGGCGCCTCGGCGCGGAACGCCGCCAGACGCGGGATCAGCCAGCGGATCGCGAAGGTCGGCCCGACGCCGACGGTCAGCACGCGGCCGTGGGCGGCGTCGCAGACTTGCGCCGTCAAGGTCGCAAGCGAATCGAGGATCGGCGTCAGGCCGTCGCGATAGGCGACGCCAGCGGGCGTCAGGCGCAGGCCGTTGGCGCGGCGTTCGAACAGGGTCACGGCGAGGCGCGCCTCGAGCAGGCGCACCAGCCGGCTGACCGCCGCCGGCGTGACGTTGAGCTCCTCGGCCGCGCCGGCGAAGCCGCCCAGCCGCGCCGCCGCCTCGAACGCCTTCACGCCGTTGAGCGACGGCAGCGCGCGCATCGCTAGCCTCAGTAAAAGCAAGCCTATGCCAACTTAACGCCGTTTGCGGCCGAACGACAAGCGGCGCATGAGAAACCCATGACACCGCTGCTGATGGCCATCCTGTTCGCGATCATGGTCGCGACCGCCTTCCTCTCGGGCATATTCGGCATGGCCGGCGGCCTGATCCTGATGGGAGTCTTACTGGCGTTGATGCCTGTGCCGGCGGCAATGGTGCTGCACGGCGTCACGCAGATGGCTTCGAACGGCTGGCGCGCCTTCCTGTGGCGCGACCACATCGTCTGGAAGCCGGTGGGCTTCTACATGACAGGCTGCGCCTTGGCGCTCGGCCTGTGGTCGCTGCTGACCTTTGTGCCGAGCCGGCCGGTGGCCTTGCTTTTCCTCGGCCTGTCGCCCTTCGTCGTCCGGCTTCTGCCCGCCTCGCTCAAGCCCGATCCGGGCCGGCTGTCGCACGGTGTGCTCTTCGGCGGCGCCTGCACCAGCCTGATGCTGCTGACCGGCGTGTCGGGGCCGCTGCTCGACACCTACTTCCTGGGCGGCGCGATGGACCGCCGCCAGCTGGTCGCGACCAAGGCGACCTGCCAGGTGCTCGGGCACGGCATCAAGCTGATCTACTTCGGCGGCATTATCAGCGCGGCGGCCGAACTCGATCCGATCCTCGCCGGCCTGGCCATCGCCGCCTCGATGATCGGCACGACCCTGGCGCGACGCATTCTCGAGGGCATGTCGGAAAAGCAGTTCCGCACCTGGGCCAACCGTATCATCCTGGCGATCGCGACCTACTATGTCGGCCACGGCACCTGGCTGATGGCGACGTCATAGGAGACAGCGACATGAGCGATCCGATCGATCCGCTGATCATCGATCTCGTCGAATGGGTCGGCAAGACGCCGCGCCCCTACGCCGAGATGATCGACACCTGGCGCACATCGTGCCCGCGGTTGACAGTGTGGGAGGAGGCCTGCGCGCGCGGCTTCGTCGTGCGCCGCTCGGTCGCCGGCGCGGGCACGATCATCGAGATCACCGACCAAGGCCGCGCGCTGCTGGCAAGCCGGCATTGATGTCATCCCGAGCGCGGCAAGCCGCGTTCCGGCGGGGGCTAGCGTGCCGGGGGGAACCCGCCGCGCCCGGAATGACTCGATGGGGTCGCGTCAGCGACCGGAGACGCTCTTGAGATAGGCAATGATGTCGGCGCGATCGCCGGCGTCGCCGACTGAGAAGCCCATGCGGCTGCCGGGCACGAACTGGCCCGGCGCGGCCAGCCACTTGTCGAGACTGGCCTCGTTCCAGGTCTGGCCGAAATTCTTCAGCGCCGTGGAGTAGCTGAAACCCGGCGCGGTGCCGGCCTTGCGGCCGAAGACGCCGCGATGCAGCGGGCCAATGCGATTGGCTTCCAGCGAGTGGCAGCCGGTGCAGCGCGCCTCCCACAATTCCTTGCCGCGATTGGCGTCGACGGCGGCGAGTTGCGGGCCGAAGCAGAGCTGGCCCGCCAGCACGGCGCAGGCGAGAAGCGTATCCATGGATCACCTCGTTCGCTGGCCTCCCCGTCGCCGCGAGGCGACGGGGATCAGCGGATGAATGGATCAGCCGACGTAGAACGCCTTGGGCGACAGCGCGTCGCCCAACGCCTGGCTCAGCACCATCCAGTGGCCGGTCTCGTCCGAGGCCAGCTTGGCCGAGACCTGCGCCAGACCCTTGTCCGAGAAGGACGGGATCACGCCGAGATAGGCGTTGGCCGCGCCGCGCTCGAGCCGCTGCGCCAGGCGCAGCACATCGGTCTGGTTCTTCAGCGACGCGGCGTTGAGCGCCTTGGCGACCTCGGCGTCGGGCTTGGCCGCAACCGGCGTGCCGCCGAGCTTGCGGATGGTCGCGATCAGCGCGTCGCGATGCTCCTTATGGTGGCCCTGGAAGGTCACCGCGACGGGCAGCACGGCCTTGCTGACCAGGCCGCTGCCGGCGGCGATCGAATAGGCGCTGATCGCCTCGTGCTCGAGCCCGAGCGCGACATTGAGGATCTGCACGTCGCCCGCCGGATTGGTCTGGGCCTGCGCCTGGCTCGCCATGCGCTCGCAACCGGCGAGCAGCGCCACCGCGGTGGCCGAGAGGAGCGAGGTGCCGCCGACGCGCAGCAGCTTGCGGCGTCCATTGTTCACAGTGGTATCCATGATGAGTTCTCCCTTGGTGGTCGACGAGGCCATGTCCTGTCGACCTCGTGCCCTGGTACGGCGGGCCCGGGCGGGAGGATGCGATCAGCCGATCACGAGAGCGCGCGTGTGATGTGAAAGACTTGTGATCGGCAAACGATCGCGTGCTTGCATCCGGCTCCGCGTTCGGAGCGTAAAGCCGCGTCGCGACCGTCAGGGATAGCCGTCGTAGATCGGGCCGCGGATGAAGATGACGCCGCCGTTGCGGCTGGTGATCGCGGGGTGCTTCACGCCGGCGATCGCGGCATGGAAATCGCCGGGATAGAAGACCGTATCGCCGATCACCATGTCGCCGGACAGCACCATGCATTCCTCGGTCGTGGGGTGATCGTGCGGCGGCACGTATCCACCGGGCGCAACCCGCAGCAGGAACGAACGCTCGCGCTTCACCGTGTCGACCAGCAGGAGCTTGATCTCCGAACCACGAGCCAGCGGCATCCACTCGCCTTCGCTGGCGCGCACCGTCACGCCGCCAAAGTCCACACGCTGGCGCGCGTCGATCACGCCCTCGATCTTGGCCAGCAGGTCAGCCGCCGGCTCGACCGCTTCCGCCGCCGCGACGACCGCCGGGCCCAGCCGGCGCTCCCAGGCTTCGACCCGTTCGCGCAGGTCGGCGTCACGCTCGATGCGCGCCTCCAACGCCTGGCGGTCCTCGCCCGTGAGGGTGCCGAGAACGTATTCGCCAGCCAGCGCGTCGAGGTCCTGTTCCGTCATGACTCCAGACACCCCTTCAAATCGATCAGCCCCCGTCGGATCCAGCTCTTCACCGTTCCCAGCGGCCGCCCCATGCGCGCCGAGACCTCCTCGTGCGTCAGCCCCTCGCGCATCGCCAGCCAAATCGCGAGCCGCGGATCGGCCGGCAGGCCTTCGAGGCACCGCATCACGTCCTTCGCCCGGCCGTCGAACACGGTTTCGGGCGATATGGATACGTCGGCGAAGTCGTCTTCGGATGCGGCCGTATCCTCGGGCCGCCTGGCCTCGCGCCGCAGACGGTCGATGGCGCGATAGCGCACCACCATCGCCATCCAGGCGATCGGCGCACCCCGCTCCGGCTTGTACTGGCCGGCCTTGTCCCAGATCGCCACGAAGGCTTCCTGCAGCACGTCCTCGGCCGCGTCGCGGCGGCGCAGCACCTTGAGCGCGACGCCCATCAGCGTAGGCGCGGCCGCCCGGTACAGCGCGGCGAACGCCGCGCGCTCGCCGCGTGCCGTGCCGGCCAACGCTTCGACCAGCGGATCGTCCAGGGGCCCATGCATGTCAGCCCTAACCTGTCCCCGCCTTTGACGTGCGTCAATGCGCCTTGTCCGAGTACGGGAATTCTGTTTCGTATGGGGTGTTCGCCCATTAGGTTCCCGCGGCCGGCCGTCCGGAGGTCCCGCAGCATGTCGTTCGACTACACCGGTTTCTTCGCCGAGCAGCTGGCGGCGCTGAAGGCCGAGGGGCGCTATCGGGTCTTCGCCGATCTTGAGCGGCTGGCCGGGCGCTTCCCGCTGGCGCTCTATCGCGACGATCAGGGCCGGGCGCGCGAAGTCACAGTGTGGTGCAGCAACGACTACCTGGCGATGGGCAGCCATCCCGTCGTCACCGAGGCGATGGCCGCGACCATCGTCAGGCAGGGCGCCGGCGCCGGCGGCACGCGCAACATCTCCGGCACCAACCACCTGCACGTCGAGCTCGAGCGCGAGCTCGCCGACCTGCATGGCAAGGACGCTGCCCTGATCTTCACCTCGGGCTATGTCGCCAACGACACGACGCTGGGCACGCTGGCCGCGCGCCTGCCGGGATGCGTGGTGTTCTCCGACGCCTTCAACCACGCCTCGATGATCGCCGGCATCCGCAACAGCCGCGCGCCCTACCAGGTCTTCCGCCACAACGACCCCGATCATTTGCGCGAGCTGCTGGCGGCGGCGGATCCGAAAGCGCCCAAGCTGGTGGCGTTCGAGTCAGTCTATTCGATGGACGGCGACATCGCGCCGATCGCCGCGTTGTGCGACGTGGCGCGGGAATTCGGCGCGCTGACCTATCTCGACGAGGTGCACGCCGTCGGCATGTATGGCGCGCGTGGCGGCGGCGTCGCCGAGCGCGACGGCGTCATGCATCGCCTCGACGTGATCCAGGGCACCTTGGCCAAGGGCTTCGGCGTGGTCGGCGGCTATGTCGCGGCCGATGCCCGGCTGATCGATTTCATTCGCAGCAACGGCAACGGCTTCATCTTCAGCACCTCGATGCCGCCGTCGATCGCCGCCGGTGCGCTGGCCGCCGTGCGCTACCTCAAGAGCGAGGGTGCCGAGCGCCGCGCGCGGCACCAGGAGCGCGCCGCGACCCTGAAGGCGAAGCTCAAGGCGGTCGGTCTGCCGGTGATGCCCTCGGTCAGCCACATCGTGCCGCTGTTCGTCGGCGACGCCGCTCTGTGCAAAGCGGCTAGCGACCTGCTGATGGAGCGTCACGACATCTATGTGCAACCGATCAACTATCCGACGGTCGCGCGCGGCACCGAGCGCCTGCGCATCACCCCGACCCCGGCGCACGACGATCAGGCGATGGAGCGGCTCGTCGCCGCCCTGGTCGATGTCTGGACGACGCTGATGCCCTCGCGGCGCCAGGCCGCCGAATAGGCTCTCACGCCGAGCGCTCGCGCCAGATTCTGGAGGTCGCGAGCACGATCGCGATCACCACGACCATGCCGCCGGCGGCGACCAGCATCGCGGCTGTCAGGCCATGGCCGCTGGCGATCGCGCCGGCGACGGGCGCGCCGATCGGCGCGCCGCCCATGAAGCCGAGCTGAAACAGCGCCAGCACGCGGCCGCGATGGCTGGCCGGCGCCGCCATCTGCACGATGGTGCGCCCCTGCGTCATGGTCACGCCGGCGCCGGTGCCCCAGATGAAGATCAGCGCCAGCACCACGGGAAACGGCGGCAGCAGCGCCATCAGGGCCAGCACGACGAAGCCCATCGACAGCGCCAGCACCACGGCGCGGCCGCGATACGCCAAGCGCGCGCCGAAGCGCGCCATGGCGAAGCTGGCGGCGATGGTGCCGGCCCAGAACATCAGGTTGAGCAACGCCAGCCGCGTCGAGCCGCCGCCATAGACGTCGCGCACCGCGATCGGCAGCACGACCACGAAGGGCGCGACGTAGAACACGCCGATGGCGAAGATCAGCGCGATCACCGGCCAGATGCGCGGCTCGCGCACGGCGACGCGGATGCCGTCGACGAGACCGCCGTCGGTGGCGCCGCCGGCTGCGGCCGCAAGCGCACAATGGCGAGCACGCCGATCAGCAGTACGAGCCCCTGCGCGATCAGCAGCGGCGCGGCGCCGGTACTGTCCGCCGCCATCGCGACGCCGATGCCCAACAATTGGGTCAGGAACTGCATGCCGGTGGCGACCGCCACGGCGCGCGGCATCGGCAGGCGCGTCACACGCGGCAGCAGGCCATCGCGCGCCGGAATGGCGAAGGCGGCGATCGTGCCGGAGGCGACGCCGTAGAGGATCATCACCAGCAGGTCGAGTTCGCCGGTCAACGCCAGGACCGCCAACACCACGGGCGGGATGGCCGCGAGCACATGGCAGATCATCAGCTGCCGGCGCGCGTCGCCGCGATCGGCGACCGCGCCGCCATGCAACATGAACAACAGGGCCGGCCCCATGGCGCACATCTGCACCAGGCCGAGATCCTCCGCCGAACGGCGCAGCACGTCGGTCACCAGCCACTGCACCATGACCATGCCGATGCCCTGGGCGAGAAACCACGACGTCAGACCGCCGAGATAGGCGCGGAAGCCGGGATCGGCGGAGGGATCGGACGCGGACATGCGGTGGATGTTTGGCATATCGCGAAGGCGCAACGGGAACGATTGTTCCCGGTAAGTGGATAACCACGCGTCGCTTGCTTTCGCTGTGGATAATCCATATCTTGTGTTCAAGTCATGAAAAGTGGCGCAGTCTATTGTTTCTCAAGATCAATGCCGGCCCTCCGCCCCCCCGGAACCGGCTAGGGGGAGAGGGTCCCCAATGACCCAGTTCAATAAGACGACGCTCGCCAAGATCCTCGAGATTCTCGGCAGTGACCACGCCGGCGAGGTCATGGCGGCCGCGAAGCTGGCCACGACCATGGTCCGCGAAGCGGGCTTCTCCTGGGAGGAGATCCTGCGTCCCGATCTGCTCCCCAAGGCGCAGCTCGCCAGGCCAGGTCCGACGTTGGGCGAAGACGCCCAGGCAAAGCCAGCGGCGGGACCGACGACCGTCGGGGCGGGCCCGATGGGCATGCGGCGCGATCGTGAGCTCTCCCCCTACGAGCAGTTCTTCATGCTGCTGCTGAGCCCGCGCACGCCCAGCCATGTCAAACGGGAGCTGCGCTCCTGGGAAGCGCGTGTGCTCGATGGCGAGATCACGCCGCAGGAGCGGCAGGACCTGCGTCACCTCTTCCGACAGTTCGTCGCCTGAGCCGTCACGCCGGTTCGCGCTGCGGCACCTCGATCCCGTGGGGATCGTGGTGCAGGAGTACCTCGGCGTCCGGGAAGGCGGTCTTGATCGCGGCCTCGATCTCGTCGCCGTGACGATGCGCGACGGCCAGCGGCAGATCCGGATCGAACGCCACATGCAGCTCGATGAAGCGCGTCGCGCCCGATGAGCGCGTGCGCAGGCCGTGCAGATCCCGCGCCGCCGGATGGGCGCGCGCGATCGCCTCGATGCGCCGGCGATCCGCTCCGGGCAGTTCGCGATCCATCAGCACGTCGAGCGCCTGTCCGGTGATGGCGCGCACGCCCAGCAGCAGATAGAGGGCGATGGCGATAGCCGCCGCCCCGTCCAGCCAAACGACGCCGAAGCGGGTCGTCACCAGCAGCACCACCACGACCGCGATGTTGACCAGCAAGTCGGACCGGTAGTGCAGCGCGTCGGCGCTGATGGCCACGGACCCAGTGCGCCGCACGACGTGACGCTGGAACAGCGCCAGCCCGGCGGTCGCGACGATCGACAGCAGGCTGACGGCGATGCCGATCTCCTCGCGAACGATCGGATGGGGCATCATCAGGCGTTCGATACCGGCGAAGATCAGCCCGATGGTCGAGGCGAGGATGAAGCCCGCCTGCGCCAGCGCGGACAATGCCTCGGCCTTGCCATGCCCAAAGCGATGCTCGCGGTCAGCCGGATTCATCGCGTGACGGACGGCAAGCCAGGTGACCGCCGAGGCCAGCAGGTCGAGCGACGAATCGACCAGCGACGACAGCAGGCTCACCGATCCGGTCAGTAGCCAAGCGACCAGCTTGGAGAGGACCAGGACCAGCGCCACCGATGTCGAGGCGTAGGTCGCGGCACGGACCAGCCGGGCGCGTTCATCGCCCGCCATCACCGGGCCTCAGGGATAGAGCTTTTCGGTCCGCCACGCCGACGCGGCGACGTCGGTGCGTTTGAAGACCGTGCGGTCATGCAGGCGAAAGGGCATGTCGCGCCAGAACTCGAACATCAGCGGCGCGACGCGGAATCCCGACCAATGCTGCGGCCGTGGCACGCTGCCGATCAGATGCTTGGCGCCGTACTCCGCGACCTTCTTCTCCAGCGCGAAGCGGCTCTCCAGCGGCCGCGACTGGGCCGAGGCCCAGGCGCCGATCTGGCTGCCGCGCTGGCGCGTGGCGAAATAGGCATCGGCCTCCTCCGGCGTCGTCTGGCTCACCGGCCCCTCGATGCGCACCTGGCGGCGCAGCGACTTCCAATGGAACAGCAGCGCCGCCTTGGGATGGGCCAGCAGCTGCTCGCCCTTGCGGCTTTCGTAGTTGGTGTAGAAGACGAACCCGTCACGATCCCAGCCCTTGCGCAGCACCATGCGCAGCGACGGCATGCCGTCGGCGCCGACCGTCGCCAACGCCAAGGCGTTGGGATCGTTGGGTTCGCTCTTCTCGGCCTCGGCGAACCACGCGCCAAAGCTTTGCCAGGGATCGTCACTGGGCTCGCTCATGATCCTAACTATGGCCGCTGGACAGCTCGGGAAACCAGTGGCCGATTGTCCCTGTTGGGGGGCCGATCCTCTTGCGGCTATCGGGGCCGCCCGCTACAAGCTGACACAACCTGTTGAAAATGCGTCGCAATCGGCGACGCCAACGACCTGATACGCAACGATTCCAGAGGTTTCCGTATGACCGCCCCGACGCAGCTCATGGCCGGCAAGAAGGGCTTGATCATGGGCGTCGCCAACGACCGCTCGATCGCCTGGGGCATCGCCAAGATGGTGCACGATCACGGCGCCCAGCTCGCCTTCACCTATCAGGGCGACGCGCTGAAGCGCCGGGTCGAGCCGCTGGCCGCCTCGATCGGCTGCGACTTCACGGTGCCCTGCGACGTGACCGACCCCGCCAGCATCGACGCGGTCTTCGCGGAGATCGACAAGAGGTGGGGCGGCGAGTTCGACTTCGTCGTGCATTGCATCGCCTTCTCGAACAAGGACGAGCTCAAGGGCCGCTACCTCGACACCTCGGCCGACAACTTCGCGATGACGATGAACATCAGCTGCTACTCCTTCACCGCGGTGGCGCAGCGCGCCGTGCCGCGTATGAAGAAGGGCGGCAGCC
>CAYTFW010000195.1:0-9890 GCA_964437145.1 uncultured Rhizobiaceae bacterium
TGGCGCGCTCCAGCGCGCCCTTGATCGCGATCTTGCCGAGGTCGTGCGCCGGCACGCTGTTGAAGGCGCCGTTGAACGAGCCGATCGGCGTACGCGCGGCCGAGGCGATGACGATATCGGTCATGGGGACCCTCCGTTGTGTCGGTGCCCCCGTCCCACAGAGGGCACCCCTGCTGCTGATTCGCCCCTTATATGTGCACGCCCCATGTTGCAGCGCAACAGAAGGCTGGGGCATCACAGCGATGCCCTGCCAGCATCGACTCCATGACAGTTCTGCGCGATGCGACGGATCAATGATCCGCTCCGCCTTCAACGACGTTTAACGGCAATGCGCGTGACATCGGATTGCTGGTACGCCGTCCTGCTGAGCCGCGAATTGCGGCGGCGGCCACTGGGAGTCGAGCGCCTCGGAAGGCGGCTGGTCTTCTGGCGGACCGCCGACGGGACGGCGCACGCGCTTCCCGACCGTTGCCCGCATCTCGGTGCGGCGCTGAGCGGCGGCACGATACGCAGCGACCGCCTCGTCTGCCCGTTCCATGGGATCGAGTTCGATGCCGGCGGCACCTGCCGCCACATTCCGGCCATCGGCCGCGACGGGCGCATCCCCGCGGCGATGGCGCTCGACGCGCTGGTGCTGCGCGAGGCCCACGGCTTTCTTTGGCTGTGGTGGGGCGCGCCGCGCGCGCAGTATCCAGAGCTGCCGTATTTCGCCGAGCTGGAAGATGGCTGGCGCCACGCCACGATCACCGTCGACTGGCCGGCGCACTACAGCCGCGCCATCGAGAACCAGCTCGACGTGGCGCATCTGCCGTTCGTCCACCGATCGACGATCGGCGCCGGCGGGGAGACCCTGGTCGAAGGGCCGCACGTCGAGGCGGACGAGACCGGCATCCGCGTCTGGATCACCAACACTAAGGACACGGGACAGCGTCCGCGCGAGCCGGCCGACCTGGCAGCGGCGGCGGCCGGCACGGAGCCGACCGTGAGCTTTCGTTTCCCCGCGACCTGGCTGCTCAACATCGCGCCACGGTTCAAGAACTTCATCGCCTTCGTGCCGATAAACGCCGGCCATACGCGCTACTATCTCCGCGCCTGCCACCGCCGAGAGCCGGCGATCGTCGCCTCGCTCTTCGCGGCGGCGACCTGCCTCAGCAACCGGCTGATCCTGTCGCAGGATCGCCGTGTCGTGGTGACCCAGACACCGCCCGACAGCGCCGACGCGCGCGCCGACCGGCCGCTCGCCAGCGATCGCGCGATCATCGAATACCGCCGCCTGCAGGCGCGCCTCCTCGCGCGCGCTGCCTCGCCCGCACACGACGCCGATTGAGCGATCACAGCGCGCCGCGGCGGCGGTACACTCGGCGCCATGGCCGCATCAGCCATCCGCAAGATCATCCATGTCGACATGGACGCCTTCTTCGCGTCCGTGGAGCAGCGCGACAATCCCGAGCTGCGCGGCAAGCCGGTGGCGGTGGGCGGCGCCAGCCGGCGCGGCGTGGTGGCGGCGGCGAGCTATGAGGCTCGCGTGTTCGGCGTGCGCTCGGCGATGCCCTCGCTGACGGCGCAGCGGCTGTGCCCCGACCTGATTTTCGTCAAGCCGCGCTTCGAGGTGTACCGGGCGATCTCGCAGCAGATCCGCGCGATCTTTTTCGAGTACACACCGTTGATCGAGCCGCTGTCGCTGGACGAGGCCTATCTCGACGTCACTGAGAATCTAAAGGGCATCGAATCGGCGACGGCCACGGCGCGCGCCATCCGTGCGGCGATCCTGGAGCAGACCGGGCTGACCGCCTCGGCCGGCATCTCCTACAACAAGTTCCTCGCCAAGCAGGCCTCGGACCACAACAAGCCCAATGGCCAGTACACGATCACGCCAGACATGGGCGAAGCCTTCGTCGCCGGGCTGAAGATCGGCAAGTTCCACGGCGTCGGGCCGGCGACGGCGGCGAAGATGGAACGGCTGGGCATCTTCACCGGTGCCGACCTGCGCCAACAAAGCCTGGAGTTCCTCACCGAACACTTCGGCAAGGCCGGCCCGCGCTTCTTCGCCATCGCACGCGGCGAGGACCAGCGCCAGGTCAACCCGGACCGCGAGCGCAAGTCGGTCGGCTCGGAATCGACCTATCTCGACGATCTCACCACGACCGACGCGGTCGAGCGCGCGATCCTCGAGCAGCTCGACGACGTCTGGACGTACGTCGAGCGCCACGGTATCGGAGGCCGCACGCTGACCATCAAGATCCGCTATCGCGATTTCGAGCAGCACACCCGCAGCCGCAGCGCGCCGGCGATGATCCGCGGCAAGGATGAGGCGGCGCAGATCGTGCTGGCGCTGGTACGCGGTGTCTTTCCCCTGGCCAAGCCAGTCCGGCTGCTGGGCGTGACCCTGCACAACCTGGAACGGCCCGGTGACGTGGCGCCGCCGGAACAACAGATGTCCCTCGGGTTGGAGTGAGAAGGCTTGCGTCCTGACGCGGGCAAACCAACATGTCCGACATGCCGGACGACCCCAAAGATACCGCTTCCCCGGCCTGCTCGGCGCACGAGGCGGGCGACGCCTACATGGGTTTCGCCTCGCGGGACGAGTTGGTCGCCTTGCTCAACACCCTGCTGGAGGCCGAGCGCGCCGGCGCGCGCATCTGCCAGCGTACGGCGCACGAGGCGCGCGATGCCGGCAACGAAAGCTTGGCCGCCTTGATGGCGGCGGTACGCGATGACGAGGCGCATTGGTGCGCCGTCTTGACCAAGGCGATCCGTGCCCTGGAGGGCGAGCCGTCGACCAAGACCGGCGCCTTCTACGATAAGGCCGCGGCGATCGCCGACCTGCGCGAGCGGGTCGAGTTCATCAACCGCGGCCAGGGCTGGGTCGTGCGCGAGTTGCGCAAGACCCTGCCGCGCATCCGCGACGACGCCCTGCACGCCCGGATGAGGGCGATGCTCGAAGGGCACGAAGCCAATATCGCCAAGGCCAGCTAGCAGAGGATATCTATGTCGAGCGCAGACGCACCACCGACCGAGAACCGTGCCTTCGAGGCCGATGTCGCCCGGCTGCTGCAGTTGATGGTCCATTCGGTCTATTCCGAACGCGATGTCTTCCTGCGCGAATTGATTTCCAACGCCGCCGACGCCTGCGAGAAGCTGCGCTACGAGGCGATCGCCAGCCCCGGCCTGCTCGGCGATGATCCCAAGGCGCGCATCACGATCGCCATCGATGCCGAGGCCAAAGCGCTCAGCGTCGAGGATAATGGCATCGGCATGGGCCGCGACGAGATGGTCGAGGCGCTGGGCACCATCGCGCGCTCCGGCACGCGCGCTTTCGTCGAGCGTCTTCAGGGCGGCGAGGCCAACGCCGGCGCCCAGCTCATCGGCCAGTTCGGCATCGGCTTCTACTCCGCCTTCATGGTCGCCGAGCGCGTCGAGGTGATTTCGCGCCGCGCCGGCGCCGTGGAGACGTGGCGCTGGTCGTCCGATGGCAAGGGCACGTTCTCCATCGCGCCGGCCGAGCCCGTCGAGGCGCCGGCGCGCGGCACCCGCGTCGTGCTGCACCTGATGGAGGACGCCAAGTCCTATCTCGAGCGCCACACCGTCGAGCGCGTCGTGCGCGAGCAGTCCGGCCACGTGCCGGTGCCGATCGCCATCGTCGAGAAGCCCGGGGCCGAACCGGCGGAGATCGCCGACGGCGCGGCGCTGTGGGCCAAGCCGCGCACCGAGGTCACCGCCGAGGAGCACAAGGATTTTTACCGAAGCGTCGCCGGCCAGTTCGACGAGCCGGCGCTGACCGTCCATTACCGCGCCGAGGGACGGCACGAATACACCGTGCTGCTATACGTGCCGAGCACGCGGCCCTTCGATCTGTTCGAGCCCGACCGCAAGGGACGCATCAAGCTCTACGTCAAGCGCGTGTTCATCAGTGACGATGTCGAGATCCTGCCGCGCTACCTGCGCTTCGTGCGCGGCCTGGTCGACTCGGCGGACATCCCGCTCAACGTCTCGCGCGAGATGATCCAGGAAAGCCCGGTCCTGGGCGCGATCCGCAACGCGGTCTGCGGCCGCGTGCTGAGCGAGCTGGAGAAGCTGGCGGAGAAGGAGCCCAAGACCTACACGAAGATCTGGGACGCCTTCGGCGCCGTGCTCAAGGAAGGCCTCTACGAGGATTTCGGCCGCCGCGATACGCTGATGGGCCTGGCGCGCTTCCACAGCACGTCGGACAGCAAAGGCTGGCGCAGCCTCAAGGATTATGTCGGCGCGCTGAAGCCCAACCAGACGGCGATCTACTACATCACCGGCGACGACCAGGCGCGGCTCGAGGCTTCCCCGCATCTCGAGGGTTTCCGCGCGCGCGGCATCGAGGTGCTGCTGTTGACCGATCAGGTCGACAGCTTCTGGGTCACGGCCGGCGCGGCCTTCGACGGCAAGCCCTTCAAATCGATCACCCGGGGCGCCGCCGACCTGTCGTTGATCCCCGTGCTCGACGCCAAGGACGACACCAAGCCCGAGGCGTCTCCGGCGATCGACGCATTTGTCGCTTTCATGAAGACGACGCTGGGCGACGCCGTGGCCGACGTGAAGGTCTCGGACCGCCTGACCGACAGCGCCGTCTGCCTGGTGGCGTCGGCCTCGGGCCTCGACCGTCAGCTCGAGCGGATGCTGGCCAACGCGGGACGGCTGCCCACGGCTTCGAAGCCCGTGCTGGAGATCAACCCACGCAACGCGCTGATATCGGCCGTCGCCGCCCTGCCCGACGACAAGGCCGAGCTGAAGGGCGATGTCGCGCACCTATTGCTCGACGAGGCGCGGGTTCTCGACGGCGATCGTCCGGGTGACGCCAGGGCCTTCGCCGATCGACTGGGCCGTCTGCTGACGCGGGCCCTGGCTTGAGTCACGGCTGAAAAGCGCGTCGGCGATCACGGCGGCGAGCACCAGCGCGCCGCCGATCACGGCCGTCAGCGCAGGCGTCTCGCCGAAGGCCAGCAGAACCCACAGCGGCGCCAGCGGAATCTCCAGCGAGCCGAGCAGCGCCGCGCGCGGCGCCGCGATCAACCGTGTGCCCAGGGTCAGTAGCAGCAGGGTAAGGCCGAACTGCGCGCCGAATGCGGCCAGAATGGCGAGCTCGGCGGCGGTCGGCGCGAAGGGTCGCGCCACCGGCGCTACGAGCGCCACCGCAAGGAAGGCCGACAGGCACGACGCCGGCAGCATCGACACGTCGCGGCGCCGGCGCACGATCACCATCAGCGCCGCCATCAGCACGGTCGCGGCCAGCGCCAGCAGGTCACCGACGATGGTACCGGCGGCGAGCGCGGCATCGACAGTGAGCACGACGCCGAGCAGCGCCAGCGCGCTGGCCGCCAGCGTCACCCCGCTCTGCCGTTCGCCGTGCCACAGCCAGGCGAGGGTCGCGGCGGCGAAGGGGGCGACGGCGAAGATCACGGTGACGTCGGCCACCGTGGTGCGGGTCAATGCGTTGATGAAGCAGATGGTGGCGATGGCCGAACAGGCCGCCACCACCAGGCCTTCGACGCCGACCGCGCGGATCGCGGCCATCGTCGCGCCGCGATGGCGCCAGAGAATGTAGCCGGCGATCAGCAGGCCGCCGAACAGGCAACGCCAGAACACCATGGTGAAGGCGTCGACGCTGGTCGCGCGTGCGAAGAAACCGGCGGCGCTGGACACCGCGGCCGAGGTCGCGACCAGCGCGATGCCCAGCCAGGTACGCGTGGTGTTGTCGGTCATGGTTCGCTCCTCAAGGTTGTCGTCCTGAGCGCAGCGACGGACCTCGCGGTGGTACGACCAATCCCGGCGCCTGTGCTTGACCGCGATACAGCGAGATCCTTCGCTTCGCTCAGGATGACAGGGCCATAATCCGCGCTGGCTCCTGACAGCGTTCTGTCAGTAGAGTCGCGGCATGCGACGCGCCGACCGGCTGTTCGACATCATCCAGATCCTGCGCACGGTCAAACGGCCGGTGACGGCGGCGGCGCTCGCCGAGAAGCTCGAATGCACGCCGCGCACAATCTATCGCGATGTCGCCACGCTGCAGGCCAGGCGCGTGCCGATCGACGGCGAAGCCGGCGTCGGCTATGTGCTGCGCCGCGGTTTCGACCTGCCGCCGCTGATGTTCACGACCGAAGAGGTCGAGGCCATCGTGCTGGGCGCGCGCATGATCCCGCGCCTGCGCGACGCCACGCTGCAGCGCGCCGCCGAGAGCGTGCTGGACAAGGTGACGGTGGTACTGCCCGAGCAGCTGCGCGCCGAACTCGCCTCGGCGCGATTCTATGTCTCCGGTGGCAGCGCACGGCAGGCCAAGGGCATCGACCTCGGCGCATTGCGCGGCGCGATCCGCGACAACAGGAAGATGCGCATCGTCTATGTGGACGAAAAGGGCAGGCGCACGCGTCGCACCATCTGGCCGATCGCCATGGCGTACTATGTCGATGTCACGGTGATCGGCGCGTGGTGCGAGCTGCGCAAGGACTATCGCCACTTCCGTGTCGAGCGTGTGGCGTCCTCGACCGTGCTCGATGAACAATTCGTGTCCGACCCCGACTTGCTGCGAGGCTGGATGGCGCTCGCCAAGGAGCGTATGGAGGAGGCCCCTTGAAGGAGACCGCGATGCTTCGCACGATTCTGACAGTCGTCGTGACAGCTTTGCTGGGCGCTGCCACGGCTCGGGCTCAGAGCTACGACCAGCTCAGCGCATGGTGCTACGGCGACTCGACCGACGATCAGACGATCCAGGGCTGCGACGCGGTGATCTCCTCGGGTCGCGCGCAGGGCAAGGAACTGGCGGCCGCCTACGGCGCGCGCGCCTACGCCTACAACCGCAAGGGCGACTATGCCCGCGCCATGACTGACCACAACGTCGCCGTCGGCATGAACCCCAACGACGCGATGCTGCGCAACAATCGCGGCTGGACCTACAACAACATGCGCCAGTACGAGCGCGCGCTGCAGGACCTTGACGAGGCGATCCGCCTCAATCCGCGGCTGGCCGAGGCCTACAACAACCGCGGCGTCTCCTACAACGGCCTGCGCCAATACGACCGCGCCATCCAGGAGTACGACGAAGCGATCCGCCTGCGCCCGGGCTATCCCGTCGCCACGCGCAATCGCGAGCTCGCGGTCCGCAACCGCGACCAGGCCGGCGGCAGCGGCGGCGGCACCGGGCGTACCAGCGGCGGCAGCCTGAGCGGCGGCCCCACGACCAGCGCTCCCGTTACCAGCGCTCCCGCCACTTCAGGCAACAGCAGCGGCGGCCCCGGCGGCGGTGGCACCAGCCTCATCCTTGAACGAACGCCCGAGACCAATCCTCGGTGATCGAGTCGTCCTGAGCGGCCGCGAAGGACCGCTCACGCACCGCGAGATCCTTCGCTTCGCTCAGGATGACGGTTACGCCGGACCAGCCCGCCCGATGTTGCGGGTGGCGTACATCAGGCCGGTGAGCGCGGCGAACAGGGCCAGCGAACCACCGAGCAACGACCAGTTCTCGGCCTGCAGCAGCAGGTAGAGATAGGCGAAGAGCGCCGCGCTGCCGGTCGCGAACAGGATCGTGAAGCGACGCTGCCGCGTGGCGTGCCAGGTGTACCAGGCGGTCTGCGCCACGACGCTGGCGGCGGCCAGGGTATAGGCGGCGACGAAGCCCAGATGCTCGCCGGCCGACAGCAGCAGCAGCGGAAACAGCGCCATCGCCGCGCCCGACAGCGCGTATTGCACGGGATGCAGGCGCGCGCGGCCGGCGATCTCGAAGGCGAGATAGAGCGCGAAGACGCAGCCCACCGTCAGCAGGCCGTACTTCAGCATGCGATCGACGCCGCGATAGGGCGTCACCGGCTGCACCAGGTTGACGCCGAAGGCCGAGTCGGCCAGGCGCTTGATCAGGGTCGCCGACGAGCCGTCGGCCGAGGTGCCGGCGTTGCCGAAGCCACGGCCGAGGATCGAGACCTGCCAGCGCGCGTCGAAACGATCCGAGCCGATACGCTGCTCGACCGGACGGAACGGGCCAAAGAAGCCCGGGTCGGCCCACGGCGCGCCGACCCTCACCTCGGTGAGGTTGCCGGCAGGCTCGAAGGCGATGCGCTCGCTGCCGTTGATCGTGAAGCTGATCTCGAAGCGCACGCCGTCAGCCAGGCGGGCGGCGTCGAGGCCGGCGATGGCGGCGTCGATCGCCGCTTTGCGGCGGCGCTCCATGGCCACCATCTCGGGGCCGCGCGTCGCCGGCTCGAAGGTCAGCGGCACGCCATCGATGGTCGCGCTGGTGATGCGCAACGCGCGCAGATCGCCCGCCGCCAGCATCAGCCGCGCGCCACTGAAGCGCAGACGCGTGATCGCGCCGATGCCCTCGCCTTCGCTCTCCTGCCAGCGGAAACGGCCGCTGAGCTTGACCTCCGAGGTGTAGACGACCGCCTCGAACATGCCGCGGCGGCGGGGCTGCGGCTGCAGCGCGACATCGATGCTGAGCTGGTCGGGCAGGATCAGCGCCTCGTCGCGGCCGCGCACCGAGTCGTGCGGCACCAGCAGCAGCGGCCCGAGCAGGGTCTGCGCGTGGCCCCAGGACGAGGTGATCTCGGCGCGCGCCGAGTCGAGCAAGCGCGACCGGTCGTTCACCGTGTCGGCGATCAACGCGAGCGGCAGGCCGTAGCACAGGGCCAGCACGGCGAGCAGCGCCATCTTCATGCCGAGCCGAACGCTGAGCGGCCAACCGCCGATGATCTCCCGCATCGTGGGGGTACGCCTCGGTCCTGCCGGTGGACTGGACGGGGGCGTCGGGCCGGCGGTGATGTCGGTCATGGCTGCGCTGCTCCTGCTGCCTGTTGGGTCAAGCTGCGCGCGCCGTCAGGGGCGGGCGAGGCACTGAAGTGCGCGATGGCCGGAAAGATCGTGCAAAACCGGTGCAACGCGCTTCCACGTCTCGACATCGCCGCGATGTGCGTGTTTCCTGCACATATGGCACGCATCCTCGTGGTCGATGACGACCGGCATATCCGCGACGTGGTGGTTTTCGCCCTGCGCAAGGAAGGCTTCAGCACCTGCGAGGCGGCCGACGGCGCCGCCGCGCTGGAAGGTGTCGAGAAGGAGAAGCCCGACCTGGTCGTGCTCGACGTGATGATGCCCGAACTCGACGGCGTCGAGGTCTGCCGCCGACTGCGCGCCAGCAGCGCGGTGCCGGTGATCTTCCTGTCGTCCAAGGACGGCGAGGTCGACCGCATCGTCGGCCTCGAGCTGGGCGGCGACGACTACGTGGTCAAGCCGTTCAGCCCGCGCGAGCTGGTGGCGCGCGTCAAGGCGGTGCTGCGCCGGCGCGCCGAGGGTGGCAACGGCGCCGCCTCGACAGCGGCCGAGGGCGAGCCGCCGCCGCATCGCCTGCTGGTGCGCGGCGGACTGTCGCTCGACCTCGACGCCCATGTCGCGAGCTGGGAGGGCGCGGCGCTGACCTTGACCGCGACCGAGTTCGCGATGCTCAAGGCGCTGGCCGAACGGCCGGGCAAGGTGTTCTCGCGCGACAACCTGATGGATCTGGCCTACGACGACCGGCGCTATGTCAGCGACCGCACGATCGACAGCCATGTGCGCCGCATCCGCGCCAAGCTCGCCGCCGCCGGCGGCGCGCCGATCGAGACCGTGCACGGCGTCGGCTACAAGCTGGTGATCGCGCGATGAAGTGGCGGCCGCGGCTGCGCACGCTGCTGCTGCTCGCCAATCTCGTGTTGCTCGCTTTGCCGCTGACCGGTGTCTTCCTGCTGCGCCTCTACGAAAGCGCGCTGATCCGCCAGACCGAGTCGGAGCTGATGGGCCAGGGCGCGCTGATCGCCGCGATGTACCGCGTCGACTGGCTGCGCGCCGCGCCCGACGGCGCGTTCTCGACCATGCCGCTCAGCAAGACGCCGCCGCCCGAC
>CAYTFW010000196.1:0-9418 GCA_964437145.1 uncultured Rhizobiaceae bacterium
ATCGACTTGTAGGCGATGTCCAGCAGCGCCGGCGACGTTACCAGATCGGGCACGTCGTCGGGCGTGCGCATCAGCGGGAAGGTGCCGTCGAAAGACAGCAGCGGCACCTCCTTGCCCAGGAACTCGCGCCAGATCGCGCCTTCGCCGCTGAAGCTTTCGGTGCCGGCGAAACCGCCGGGCTTCAGCGCCGCGCCCATGCCGGTGTTCGGGCCGGCGGGCTTGCTCGACATCGCCACGCGGGTAGGCGCGAGCGACAGATTGCGCTCGCCCGGCTTTTTCACGCCGGCACCCGCGGCGGCGCCGACATGGATCACGCCGTACGGCTCGACCTTGTAGCCCCACTTGATCAGGCTCTTCAGCCCGTTGAACTCCAGCTCGTTGCCCGTTGTGGCGATGAAGATGATCGGCATCTCGCGCGCGAAATGCGCCGCGAGCTCCAGCGCCAGCGCGATGCCGGTGCCGCGCTCGCCGGCGGCGGTGAACCAGCCGCCGATCGGCGTGGTGATCACCAGCGGCGCCAGGCCGCCGGCGCCCAGCTCGGCGATGATCGTCTCGTCGCGATCCGACACGCGGCGCGCGCGAAACTCGACGGTCACGCCGCCGGCCTTCAGCGTCTCCAGATGCTCGCCCGAGATCATCACCGTCGGGATGCCGCTGCCCTTGCGCGCCGGATCGGCGTCGACGCCGATCAGCGCCGGCTTGGGCGCCTCGCTGCCGAACTTGCTGAAGGTCGGCAGCAGCACGATCGGCGACTTGGCGTTGGGCGGCGAGCTGATCGAGCCGGCGATGTCCTTGCGGTCGACGTTGTTCTCGAGGGTGACCGGCCGGATGATCGGCGTCGTCGAGCTGACCTGGTTGTAGGCCTCGTAGAACAGCGGCAGCGCCTCGAGCACGCGGCCCTTGGCCTTGACCTCGACGAAGAATTCGTAGCGCTCGAACAGATAAGGGATCTTCTTGGTCGGCGCGCCCAGCCGCTTCAGCTCGGTGTCGACGAAAGCGACGGTGTTGCGGCCCTCGGGCGTGGCGCTGCGGTGATGCGGCCACGTGCTGTAGCCTTGAACCAGCTTGTAGAGCCGATCGCCAACCTGGCCGCGCGGCTGCGCCCAGGCGCGCGCGCCGCCGCCCGCGGCCAGCGCCGCGGCGCCGGCCAGGGCCGAGCGTCGCGACAGAAGCATGGTCAGCCCGCCCAGCCCAGCCGCGCCTGGCCGATGGCCATGGCGACGGCGGCCTGGGTCGGCTCGACCACCGGCACGCCGACCTCGCGCTGAAGGCGGTCGCGATAGCGCGCCATGCCGGCGCAACCCATCACCAGCACGTCTGCGCCGTCGCGCTTGCGCAGCTCGGTGCCGATTTCGGCCATGCGGCTGAAGGTGCGGTCCTCGTCGCTGAGCTCAACGACGCCCAGGCCGATGGCGCGGTCGCCGGCGAAGCGGTCCTGCACGCCCATCTGCCTGATGTAGCGCAGATGGCGCGGGATCGAGCGGTCGAGGATGGCGATGACGCCGAAGCGCTGGCCCAAGGTCATGGCGGTGAGCACGCCGCACTCGGCGATGCCTAGGACCGGCTTGGCCGTGGCCTCGCGCGCGGCGTGCAGGCCGGGATCGCTGAAGCAGGCGATAACAAAGGCGGCGCAGTCGTTATCGCGCGCCGAGACGGTGCGGCTGATCGGCTGCACGACGCTCTCGACATCGGCCTGGCTCTGGATGCCGGGCGGGCCTTCCTTGAGCGTCATGCACTCGATCGATGGGCCGCCGGCCATGCGCAGCGGCGCCATGGCGTCGTCGATGCCGCGCGTGACGGCCTCGGTCGAGTTGGGGTTGATGACCAGGATCCGCTCGGACATCGGCGCCTCTCTTTGTCGTGCGGGATTGTCCCGACTTGGCCCCTGAATTGCAATCCTCAGCTAGTCGTGGGCTCATTGTCGGCTTGCGCCGACCCGACGGGCGCGGCAACGTCCGCCTGAAGGTTTAGACGGGGGAATTCTCATGTTTCAACGACTTGCCGCGGCCGCCGCTGCCGCGCTCATCCTGGCATCGCCGGCCTTCGCGCAGGACAAGCTGCCGCCGCTGCGCACCGGCGTCGACGGCACCTTCGCGCCGCACGCCATGCCCAAGCTGGGCGGCGGCACCGAGGGCTTCCAGATCGACGTCTTCACCGAGGTCGCCAGGCGCATGGGTCGCGAGATCACCATCGACTCGGTGAGCTTCTCGACCCTGATCCCCGGCATGCAGGCCGGCCGCTACGACTTCATCGCCGCGCCGACCACGGTGACCAAGGAGCGCGCCGAGAACATGCTGTTCACGGCAGGCTATCTGTGGACCGCCTTCCAGTTCGGCATCAAGAAGGGCTCGGCGCCGATCAAGGGCTGGGAGGATCTCAAGGGCAAGGCCGTGTCGGTCAACAAGGGCACGCCCTACGAGAAGCTCAGCAAGGAGATGGGCGAGAAGCACGGCTTCACCGTGCAGGTCTACGACACCCAGCCCGACGCCACCCAGGCGGTGATCGCCGGCCGCGCCTACGCCACCCTGGGCGGCAACACCACCATCGTCTACGCCGCCAGCCGCAACCCGCAGTTCGCCGCCGACCTCGAGCTCAAGGACACCCGCGCGCACTGGGCGGCGCCGGTGCCCAAGACCAATCCAGCCCTGCGCAAGGAACTGCAGGACACCATCAACTGCATGAAAAAGGACGGCACGATCGTGAAGATGTCGACGAAGTGGTTCGGCCGCGAGCCGCCGGCCGACGCGCTGGAGCGGGTGATCACGCCGGGCTACGGCCCGCCGGGCATGCCGGGCTACGATCCGACGCCGCATGATCTGAAGTGCTGATGATCGGGCGTTGATGGCCAAGGCGATCGTCGAGGCGCGCGGCCTTCACAAGCATTTCGGCGCCCTGCATGTCCTGAAGGGCGTCGACCTGACGGTAGCCGAACGCGAGCTGGTGTTCGTGATCGGCCCGTCGGGCTCGGGCAAGTCCACCTTGCTGCGCTGCCTGAACCGGCTGGAGGAGCCAAGCGCCGGCAGCGTCGTCGTCGACGGCATCGATCTGCTCGACCCCCGGACCGACATCAACCATGCGCGTCAGCGCATCGGCATGGTGTTCCAGTCGTTCAACCTCTATCCGCACATGACGGCGCTGGGCAACGTCACCCTGGCGCTGCGCAAGGTGGCCGGCAAGTCGCGCGCCGAGGCCGACACCATCGGGCGCAAGGCGCTGGAGCGTGTCGGCCTGGCCGATCGCGCCGACCACACGCCGGGGCAGCTCTCGGGCGGCCAGCAGCAGCGCGTCGCCATCGCCCGCTCGATCGCGCTGGAACCACGCGTGATGTTGTTTGACGAGCCGACCAGCGCGCTCGACCCGGAATTGGTGGGCTCGGTGCTGGGCGTCATGCGCGACCTGCGTGCCGATGGCATGACCATGGTGGTGGTGAGCCACGAGATGGGCTTCGCGCGCAACGCCGCGGACCGCGTGCTGTTCATGGACGAGGGCAGGGTGGTCGAGCAGGGACCGCCGGCGTCGATCTTCGAGAACCCCAGCCACGAACGGACCCGCGCCTTCATCAGCCAGATCCAGCGGCATTGACCATGTGGAACTGGAAGCGGTTCCTCGAGTTTCTGGCGCAGCTTGACGAAAAGCTGGACCGATTTCTTGAGACGTTCTTCAACGCGAAGGTGATGGCGAAGTACCTCCCGGACATTCTCTCGGGCATGGTCGTCACCATCGAACTTGCAGTGCTCATCGTACTCACGGGCCTGGCCTCGGGGCTGGCGCTGGCGCTATTGCGTAGCCTTGGACTGAGGCCGCTGAATTGGCTGATCATCATTGTCGTCGACCTTTTCCGCTCTCTGCCGCCACTGGTCATCATCGTGCTGATGTATTTCGGCCTTCCGGCGGCTGGCATCTCGCCGTCGGGTTTTGTCTCGACCTGGCTCTCGCTCGCGTTCGTGCTGATGGCGTTCTCAGAGGAGATCTTCTGGGCCGGAATCACCTCGATTCCCAAAGGGCAATGGGAAGCGTCGCGCTCCACCGGCCTGTCGTATGGTCAGACGCTGATCAACGTCATTCTGCCGCAGGCGCTGCGCCTGACCATTCCACCGCTGACAAATCGCACGATTGCCATCACCAAAGGTACGGCGCTCGGTACGGTGGTCGCGGTTACTGAGATTATGGGGCAAGCCTCTTCGGCGATGTCCAACAGCTACAACCCGTCGCCGCTGATGATGGGAGCCGCAGCCTACGTCGTGCTCTTCCTGCCAGTCGTGGTCGCAGGGCGCTGGATCGAAACCAAATTCGCGTGGAAGCGATGATCCAGAGCTTCTTCAACGCCGAGATCGCCGCCGCCGCTATGCCCATCGTGCTGGCCGGGTTGCTCAACACCATCCTGCTGTCGCTACTGGTGGTGCCGCTGGGCCTGCTTGGCGGGCTGATCCTGGCGCTGCTCGCCAGCATCCGTCATCCCCTGGTGCGCTGGCCGCTGATGGCCTGGGTTGATTTCTTCCGCGCCTTCCCGCCGCTGGTACTGTTGATCCTGCTGTTCGCCGGTCTCCCCTTCACCGGGCTCGAGCTCGGCGGCTTCGCCTGTGTCGCCATCGCCTTCTTCCTCAACACCGGCGCCTATTACGGCGAGATCCTGCGCGCCGGCATCGACTCGGTACCCTCGGGCCAGATCGAGGCGGCGCGCTCGACCGGCCTGTCCCGCTTGCAAGCCATGACCTACGTCGTGCTGCCGCAAGCCGTGCGCAACGTGCTGCCCGACCTGATGTCCAACACGCTGGAAGTGGTGAAGCTCACCTCGCTGGGCAGCGTCGTCGCCGTGCCCGAACTGCTGTTCCAGGCCCGCCAGGCGCAGAGCGTCACCTACAACCCGACGCCGATCGTCATGGCCGCGGTGGCGTATTTCTTGATCCTCTGGCCGCTGGTACGCCTGCTCAGCCGCCTGGAAAACCGGGCACTGGCTGCGCGCCGCTAGAATTTCACCGGCGTTCGGGCCACGATGCGCGCCGCCGCGCAGGAGTTGCCCGTGACCGATCCCGACCGCTTCCGCTATTCGCCGATCATCGAGCGTCCGAAATGGAAACTGCCCAACGACGCGCGTGTGGCGGTCTGGGTGGTGCCGAATATCGAGCACTACGAATACATGCCGGCGGAGGTGCGGGTGCGCGATCCGTGGCCGCGCAGCCCGCATCCCGACATCCTGGGCTATGGCGGCCGCGACTACGGCAACCGGGTCGGCCTGTGGCGCATGTTCGAAGTCACCGACCGCTACGACATACGCTGCACCGTCTCGCTGTCGCTCTCGGTGATCGAGATGTATCCGGAGATCCTCGAGGCGATGGAGGCGCGGCGCTGGGAGTACATGAGCCACGGCCTGCTCAACACGCGCTATCACTGGGGCTACAGCGAGGAGGAGGAACGCGCCGCCATCGCCCATTGCCAGGAGATCCACGAGCGCTGCACCGGGCGCAAGCTGCGGGGATGGTTCTCGCCGGCTGTGTCGGTCACCGTCAATACGCCCGACCTGGTCGCCGAGGCGGGCATCACCTACTACTGCGACTTCTATCACGACGATCAGCCGACGCCCTTGAAGGTGCGCAAGGGCAAGCTGGTTTCGATCCCGTACTCGATGGATATCAACGACGCGATGATCTACCGCCAGCCCTTCGAGGCGGCGGAGTTCGCGCGCATGATCGTCGACCAGTTCGACACGCTGTACCGGGAGGGCGCTACGCAGCCGCGCGTGATGTGCATCGCGCTGCATCCCTACATGATGGGCGCGCCGCATCGCGTGAAGCATCTCGACCGCGCGCTGGCCTATATCCGCTCGCACAGCGACGCCTGGATCACCACGGGCGAGGAGATCGCCGACTGGTACATCGCCCACGGCATGGCGGCCTATCAGCAGCACATCGGCGCGGAGGCCTGATCATGCCGGCACCAATCCCCGCGGGCATGGACAACCCGCATTACGACTATTCGCCGCTCGACCGGCGCAAGCCCATCCGCTGGCCCGGCGGCAAGCGCATCGCCTATTGGGTGATGCTGCATCTGGAGCACTGGGAGCTGTCGCCGCCCAAGGACGCCAAGCGCGACCCACGCCATGTCGGCGAGTTCGGCTCCTACGAGCCGGACTACCGTACCTGGACGCAGCGCGAGTACGGCAACCGCGTCGGCATCTTCCGCGTGCTGGATCGCCTCGACCGCTACGGCATCCGCGCCACGGTGGCGATCAACGCGCATGTCGCGGCGACCAATTGGTATCTCGTCGAGCAGTGCGCGAGGCGCGGCTACGAGTTCATCGCCCACGGCAGCCACGCCACGCGCATGATCACGTCGAAGATGGGCGAGGCGGAGGAGCGGGCGGAAATCGCCGGCGCCATCGGCGCCGTCGAGCAGGCGACCGGCAAGCGGCCGCGCGGCTGGCACGGGCAGGACTACGGCGAGTCGGCGCGTACGCCGGCGCTGCTGGCCGAGGCCGGCCTCGACTACGTCGCGGACTGGCCCAACGACGATGAGCCCTATGCGATGAAG
Organism: uncultured Rhizobiaceae bacterium; assembly: GCA_964437145.1. Lineage (GTDB taxonomy): Bacteria > Pseudomonadota > Alphaproteobacteria > Reyranellales > Reyranellaceae > JAFAZJ01. The sequence goes on from CAYTFW010000196.1 coordinate 6,529, forward strand.
GTGGGCAAGCCACCGCTGGTGTCGCTGCCGACGCAGCCAGAATGGGACGACGTGCAGCAATTATGGCTGCGGCGTGTGCCGAGCTGGCGTTATCCCGATATCGTCTCGGAAGCGTTCGAGACGCTGCACGCCGAGGGTGGTCGAACCTTCTGCCTCGCGGTGCATCCCTGGCTCATGGGCATGGCGCAGCGCATCCGCTACCTCGACGAGGCGCTGGCGCGCCTGTCCAGGTTCAACGATGTCTGGCAGGCCACCGGCAGCGAGATCGTCGACGCCTTCCGTGCCCAGTAGCGATCCATTCGCCGACCTTCCGGAGGAGCGGCGCCAGATAGCGCAGCGAGCCCTCGGCGATGTCTTCGGAGGGGCGGCGACAATCGTTACCTTGACAAGCGGTGGAGCGTCGCCGGCAGCGCTGTTCCGCGTCGATGTCGGTGAGAGGCGTTACCTGTTGCGCGTCGAGGGACCGCACAGCCCGCTGCGTGTGCCCACCCAGTACGAGGCCATGCGCATGGCGGCTGAGGCCGGACTGGCGCCCCGCGTCCACTACATGGAAGCGACCGTCGGTGTCGCCGTGATGGACTTCATCGAGCAGCGTCCGTTGGACGACTACCCTGGCGGCCTTGTGGCGCTGGTCGAGGCGATGGGCGTGATGATCGCGCGGTTGCAGGCATCGCCGGCCATCCCGGCCTTCGTTGACTATCCCGATATGGTCGCGCGGCTCTTCGCCCATGTGCGTCGTACCGGCTTGTTCGCGGCGGGCGTGCTCGATCCTCATTGGCATCGGCTGGAGCAAATTCGCGCGGCCTGGGATCGCGATCCGGCGCGGCTGGTCTCCAGCCACAATGACTGCCATCCGGGCAATTTCCTGTTCGATGGCGAGCGGCTGTGGCTGGTGGATTGGGAATCGGCCTATCGCAACGACCCGTTCGTCGACGTGGCGATCCTACTCGACAACATCGCGACGACGTCGGAGTTGGAGGCCGTGGTGCTGCGTGCATGCCTGGGCCGCGACCTCGACGCGGATGACCGGCGACGTCTTGAGACAGCGCGTGCGCTGACGCGGCTCTATTTCGCAGGTTTCTTTCTTAGTGGCTCGGCAGCGGCGGGTTGGCGTGCGGAGCCGGACACAGATCTTGCCGTAGAGCGGGTACCCTACATGGGTTCGGCGGCACTGCATGCCATCGGCAAGGTGTATCTCCGGGGCTTCCTCACTGGCCAGCCCGTGCCGCCGTTGGTACCGTTTCCGTAGGGTCGTTGAGGTTCGCGCCCGACCTTGCCATAGTGCGCCCCTTCGCGGCCGCCACGTGCGGCCGCAACTCTTTGAAATATCGAGATTTATGATGACTTCCGCGCGGACCATCCTGCCCGGCACCAAGGCCTCGGTGAGCGGCTATGTCGCGGCCATGCCGACCTCGCGCATTGGCGACGTGGCGAGCCTGGGCCGGGGCGACCCCGACGTGATCCCGCTGTGGTTCGGCGAGGGCGACCTGGTGACGCCGTCCTTCATCATGGACGCCGCCGAGACGGCGATGCGTGCGGGCCGCACCTTCTACACCTGGCAGCGCGGCATCCCCGAGCTGCGCGCGGCGATCGCCAAGTACCAGAGCGAGCTCTACGGCATCGCCTGCGCGGCGGACCGCATCACCGTCACCAGCTCGGGCATGCAGACCATCGCCCTCGCCAGCCAGCTGATCTTCGACGCCGGCGACAACATCGTCGTCGTCTCGCCGGTGTGGCCCAACATCACCGCGGCGGTGAACATCACCCGCGCCATCGCCAAGCCGGTGACGCTCGACCGATCCGAGGACGGCCGCTTCTCGCTCGACCTGCAGAAGGTGTTCGATGCGGTCGACGATCGCACGCGCGCCATCTTCGTGAACTCGCCGGGCAATCCCACCGGCTGGATGATGCCCAGCGAGCAGCAGAAGGCGCTGCTCGACTTCGCGCGTACGCGCGGCATCTGGATCATGGCCGACGAGGTCTATACGCGGCTGGTCTATAATCGCCCCTACGCGCCGTCGTTCCTCCAGCATGCCGGCCCCGAAGACCCGGTGATCTCGCTGCAGAGCTTCTCCAAGCCCTGGGCGATGACCGGCTGGCGCCTGGGCTGGATGACCTCGCCACACGGCTTCGGCGAGGAGCTCGCCAAGCTGGTGCAGTTCAACATCAGCGGCACGGCCGAGTTCATCCAGTGCGGCGGCCTGGCGGCGATCGAGCAGGGCGAGCCCTTCGTCAAGGAGATGGTCGAGCGCTGCCGCGCCGGCGGTGAGCTGGTCTATCAGCGGCTCAAGGCGCTGCCGCGCGTGCGCGTGGCGCGGCCGGAAGCCGCGTTCTACGCCTTCTTCTCGGTCGACGGCATCGACGACAGCCTAAAATTCGCCTCCAAGCTGGTGACTGATTACAAGGTCGGCATCGCGCCGGGTGTGGCCTTCGGCGCCGGCGGCGAGGGCAATTTCCGGCTGTGCTTCGCGTCAGGCGCTGACCGCCTGAGCCGCGCCATGGACCGCATCGAGGCGGGCATCAAGGCGAACTGAGATGCGTAACGTCTTCCTGGAAGCGCCGGCGTCTCGCCGGCTCATGAGCATGAGGCCGGCGGGACGCCGGCGCTCCCAATGACGCGCGCCCCCGCCATCGACGTCACACACCTGCGCAAGGAGTACGGCAAGATCGTCGCCGTCGACGATCTGTCGTTTGTCGTGCCGGGCGGGGCGGTGCTTGGCCTGCTGGGCGGCAATGGCGCCGGCAAGACGACGACGATCTCGATGCTGCTGGGTCTGCTCGAGCCGACCTCGGGCGCGGTGAAGGTGCTGGGCATCGACATGCTGACGCAGCGCTTCAAGGCGCTGCCGCGCATGAACTTCTCCTCACCCTATGTCGACCTGCCGCATCG
>CAYTFW010000197.1:0-9407 GCA_964437145.1 uncultured Rhizobiaceae bacterium
GGCATCCGCATCAACTGCTCGGGCCGCCTGGGCGGCGCCGAGATCGCCCGCATGGAGTGGTACCGCGAGGGTCGCGTGCCGCTGCACACGCTGCGCGCCGACGTCGACTACGGCACGGCGACGGGCTTCACCACCTTCGGCACCTGCGGCGTCAAGGTCTGGGTGTTCAAGGGCGAGATCATGGTCCACGACCCGATGGTCCAGGACAAGCGTCTCGAAGAAGCCCAGGCCGGGCGCTGAGACGGGGTAGGGCGGAGTCATGCTGAGTCCGAAGCGAACCAAATACCGCAAGGCCTTCAAGGGCCGCATCCGGGGCCAGGCCAAGGGCGGCACGACGCTGGCCTTCGGCGAGTACGGCCTGAAGGCGCTCGAGCCGGAGCGCGTCACCGCGCGCCAGATCGAGGCCGCCCGCCGCGCCATCACACGCCACATGAAGCGCGCCGGCCGCGTCTGGATCCGCATCTTCCCCGACCTGCCGGTGTCGCTGAAGCCGGCCGAGGTGCGCATGGGCTCGGGCAAGGGCTCGCCGGAGTTCTGGGCCTGCCGCATCAAGCCGGGCCGCGTGATGTTCGAGATCGGCGGCGTGCCGGTCAGCGTGGCGAAGGAGGCGTTCGACCTCGCCGCCGCCAAGCTGCCGATCAAGACCAAGTTCATCGCTCGCGTGAGCGAGGGAGGCGCGTGATGAAGGCCAACGACATGCGCGCCAAGACGGCCGACGAGCTCAAGACCCAGCTCGGTGACCTGCGCAAGGAGGCGTTCAACCTGCGCTTCCAGCAGGCCAACGGGGTGATCGGTCCGCAGTCGGGCAACACGGCCCGCGTGGAGGCGGTGCGTCGCGACATCGCGCGCATCATGACCGTGCTCAAGCAGAAAAAAGCCGCCTCCTGAGGAGCAACGAGATGCCGAAGCGAATTCTCGAGGGTGTCGTCGTCAGCGACAAGATGGACAAGACCGTCGTCGTCGAAGTAGAGCGCCGCGTGCAGCACCCGGTCTACAAGAAGTTCATCCGCCAGTCGAAGCGCTACCACGCGCACGACGAGTCGAACGCCGTGAAGACCGGCGAGACGGTGCGGATCATCGAGAGCCGGCCGCTGTCGAAGACCAAGCGGTGGGTCGTGATCACCGAGGGCCAGCAGGCGTCCTGACGGGCGGGCGGGCGAAGCATTTTGGGAGCGGCGGGTCACCCGCCGGATAGGCAGACATGATCCAGATGCAGACGAACCTCGACGTCGCCGACAATTCCGGCGCCAAGAGGGTGCAGTGCATCAAGGTGCTGGGCGGATCGAAGCGCAAGTTCGCGACCATCGGCGACGTCATTGTCGTCGCGGTCAAGGACGCGATCCCGCGCGGCAAGGTGAAGAAGGGCGAGGTGGCCCGCGCGGTCATCGTGCGCACCGCCGCGGCGATCCGCCGTCCGGACGGCAGCGCCATCCGTTTCGACCGCAACGCCGCGGTGCTCGTCAACAAGCAGGACGAGCCGGTCGGCACCCGTATCTTCGGGCCGGTCACCCGCGAGCTGCGCGCGCGCAAGTTCATGAAGATCATCTCCCTGGCACCGGAAGTGCTGTGAGGACGCGATGCCGAAACTGAAGATCCGCAAGGGCGACCGGGTGGTCGTCATCACCGGCCGGGACAAGGGCAAGCAGGGCGAGGTCGTCCAGGTCCTGCCCGACGCCAGCCGCGTCGTCGTCCAGGGCGTCAACATGATGAAGCGACACCAGAAGGCGCGCCGCGCCGGCGAGGAGAGCGCCATCATCGCCAAGGAAGCCTCGATCCACGTCTCCAACGTGGCTCACATCGACCCGTCGAGCGGCAAGCCGACGCGGGTCGGATTCAAGTTCCTCGAAGACGGCCGCAAGGTGCGCGTGGCGCGCGCCTCCGGCGAGTCGATCGATCGCTAGGGGAGTGGGAAAGATGCCCGCCCGTCTGCAAGAGCACTACGAGAAGGTCGTGCGCGCCGAGCTCTTGAAGCAGTTCGGCTATGGCAACCCGATGGAGGTGCCGAAGCTCGACAAGGTCGTGATCAACATGGGCGTCGGCGAGGCCGTCGCCGACCGCAAGGCGGTGGACAACGCCGCCGTCGAGCTCGCCCGCATCTCCGGCCAGAAGCCGGTGATCACCAAGGCGCGCAAGTCGATCGCCACCTACAAGGTGCGCGAAGGCATGGCGCTGGGCTGCAAGGTCACCCTGCGGCGCGACCGCATGTACGAGTTCCTCGACCGCCTGGTGAACATCGCGCTGCCGCGCGTGCGCGACTTCCGCGGGCTCAACGGCCGTTCCTTCGACGGCCGCGGCAACTACGCCATGGGCCTCAAGGAGCAGCTCGTGTTCCCCGAGATCGACTACGACAAGGTCGATCAGGTCCGCGGCATGGACATCATCATCTGCACCACGGCGAAGACGGACGCCGAAGCCAAGGCGCTGCTGCGCGGCTTCGACTTCCCCTTCTTTAACTAAGGGGCTGGAGGCTCACATGGCCAAGACCAGCATGGTCGAGAAGAACAAGAACCGCGCGGCGTTGGTCAAGCGGTTCGCCGCCAAGCGCAAGGCGCTCAAGGAAGTGATCATGGATCGCTCGCGCCCGGTCGAGGAGCGCTTCGAGGCGCAGCTCACGCTCAACGAGCTGCCGCGCAACGGCTCCAAGGACCGCCTGAACAGCCGCTGCGAGCTAAGCGGCCGTCCGCGCGCGGTCTATCGCAAGTTCAAGCTCTCGCGCATCGCGTTGCGCGACCTTGCATCGCGCGGGCAGCTGCCCGGCGTGGTCAAGTCGAGCTGGTGAGTCGAAGGAGACGACGGTCATGGCACTGAGCGATCCTGTCGGCGATATGTTGACCCGCATCCGCAATGGTCAGGCGGCGCGGCTCGACAGCATCACGATGCCGGCGTCCCGGCTGCGGGCGAACGTCCTCGACGTGCTGCAGCGCGAGGGCTATATCCGCGGCTATTTCGAGGAAGAGATGCGCGCGGGCATCAAGGAGCTGCGCGTCGAGCTGAAGTACGACAACGGCAAGCCGGTGATCCGCGAGGTCCATCGCGTGTCGACGCCGGGCCGGCGCATCTATTCCAAGATCGCCGACCTGCCCAAGGTCTACAACGGCCTCGGCATCTCCATCCTGTCGACGCCGCGAGGCGTCATGTCGGACAGCGAGGCGCGCACCGCCAATGTCGGCGGCGAAGTCCTCTGCAAGGTGTTCTGATCATGTCACGCGTCGGAAAAAACCCGGTCGCCGTGCCCGCCGGCGTCACGGTCGACATCAAGGGCCAGGCGGTCAAGGCCAAGGGCAAGAAGGGCGAGCTATCGATGGTCGTCCACGACGACATCGAGGTGGTCCGCGAGGGCAACCTGATCTCGCTCAAGATGCGTCACGACAACCCGCGCTCGCGCGTGCTGTGGGGCACCAACCGCAACCTTGTGCGCAACCTGGTGCAGGGCGCGGGCGAGGGCTTCACCGTGAACCTCGAGATCACCGGCGTCGGCTACCGCGCGGCGGCGGACGCCAAGGCGCTCAAGCTGCAGCTCGGCTTCAGCCACGACGTCGAGATCCCGATCCCGGCCGGCATCACGATCAAGACGGCCAAGCCGACCGAGATCGAGATCAGCGGTGCCGACAAGCAGAAGGTCGGGCAGATCGCCGCCGAGATCCGCGGGCTCAAGCCGCCGGAGCCCTACAAGGGCAAGGGCATCAAGTACGCGGGAGAGAAGATCCTGCGTAAAGAAGGCAAGAAGAAGTAGGGACGGGGTCGACCATGACCACGACGGTTCAATTCGCGCGGCGCCAGCGCCGCACCCGTCACGCGCTGAAGCAGCGCGCCGGCGGACGTCCGCGCCTGAGCGTGTTCCGCTCGGGCAAGCACATCTACGCCCAGGTGATCGACGACCTGAAAGGTCACACGGTCGCCTCGGCCTCGTCGGCCGACGAGTCCTTGAAGGGCAAGCTGAAGACCGGCGCCGACAAGTCGGCGGCGACCGAGGTCGGCAAGCTGATCGCCGAGCGCGCGATCAAGGCGGGCGTCAGCACCGTCGTGTTCGACCGCGGCGGTTACATGTTCCATGGCCGCGTGAAAGCGCTGGCCGATGCCGCCCGAGAGGGCGGCCTGTCGTTCTAGGAGCAGGCACATGGCACGTGCACCGGGTGGTTCGAGCCGCGGTCCGCGCGACGGCGAGGGCGGCGGTGGCCGCGGTCGGCGCGATCGTGACGGCGGCGGGCGCGGCGGTCAGCAGCGCGGCGCCGGCGGCGACCGCGAGGAGAGCGAGCTCGTCGACAAGCTCGTCGGCATCAACCGCGTGTCGAAGACGGTGAAGGGCGGCAAGCGCTTCGGCTTCGCCGCGATCGTCGTCGTCGGCGACCAGCGCGGCCGCGTCGGCTACGGCACCGGCAAGGCGCGCGAGGTGCCCGAGGCGATCCGCAAGGCGACCGAGTCGGCCAAGCGCGGGATGATCCGCGTCGCGCTGCGCGAGGGCCGCACCCTGCACCACGACGTGCTGGGTCACTTCGGCGCCGGCCGCGTCGTGCTGCGCGCCGCGCCGGCGGGCACCGGCATCATCGGCGGCGGCGCCATGCGCGCCGTGTTCGAGACGCTGGGCCTGAAGGACGTGGTCGCCAAGTCGGTCGGCACGTCCAACCCGCACAACATGATCAAGGCGACCTTCGACGCGCTGTCGTCCGTCCAGTCGCCGCGCATGGTCGCCAACCGTCGCGGCAAGAAGGTGGGCGACATCCTCGGCCGCCGCGACGACCAGGCCGCCGAAGCCGCCGCCTGAGGAGCGTTCCCATGTCCGATCAGAAGACGATCAAAGTCACGCAGACCGGCAGCCCGATCGGCCGCCGCTACGATCAGCGCGAGACCCTGGTCGGCCTTGGCCTCAACAAGCGCCACCGCAGCAAGGTCCTCAAGGACACGCCCGAGGTGCGCGGCATGATCGGCAAGGTGCAGCATCTCGTGCGCGTCGAAGACGCCAAGTGAGCCAGCGATGAAACTCAACCAGCTTTCCGACAACCAGGGTGCCCGCAAGTCGCGCATGCGCGTCGCGCGCGGCATCGGCTCGGGCAAGGGCAAGACCGCCGGCCGCGGCGGCAAGGGCCAGAAGGGCCGCTCGGGCGTCGCCATCAAGGGCTTCGAGGGCGGCCAGATGCCGCTCTTCCGCCGCCTGCCCAAGCGCGGCTTCAACAACCCGTTCCGCAAGGAATACGCGCTGGTCAACCTCGGCACGCTGCAGAGCGCGGTCGAGGCGGGCAAGCTCGAGGCCGGCAAGCCGGTCGACGCCGCCGCGCTGCAGAGCGCGGGCATCGTGCGTCACCTGCGCGACGGCGTGCGCCTGCTCGGCAAGGGCGAGATCAAGGCCGCTCTGCAGATCACCGTGACCGGCGCGTCGAAGTCCGCGATCGAGGCGGTCGAGAAGGCCGGTGGCAAAGTGACCGTTCTGGCGCCCGTCGAGGCGGCGGCGGCCTGAGCCTAGCCGCACCCCGCCCGCGATCGATGATGCGCCGGCGGCCCGCCGCCGGCTGCCGGAGGATCGGAAGCCATGTCCTCAGCCGCCGAACAACTCGCCCGTAACCTCAACTGGAGCAATCTCGGCAAGGCGACCGAGCTCAAGAAGCGCCTGTGGTTCACCCTGGGCGCTTTGATCATCTATCGCATCGGCTCCTACATCCCGGTGCCGGGAATCGATCCCGTGGCGCTCGCCGATGTCTTCCAGCGCCAGGCCGGCGGCCTCGCCGGGCTGCTCGACGTGTTCTCGGGCGGTTCGATCGGCCGCATGTCGATCTTCGCGCTCAGCATCATGCCGTACATCTCGGCCTCCATCATCATGCAGATCCTCACGACGGTGGTGCCGTCGCTCGAGGCGCTGAAGAAGGAGGGCGAGGCCGGCCGCAAGAAGATCAACCAGTACACCCGCTATGGCACCGTCATCCTGGCGGCGGTTCAGGCCTATGGCATCGCCGTGGGGCTGGAGTCGCAGACCAGTACCGTCGGTAACGTGGTGTTCGATCCCGGACTCTATTTCCGCTTCGTCACCGTCGTGACGCTGGTCGGCGGCACGATGTTCTTGATGTGGCTGGGCGAGCAGGTGACGGCGCGCGGCGTCGGCAACGGCATCTCGCTGATCATCTTCGCCGGCATCGTCGCGGCCATGCCCGGCGCCATGGTGCAGACCCTGGAGCTCGGCCGCACCGGCTCGCTGTCGGCGCTGTTCATCATCGGCCTGATCGTCGGCATCATCGCCGTGGTGATCTTCGTCGTCTTCATCGAGACGGCGCAGCGACGCATCCTGGTCCAGTATCCCAAGCGCCAGATGGGCAACCGGGTCTATGGCGGCCAGGCCAGCTACCTGCCGCTGAAGATCAATACCTCGGGCGTCATCCCGCCGATCTTCGCCTCCTCGCTGCTGCTCTTCCCGGCCACCATCGCCGGCTTCCAGGGCACCGGCACCAGCGACTGGGTGCAGTGGGTCTCGGTCTATCTCGGCCACGGCCAGCCGCTGTACCTGGCGATCTATATCGGCCTGATCGTGTTCTTCTGCTTCTTCTACACCACGGTCGTGTTCCAGCCGGCCGACACGGCGGAGAACCTGAAGAAGTATGGCGGCTTCCTGCCCGGCATCCGCCCCGGCAAGAACACCGCCGAGTACCTCGAATACGTGCTGACCCGCCTGACCGTGATCGGCGCGGCCTATCTCTCGGTGGTCTGTATCATCCCCGAGCTGCTGATCGCCCAGGGTGGCGTGCCGTTCTACTTCGGCGGCACCAGCCTGCTGATCGTGGTCTCGGTGACGCTCGATACCGTCACCCAGATCCAGTCGCATCTGCTCGCCTACCAGTACGGCGACCTGATCGGTCAGGCGCGTCTGAAGGGGGGCAAGAACAAATGAAGCTGATCCTGTTGGGGCCGCCAGGCGCCGGCAAGGGCACCCAGGCGCAGCGGCTGCAGGACGAGCTCGGCCTGAGGCAGCTCTCGACCGGCGACATGCTGCGCGCGGCCGTCGCCTCGGGCAGCGAGCTGGGCAAGAAGGCCAAGGGCATCATGGAAAGCGGCGGGCTGGTGCCCGACGACCTGATGGTCGGCCTGATCGAGGACCGCATCGGCCAGCCCGATTGCGCCCCGGGGTTCATCCTCGACGGCTTCCCGCGCACCACCGCCCAGGCCGAGGCGCTCGATCGGATGCTGGCCAAGCGTGGCTGGAAGCTCGACCACGTGGTCGAGATGACGGTGGACGAGAAGGCGCTGACCCAGCGCATCGTCGGCCGCTTTTCCTGCGCCAAGTGCGGCACCGGCTACCACGACACGTTCAAGCGGCCCAAGAAAGACGGTGTCTGCGACGTTTGCGGCTCGACCGAGTTCACGCGCCGCAAGGACGACAACGCCGAGACCGTGACGGCGCGCATGGCCGCCTACCGGTCCCAGACCGCTCCGCTGCTGCCCTACTACGCGGCGCGCGGGGTGCTGCGGAAGGTTGACGGCATGGCGTCCATGGACGAGGTGTACCGCCAGCTGAAGGCGGTATTGGGAAAGGCTTGACAAATTCGGCAGACGGTTGACTCGCGAGGCTCGATCCCTATAATCGCGCGCTTTCCAGAAATAGCCGAAGCGCGACCGTTAGGGTACGGCCGCGCTTAACGTATTGAAGGAGCTGGGAAATTGGCCCGTATCGCAGGCGTTAACATTCCGACCAACAAGCGCGTCCTGATCGCGCTGCAGTACATCCATGGCATCGGCGCGCTGAAGGCCAAGGAGATCTGCCAAAAGGTTGGCATCGCCGACGAGCGGCGTGTCAACCAGCTCAGCGACGACGAAGTGCTTCGCATCCGCGAAACCATCGACCGCGACTACGTGGTCGAGGGCGATCTGCGGCGCGAGGTCGCCATGAACATCAAGCGGCTGATGGATCTCGGCTGCTATCGCGGGCTGCGTCATCGCCGGGGCCTCCCGGTTCGTGGCCAGCGCACCCACACCAATGCCCGCACCCGCAAGGGACCGGCCAAGCCGATCGCTGGCAAGAAGAAAGCCGTCTAGGCCAAGAGGTTCGAAATCATGGCGAAAGCACCTGCCGCCGGCACCGCCGCGGCCGCGCGTCCCCGGCGTCGCGAGCGCAAGAACATCACGTCGGGCATCGCCCATGTGAACGCCTCGTTCAACAACACGGTGGTCACCATCACCGACGTGCAGGGTAACACGATCGCCTGGTCGTCGTCCGGCACGCAGGGCTTCAAGGGCTCGCGCAAGTCGACGCCGTTCGCGGCGCAGATGGCGGCCGAGGACGCCGGCCGCAAGGCCATGGAGCACGGCATGCGCACCGTCGAGGTCGAGGTGCGCGGTCCGGGCTCGGGCCGTGAGTCGGCCCTGCGCGCGCTGCAGGCCGTCGGCTTCGCCGTCACCGCGATCCGCGACGTGACGCCGATCCCGCACAATGGCTGCCGCCCGCCCAAGCGCCGTCGCGTCTGATCTTTCCCGAAGCGGCGCGGGCTTGGTCCGCGCTTCCTCGCAGTACGCCGCGGCCGGTCGCCGTGGCGCCCAGTCATCGAGGCGGCCGCGCCTGTTCGCGGCGCCCAGGCCGACAAGCCGATCCGAAAGGTAGCCCCCCGTGCTTCAGAAGAATTGGCAGGAACTGATCAAGCCGAACAAGCTGCAGGTCGAGGCCGGCGGCGACGCCATGCGTGTCGCCACCATCGTCGCCGAGCCGCTCGAGCGCGGCTTCGGTCTGACGCTCGGCAACGCGCTGCGCCGGGTGCTGCTGTCGTCGCTCCAGGGCGCGGCGATCACCAGCGTGCAGATCGACAACGTGCTGCACGAGTTTTCGTCGGTGACTGGCGTGCGCGAGGATGTGACGGACATCGTCCTGAACCTCAAGGGGATGGCGGTGAAGATGCAGAGCGATCGGGCGCATCGCCTGGTCCTGCGCGCCACCGGTCCCGGCGAGGTCACCGCCGGCATGATCGAGACCACCGGCGACATCCAGATCATGGACCCCAAGCACCTGATCTGCACGCTCGACGACGGCGCCTCGCTGCACATGGAGCTCACGGTCTCGACCGGCAAGGGCTACGTACCGGCGACGGCCAACCGCCCGGCCGACGCGCCGATCGGCCTGATCCCGGTCGACGCGCTGTTCAGCCCGGTGAAGAAGGTCGCCTACAAGATCGACAACAGCCGCGTCGGCCAGGTCACCGACTACGACAAGCTGTCGATGAGCGTCGAGACCAACGGCACGGTCAGCCCGGATGACGCGGTGGCGATCGCCTCGCGCATCCTGCAGGACCAGCTGCAGCTCTTCATCAACTTCGAGGAGCCGCAGGCGGTGAAGGCCGATGTCGTCGCCGACGACATCCCGTTCAACCGCAACCTGCTGCGCAAGGTCGACGAGCTCGAGCTGTCGGTGCGTTCGGCCAACTGCCTGAAGAACGACAACA
>CAYTFW010000198.1:0-9374 GCA_964437145.1 uncultured Rhizobiaceae bacterium
CGACCAGGGTCTTGCCCTCGCCGGTCTTCATCTCGGCGATCTTGCCCTGGTGCAGCACCATGCCGCCCTTGAGCTGGACGTCGAAATGCCGCTGGCCGAGCGCCCGGATGGCCGCCTCGCGCACCGTGGCGAAGGCCTCGACCAGCAGGTCGTCGAGCGTCTCGCCCTTGGCCAGGCGCTCCCGGAAAGCCGCAGTCCGGGCGCGCAATTGCTCGTCGGTCAGCGACTTGACGTCCGGTTCCAGCGCGTTGATGCGCGCCACCGGCTTGCCGAGGCCTTTGACGATGCGGTCGTTGGAGGTCCCGAAGATCTGTCGCGCGAGGGCGCCGAGCATTGAAAAACCTCGAAAAATCAGTAGGTCGCGGGCAGGGCCCGCGACCAGCCGCTGAGACATAGAGACGCTGCCGGAGAGTGTCAACGCACGCCGCCGGCCGTCCGTTCACGCTGACGTGGCCCGGCGCAACTTGCGGCCGCCTTGGCCCTATGGTTAATGCTGCGCCCATTCGCCGGTCGTCCCGCGACGCCGAGCGCGAAACCCCCTCGATACGGAGCCATCGCATCATGTTCCGCTGCCCGCGCGGCCTCGCCGCCGCCTTGCTGCTCGGCCTTGCCGGCAGCTGCGCGCTGGCCGCCAGCGCCGCCGCCCAGACAACGCCGGCGCCCGCTCCCGCCCCGGCCGCCGACCCCGTTGTGGCGACGGTCAACGGCCAGGCCATCCGCCTGTCCGAAGTGCAACGCCAGCAGGCGACCCTGCCCGAGCAGTATCGTGCCTTGCCGCTGCACATGATTTTCCCGGCGCTGCTCGACCAGATGGTCGACCGCCGCCTGATGATCTCGGAGGCGCGCACGGCCGAGATCCAGAAGACCGACGAATACAAGCGTCGCATGGCCGATCTCGAGGAGCGCCTGGCGCAGGACGTGTGGCTGACCCGCGAGATCGAACGCCGCGTCACGCCTGACATGATCAAGGCGCGCTACGAAAAGAAGATTAAGGATCTGCCGCCGGAGGACGAGGTGTCGGCCAAGCACATCCTCGTCGCCAGCGAGGACGACGCCAAGAAGATCATCGAGGAGCTCAGCAAGGGCGGCGACTTCGCCAAGATCGCCAAGGAGAAGTCGACCGACAAGGCCTCGGGCGCCCAGGGCGGTGACCTCGGTTGGTTCAAGAAGGGCGACATGGTGAAGGAATTCGCCGAGGCCGCCTTCGCGCTCGAGAAGGGCAAGACCACGGTGGCGCCGGTCAAGACGCAATTCGGCTTCCACATCATCCGCCTGGAGGACCGCCGCAAGGCCGGCCCGCCGCCGATCGCCGAGCTCGAGGACGAGCTCAAGGGTGAGCTGACCCGCGAGGCCTTCTCAACCATGATTGAGGGCCTGCGCAAGGCGTCCAAGATCGAGAAGTTCAACATGGACGGCTCGCGCATTACCGAAGCGCCGGTGCCGCCGGGCGCGCCGCCGGCCGCCAAGCCGCCCGAGAAGAAGTAATCGGGACCCCATCAAACACCACCTCGCCACTGTGAATCGGTGGCGGGGATGGTGTAACCTTCGCAACCCTGTACCGGCGCGTCCTCGCGGGCGCGCCGATCCGCTTGTGTCCCGACGTCCCACCGCTGCCGCCCGAGAGGCGACAATGAGCGCACCAAATCCGGTTTCACCGCTGGCACCCAAGACGGTACCCAGCCTGCCGCGCATCGCCGGCATCAAGCTCGGCGCGGTCGAGGCCGGCATCCGCTACAAGGGCCGCCGCGACCTGATGGTCGCCGTGCTGCCGGCGGGCGCTGTCATCGCCGGCGTGCTGACGCGCTCGAAGACCGCCTCGGCGCCGGTCGACTGGTGCCGCAAGAACCTGGCGCGCGGCAAGGTGCGGGCCATCCTCGTCAACGCCGGCAACGCCAACGCCTTCACCGGCAAGCACGGCGAGAAGTCTGTCGAGGAGGCGACGCGCGCCGTCGCCCAGGCGCTGGGCTGCGCGCGCAACGAGGTGTTCATGGCGTCCACCGGCGTCATCGGCCAGCCGATGGATCCGGCGCCCATCGTCAAGGCGATGCCGGCCCTGCTCAAGGGCGCGCGCGAGGACGGCTGGGCGGAAGCCGCGGCGTCGATCATGACCACCGACACCTTTCCCAAGGTGGCGACGCGCACGGCGCGTATCGGTGACGGCACGGTAACGATCAACGGCTTCGCCAAGGGCTCGGGCATGATCGCTCCCGACATGGCGACCATGCTGGGCTTCGCCTTCACCGACGCCAAGCTGCCGGCCGGCGTGCTGCAGAAGCTGCTCACCGACTCGACCGACAAGTCCTTCAATTGCGTGACGGTCGACGGCGACACCTCGACCAGCGACACTTTTCTGCTGGCCTCGACGGCCGCCGCGCGCCATCCCCGCGTCGAGGAGGCCGACGATCCGCTGCTGGCCGATTTCCGCCGCGCGCTCGACGAGCTGATGATCGAGCTGGCGCAGCTGGTCGCCAAGGACGGCGAGGGCGCCTCGAAGTTCATCACCATCAACGTCACCGGCGCCACCAGCAATGGTGCGGCGCGCAAGATCGGCCTGGCGGTGGCGAACTCGCCGCTGGTCAAGACGGCGATCGCCGGCGAGGACGCCAATTGGGGCCGCGTGGTGATGGCCATCGGCAAGGCCGGCGAGAAGGCCGACCGCGACAAGCTGCGCATCTCCATGGGCGGCGTGCGCATCACCGATAATGGCCAGGTGGTGCCCAACTACGACGAGACGCCCGTGGTGAAGCACATCAAGGGCTCCGACGTGGTGATCGACATCGAGCTCGGCCTCGGTCGTGGTCGCTCCACGGTGTGGACCTGCGACCTGACGCATCGCTACATCGACATCAACGGCAGCTACCGCAGCTGATCGTTGGCGCGTGTCCCGCATCACCTGTCATCCCGAGCGCGGCGAGGGATCTAGGGCGACCCTGGATCCCTCGTTGCGCTCGGGATGACAGCGGATTTCGATCCGCATGGACGCGTTCGAACCTTGTCCCGGTGGCCAGCCGCCGCTGGCGGGCCGCAAGCTCGTGCTGGTCGCCGCCGTGGCCATGATCGACATCGACGGTCGCGTGCTGATCGCCCAACGCCCCGAAGGCAAGTCGATGGCCGGGCTGTGGGAGTTCCCCGGCGGCAAGGTCGATCCCGGCGAGACACCGGAGGAAGCCCTTATACGTGAGCTGCGCGAGGAGCTGGGTGTCGATACCACGGGCAGCTGCCTCGCGCCGATCGCCTTCGCCTCGCACGGTTACGAGAGCTTCCACCTGCTGATGCCGCTTTACGCCTGCCGCAAATGGCAGGGCGCGCCCCGACCGCGTGAGGGCCAGACCTTGAAATGGGTCGAGGTTCGGGCGCTCGCCAACTACCCGATGCCGCCCGCCGATATCCCCCTGATCGCCCAGCTGCGCGACTTGCTGTAGCGGCGCGCTACGAGGGCGGCGGCCTCAGCGCCTCACCCGGTCGCCAGCCGGTGAGATGGCGGAAGATAACGGCCTGGGCCGCCGCCACCAGGCCGAGCTTGACGTAGGAGATCGTGGCCAGGATCAGGCCCAGGATCAGCGCGGCGCCGAGGCCGGCGCCTGGGCCGACGATCGTGCGCACGATGGCCATCGCCAAGCCGGCCAGGATCAGCTCGCCGATCATGCCGATCACGGTGACCACGAAAACCGTGCCCAGCGCGACCATCGCGTTGCCTTTGCTGTAGCGCCAGGCCATCGACGCGCGCCAGGTCTCGTCGACCGCCGGCGCCGCGAGGCCGAAACTCAGCCGCATGCCGATCAACGCGCCGACGAAAGCGAAAGGCACCAGGATGCCCAGCGCGCGGACCTCGGGCGGCAGGCCACGCACGTCGTCGGGCGTCAGCACGATCATGTCGTCGGGCATCTGCAGCAGGAAGACGCCCATGATCACGATCGGTAGGCCGAAGATCACCAGGAACTCGCGCAGGAAGCCGAGCTCGCGCGACGACCAACCCAGGCCCGCGACCACCGAGGCCTGCGGTGGGCCGAGCAGCAGCCAGCGGTACCAGCCAACCGCGAACATCGCCGTCGGGATCAGGTCGAGCAGCTTCACCAGGCCCATCAGCCGCGGCGAGGCGGGTCCGTCCGACAGCAGCCGCAGCCCCAGCATCAGTGCCACCGAGATGATGGTGGGGATCAGCGCGAGGTCGAACAACGCCCGGATATTGCTGAAGCAGAGCCGGAAGGTCTGCGTCATCACATCCGGAAAGTGAAGCGGCTGCGGTTGCGTACTCATGCCGCCTCAATATGGCCGGCGGGCGGGCGCGGTGCCAGCGTCGCGTCAGCTTCCCGCTTTTTCGCCGGCGGGCCTTTCGATCGTCCCCAGGGCGTCGGCCAGGCGACCCGTGGCGGCGCCCGGCGCCAGCGGCTTCTGCTGCGAGGCGTGCGGCGCCCAACCGTGCAGATAGATCACTTCGAACGTCGCGGGGATTCGCTCGTTGGCGGCGCCATGGCGCTGCTCGTAGATCGACAGCGCGCGCAACAGTGTCTCACGCCGTGTGAGCGTCGAGCGGCGGCCGTGCACGGCGTTGCTCTCGCCCATGGCGCGCAGCTCGCGCAGCAGCGCCAGCGTATCAGGGTAGCTGACCTCGATCCGCTCGGCGTCGCCCACCGGCAGCGCGAATCCGGCGCGTTGCAGCAAGCCGGTGGCGTCGCGCAGATCGGCGAAGGGCGAGACACGCGGGCTCAAACCGCCCTCGACGTCGCTCTCGGCCTGGGCCAGCGCCTGGCGCAGCTGCCACAGCGTCTCGCCACCCAGCAGCGCGCCGAGGAACAATCCATCGGGTTTCAGGCTTTCGCGGATGCGCAGAAGGGTGCCGGGCAGGTCGTTGACCCAATGCAGGCTCATCGCGCTCAACGCCAGATCGATGCTCGCTGGCGCGATCGGCAGCAGCTCCTCGTCGCCCACGAACGCCGGGCCGTGCGCCTTGGCGCGCCGTGCGAAGCCATCGGCAAGATCCATCTGCAGCAGAGTCTCTACGCCACCGCGCCGACGGCCATCGGGCATCGCCAACGCCGCGCCGATCTCGCCGCCGTGGCAGCCGAGGTCGAGCGCGACGGGGAAGCTGCGCCTGATGTCGTCGAGCCGATCGACGAGCCGCGTCGCGATCTCGCGCTTCAGGAACGCCGCGCCGTCCCAGCCGCGCGCCGCCCGCTCGCGCCGGCGCCGCACCACCGCGCGGTCGAACACCAGCATCGGATCGGGCATGCTCATGCGCGCGCGTGTAGCATGATTGAGGAAGGGGAGGCAGCCATGGCCGACGAGGCGCGGGTCCGCGAGGAGATTTGCCGCATCGGCGAGAGCCTGTACCGGCGCGGCTATACCGTCGGCACCGCCGGCAACATCAGCGCGCGGCTGGACGATGGCTTCCTGATCACGCCGACCGACGCCTGCCTCGGCTTCCTCGAGGCGTCGCGGCTGGCCAAGCTCGATGCCAAAGGGGAGCAGGTCAGCGGCGATCGCGCGTCGAAGACCATCCTGCTGCACCGCGCGATCTACGGAGCGCGCCCGGATGCCGGCGGCGTTGTGCACACGCATTCGACCAACCTGGTCGCGCTGACCATGCTGCCCGACGTCGACCGCGCCGACGTGCTGCCGCCGATCACGCCCTATCACGTGATGAAGGTCGGCCACGTGCCGATGATCCCCTATCGCCGGCCGGGCGATCCCGAGGTCATCGACCTGGTGCTGGCGCATGCGCCCAGGGTGCGCGCCGTGCTCCTGGAACGGCTTGGCCCGGTCGTGTGGAACGACTCCGTCTCCAACGCTTGCTTCGCGCTGGAGGAGCTCGAGGAGACGGCCAAGCTCTGGCTCATGCTGCGCGCCCATCGGCCCCGGGGGCTCGACGCCAGCCAGATCGAGGAGATCAAGCGCGTCTTCAAGATCGACTACTGAGCGTCATTGAATCGTCGGATTCGGCGGCTGGAGTCCGCCCCGCGATGTCGTTCGACGCCCTGCGCAAGCGCCTGATCCCTGTCGCGCCGCTGACCGCCCTGGTCCGCCGTGCGCGGGGTATCGCGCGTGGCGCGCTCGACACGCTGTTGCCGCCGCTGTGTCTGTCGTGCTCGGCGCTGGTGAGCGAACCGGGCGCGCTCTGCGCCGCGTGCTGGCCGAAGGTCTCCTTCCTCGCGCCGCCACTTTGCGCGCGCTGCGGCTTTCCCTTCGAGGTCGACGCCGGGCCGGACACGCTGTGCGGCGCCTGCCTGAAGCGCCCGCCGCGCTACGATCGGGCCCGCGCCGCCTTCCGCTACGAGGACGGCTCGCGCGGCCTGGTGCTGGCCTTCAAGCACGGCGACCGTACCGACGCGGCGCCGGCCTATGGTCGCTGGCTGGCACGGGCCGGCGCCGAGCTGCTGGCCGACGCCGATTTCCTCGCCCCGGTGCCGCTGCATCGCTGGCGGCTGTTCTGGCGTCGCTACAACCAGGCGGCGTTGCTGGCGCATGCCGCCGGCAAGGCGTCCGGCCGCACGGTGCTGCCCGACCTGCTGATCCGTCGCCGCAACACGCCCTCGCAGGCCGACCGCGACGCGCGCGAGCGTCGTCGCAACGTCGCCGGCGCCTTCGCGCTCAACGAGCGCTACCGTCCCTTCATCCGCGGCCGACGCGTCGTGCTGGTCGATGACGTGCTGACCACCGGCGCCACCGTCGAGGCTTGCACCCGCGTCCTGCGGCTGGCCGGTGCCGAGCGGGTCGACGTGCTGACGCTCGCCCGCGTCGTGCGACCGGAGTTCCGATCCTGAGGCCGACCCTCTACACTCGCCGTGGCAAGAGAGTGTCGACATGCATGTGATTGTCGTGGGTGCGGGGATTTCCGGGCTGAGCACCGCCTGGGCGATGACCAAGCGCGGCCACAAGGTGACCTTGCTGGAGCGCGACGTGCTGCCCAACCCGCTGGCGGCCTCGGGCGACCAGCACCGCATCACCCGGCGCGCCTATGGCGAGATGCATGGCTACGCCACGCGCATGACCGAGTCCTTCGCCGCCTGGAACGAGCTGTGGGCCGATCTCGGCCGCGAGCACATGGCCCGGGTCGGCGTCAGCAGCGTCTCGCTCAAGCAAGGCGATCGCGGCCAGATCTTCGCCGAGGGCATGGCGCGCGACGGCTTTTCGTTCGAGACCCTGAAGACCGAGGCGGCGGTCAAGCGCTACCCCTTCCTCAATCCCGAGCACGTGCGCGAGGTCTACTATTCGCGCGAAGGCGGCGCGCTGCTCTGCCAGCGCATCGCCTCCGATATGGCGGCGTGGCTGCAGGCCAAGAACGTCACCATCCGCACCCACGCGATCGTCGAGGGTGTCGACACCGAAGCGGCCGCCGTGACGCTGCGCTCGGGCGAGAAATTGAGCGGCGACGCCGTCGTCGTCGCGGCCGGCGCCTGGGTCGGCGCGCTGTTCCCCGACCTTGCGCCCAAGCTGGTTTCCCATCGCACCTGCGTCATTTACCTGGAGCCGCCGACCGACCTGAAGGCGGCGTGGTCGACCGCGCCGTCGATGGCTGGCCTCGGCGTCGACGGCTATGTCCTGCCGCCGGTGAACGGCACGCAGCTTAAGTTCGGCGCCAGCTTCACGCGCACGCCGTGGAATCCCGACGAGCCGTTCGAGGTCGATCGTGCGACGGCACGGGGCGTGCGCGAAGTCTTCGCGCCGTTGTTCGCGCGCATCGGCCAGTACCGGATCACCGACACACGCAAATGCGTCTATACGTTCACGAACGACGAGCACTTTTACGGCGAGCGCCGTGGCGCCACCTGGATCGTCTCGGCCTGCTCCGGCCACGGCTACAAATTCGGCACCGCCGTCGGGCGACGCGTGGCCGATGCGCTGGAGAGCGGCGACGAGCGGACCCTGGTCGAGTGGCTCGCCGCCCGCGACTGAGGCGTCTATAGTGAAGTATCACAACGAGCCGAGCGAAGAGGCCCCCGATGGCCAAGGTTGAGATGTACACGACCCAGTGGTGCGGCTACTGCGCCCGCGCGCGAGGGCTGCTCCAGCGCAAGGGCGTCGCGTTCACCGAGTACGACGTCGAGGAAGAGGCCGGCAAGCGCGAGGAAGCGCGCGCGCGCTCGGGCGGGCGCACGTCGGTGCCGCAGATCTTCATTGACGGCCAGCATATCGGCGGCAGCGACGACATGGCGGCGCTCGAGGCGGCTGGCAAGCTCGACGCCTTGTTGGCCTGATGGAGGGCGTGATGTCCGCGACGTTCACTGCCGGCCTGATCCAGGTCAACGCCACCAACGAGCTGGCGCCTAACATCGCCTTCATCGAGGAGCAGACGCGTCGCGCGCGCGACGCCGGCGCCGACTTCGTGATGACGCCCGAGAATTCGACCCTGATCGGCGCCAACCGCGGCGAGACGCTGGCCAAGGCGCTGCCCGAGGATGATCACCCTGGCCTGGCTTCGGCGCGCGCGATCGCGCGCGAATGCGGCGTGTGGTTCCTGGTCGGCTCGATCCATGTGAAGGTCGAGCCGGAGCGCAACGCCAACCGCTCCTACCTCGTGGCACCCGATGGCGGCATCGTCGCCAGCTACGACAAGATCCACATGTTCGACGTGCAGCTCGCCGGCGGCGAGACCTACCGCGAATCCTCGACCTTCCGCCCGGGCGACCAGGCGGTGATCGCCGAGACGCCGTGGGGCAAGCTCGGCATGACCATCTGCTACGACCTGCGCTTCCCCTACCTCTATCGCGCGCTGGCGCATGGTGGGGCGGAGATGCTGTCGATCCCGTCCTCGTTCACCGTGCCCACGGGGCGCGCGCATTGGCACACCCTGATGCGCGCGCGCGCTATCGAGACCGGTTGCTACGTCTTCGCGCCGGCGCAGGTCGGCAGCCACGCCGGCAACCGCAAGACCTACGGCCACTCGGTCGTTGTCGCGCCCTGGGGTGAGGTGATCGCCGACGCCGGCGATACCGGCCCGGGCTTCGTCACCGCGAAGATCGACATGGCCAAGGTCGCCGAGGCCCGCCAGGCCGTGCCGTCGCTGACCCACGACCGCGTCTATAGCGGCCCGACGCTACGCACCTACACCCTGCCGAAAGCGGCGGAGTAGGTTAGGCCCGCCGCGCGGCGATGCGCTGGACCATCGCCGGGCGGGGATCGGCCAGCATCAGGGCTTCATAGGCGACGACAGACAGGCCGCCTTCGCGCGCGACGTCGAGCAGCTCGCCGTCGCGCAGGAGGAAGGCCGGGTTGCTCGGCTTGCCGAAGCGTTCGTTGCCGACCATGAACGTCTCGTAGAGCAACACACCGCCGGGTTCGAGCGCGGCCAGCAGCGCGGGCCAGAGCGGGCGGTGCAGGTAGTTATACCAACCGACCGAACTGCTGACTCGTAGGGGATTCCCAAGGGAAAGGCG
>CAYTFW010000199.1:0-9255 GCA_964437145.1 uncultured Rhizobiaceae bacterium
GGATCAACTCGTCCATCACGCGGCCTCCGCCACAGACGCACCGGGTTCGAGCTCGAAGACCCGGCTGGCGACGGCCTCGCGCGCCACTGGATCGTGCAGGATCGCCAGGATCGCCGCGCCGGCGTCACGCGCCTCGCGGATCAAGGCGATCACCACCGCCCGGTTGGCGTCGTCGAGCGAGGCGGTCGGCTCGTCGAGCAGCAGGATCGGGAAGCCGGCGGCAAAGACGCGGGCGATGTTCACGCGCTGCTGTTCGCCGCCGGAGAAGGTCGCTGGCGGCAGGTCAAACAGGCGCGGCGGGATGTTGAGCCGCGCCAGCATCGCCTCGGCCCTGCCGCGTGCCGTATCAGGCTCAACGCCGCGCGCCAGCATCGGCTCGGCCACGACATCGCGCGTGGAGACGCGCGGGATCACACGCAGGAACTGGCTGACATAGCCGATGGTGTCGCGCCGCAGAGTCGTGACCTGACGTGGCGAAGCACTTGCCATGTCGATGTCGACGCCCTTGTCGCGGATCACCAGGCTTCCCGAGTCGGCACCGTAGTTGCCGTAGACGCAGCGCGTCAGGCTGCTCTTGCCGGCACCCGACGGCCCGCGCAGCACAACGCACTCGCCAGAACGCACGTCGAGATCCACGCCACGCAGCGCATCGAGGCGGACGCCGCCGCGCAGATGGAGCGTAAAGCTCTTGCGCAGGCCGCGAATGGAAATGGCGGGCGTACTCATCGTCATACCGTCAGCACCGAGGACACGAGCAACTGCGTGTAGGGCTCTTGCGGATCGTCGAGCAGGCGATCGGTCAGGCCGCTTTCGACCAGGCTTCCCTCGCGCATCACGATCAGCCGGTCGGCGAGCAGGCGCGCGACGCCGAGATCGTGGGTCACGATGATCACCGAGACGCCGACGTCGCGCACCAGGCGGCGCAGCAGGTCGAGCAGGCGCGCCTGCACCGAGACGTCGAGGCCGCCCGTAGGCTCGTCCATCAGCACGACGCGGGGATGCGTCACCAGGTTGCGCGCGATCTGCAGGCGCTGCTGCATGCCGCCGGAGAAGGCGCGCGGCTTGTCGTCGACGCGATCGGCGTCGATCTCGACCTGCCTGAGCCAGTCCAGCGCCGCGCCGCGCAGATTGCCGTAGTGACGCTGACCCAAGGCCATCAACCGCTCGCCGACATTGCCGCCGGCGCTGACGTCGAGCCTGAGCCCGTCGCGCGGGTTCTGGTGCACGAAGCCCCATTCGGTGCGCAGCAAGCGCCGCCGGTCAGCCTCGCTCAGCGCCAGCATATCGACCTCGCGGCCGTCACCGGTCCTGTAGAGCACCTGCCCGGCATCGGCCGGCATGCGCCCACCGAGGCAGTTGAGCAGCGTGGTCTTGCCCGAGCCGGATTCGCCGACGATGCCCAGCACCTCGCCCGGCCACAGCTCGAGCGAGACGTCGCGCACCGCGGCGCGCAAGCCGAAGCGCTTGGTGAGGTGGCGCACCTCGAGGATCGGCGTCTCGCTCATTCGCCGGCCTCCACGGCGGCGACATACGACTGCGGCGCGCCGGTGCCGCGATGGCCCGCGGCGCGCCGCTGCTCGCAATGGTCGGTGTCGGAGCACACGAACATGTGCCCGCCCTTGTCGTCGGTGATGATCTCGTCGAGGAAGGTGTCGTCGGCGCCGCACAGCGCGCAGGGCTGATCCCACTTCTCGACCTGGAAGGGATAGTCCTCGAAATCGAGCGACTTCACCGAAGTGTAGGGCGGCACGGCGTAGATGCGCTTCTCGCGGCCGGCGCCGAAGAGCTGCAGCGCCGGCATCTGGTCCATCTTCGGATTGTCGAATTTGGGGATCGGCGAGGGACGCATCAGGTAGCGGCCATTGACCATCACGGGGTAATCGTAGGCCGTCTCGATGCGGCCGAAGCGCACGATGTCCTCGTAGAGCTTCACATGCATGGCGCCGTACTCGGCCAGCGCATGCATCTTGCGCGTCTCCGCCTCGCGCGGCTCGAGCCAGCGCAGCGGCTCGGGGATCGGCACCTGATAGACCAGGATCTGGCCCTCGACGAGCTTGGTCTCGGGGATGCGATGGCGCGTCTGCACGATGGTCGCGTCGGGCGTGCGCTCGGTGGTCGCCACGCCGGTCATGCGGCGGAAGAACGAGCGGATGCTGACGGCGTTGGTCGTGTCGTCAGCGCCCTGGTCGATCACCTTCAAGGTGTCGGACGGGCCGATCACCGCAGCGGTGATCTGGATGCCGCCGGTGCCCCAGCCGTAGCTCAGCGGCATCTCGCGACTGCCGAAGGGGATCTGGTGACCGGGAATCGCCACGGCCTTGAGTATCGCGCGACGCAGCATCCGCTTGGTCTGCTCGTCGAGGAAGGCGAAGTTGTAGCCCTCGTCGACCGCCGCGTTGGTCGGCCCGGCGTTCATACGTAGATTCCTTGGCCTTCCCTTCTCCCCGCGAAGGCGGGGAGAAGGTGCCCGAAGGGCGGATGAGGGGCTTCGCGGTGCCTCGACAGCGACGGCGTGAGGTGCTGCACGAGGAAGCCCCTCATCCGCCTCGCTTTCGCTCGGCACCTTCTCCCCGCCTTCGCGGGGAGAAGGACTAAGACGTTCATTCCGCGGCCTCCTTCAGCGCGGCTTGCCGGGCCGCCTCGGCGTCGCGGCGCATGGCGCGCACGACGTTGAGCTCGGACTGGAAGTCGACGTAGTGCGGCAGCTTGAGGTGCTGCACGAAGCCCTGCGCCTCGACGTTGTCACTGTGATAGAGCACGAACTCGATGTCGTTGGGCGGCGCGTCGGTCGCCTCGCCGAGTTCCTGCGCGCGCAACGCGCGGTCGACCAGCGCCATGCCCATCGCCTTGCGCTCGCCGTGGCCGAAGCTCACGCCGTAGCCGCGGGTGAATTGCGGCGGCTCGCTCTTGGAGCCGGCGAATTGGTTGACCATCTGGCACTCGGTCAGCTCGATGTCGCCGATATCGATGGCGAAGCCCAGCTCCGGCGGCACCATCTCCACCGCCACCGTGCCGTGGCGAATTTCGCCGGCGAAAGGATGCGTGCGGCCGTAGCCGCGCTGCGTCGCATAGCCCATCGCCAGCACGAAGCCCTCATCGCCGCGCGCCAGGTTCTGCAGCCGCATGGCGCGCGGCGCCGGGAAGCGCAGCGGCTCGCGCGTCAGGTCGGGCGGCGCCGGATCGCCAGGCGAGGGCCGCTCGATCTCAATGATGTTCTCGCGATTGAGCACATCGATCACACCGGGCACCCGCGCCTCTTCCGCCGGCGTCGCCACCGGCGCAGGTGCCGGCTCGCCCTCGGCCATCAGCGCGAAATCGAGCAGGCGATGGGTGTAGTCGAAGGTCGAGCCGAGGATCTGCCCACCGGGCACATCCTTGAACACCGCCGAGATGCGCCGCCGCACCGTCATGTCGGACGTGTCGATCGGCACGGTGGCGCCAAACCTCGGCAGGGTCGTGCGATAGGCGCGCAGCAGGAAGATCGCCTCGACCTGATCGCCGCAGGCCTGCTTGAGCGCCAGGGCCGCGAGGTCGGGATCGTAGAGCGAGCCCTCGGTCATGACACGATCGACCGCGAGCTTCTGCTGCTCGCGGATCTGCGCGACGCTGAGCTCGGGCACGGCGGGATCGCCGCGCCGCGACTCGGCCAGCCAGGCATGCGCGTTGGCGATTGCGCGTTCACCACCCTTGACGGCAACGTACATGTCAGGCCTCCAGGATGGCGGTGCGCGGCAGCGCCGCGAGGCGCGCCCCTGATGTGAACAGGATGTCGAGGCCGCGCGGAAACGCGCCGCTCATGGCGCGACGCGCGGCGAGGAACGAGTCCGGCAACCCATCGACACGCAACGCCGTGCGCGTGGCGATGCCGGGGCCGCGCAAGGTCCAACCGCTCTGCCCGCTCAATGCCGGCACCTGGACGATCAGCGTGGCGCCACGCTGCGGTTCCTCGTCGCTGCCCCAGTCGAAGCCATCGAGCGCCGGCAAAATCGCAGCGTCGAGCATGACGGCGAAAGCCGCGTCGGCAGCCGCGCCCACGACCGGCGCGCCGGTATGGAAGGTGATCCATGCCGCGGCGCCGTCCGCCGCCGCATGCGGCGCCAGCCAGACCGGCGTGTCGCCGTCGAGCAAGGTCAGGCACGCCGCCGCCGTCGCAACATCGACGCCGGCGGGCGGATTCAGGCGCAGCGTCAACTCCTCGATGCGGCCGGGACGCGACAGGGCGTCGAGCGTGGCGCGGAACGCGGCCTGCGCGTCGAGCACCGGCTCGGCAAAGCCCGGCGACAACGCCGCCTGGGTCGGCGTGATGATCCCGCTCATGAGCCGCGCACCATGGTGAAGAAGTCGACCTTGGTCGCCGCCGCCTTCGACAGCACTTGCTGGCGCGCCGCTTCCTGGCTTCGGGCAAGGGGCTCGACCACATCGCGCCGCAGGCGCTCGACGAACGGCCCGTCCTGCAACAGCGCATCGAGCACCGCCACCAGCTCCGCCTTGCGCTTGTCGCGGCCGGCGACGTAGCCGACGCCGACGGCGCCGCCCTCGACCTGCACGACGCAGCGCGCCACGCTCATCTCGCCGATGTTGAATTGCTGGCCGGTGCCGCCGGCGCGCCCGCGCACCATCGCCAGCCCCGACTCGGCCGGCTTCACGACGCGCCAGCTCGGCCGCGGCGACAGACCGGTCACGGCCTCCTCCAGCTGCGCCCGCTCGGCTCGCGCCAGCACGGCCAGCCAGGATTTGCGCGCGTCGACTCTTTCCATCTCGACAAAGTCCTTACTTGTCTATACAAGTATAGGAGGATGGGCCGACGCCCGCAAGGCATATCGCCCATATCCCGATGAAGGTTGCGTGACATGGCCGTGGATGACGATCCCAGACCGCTGTGGCGCCGCATCGCCGACACGCTGCGCGCCGAGGTCAAGGCCGGCGACTGGAAGCCCGGCGCGCGGCTGCCGGGCGAATACGCGCTGGCCGAGCGCTTCGGCGTCAATCGTCACACCTTGCGCCAGGCGATCGAGCATCTCGAGGGCCAGGGCGTGCTGCGCGCCGAGCAGGGCCGCGGCATTTTCGTGCCCGATCCGCCGCTCGACTACGCGCTGGGCAAACGCGCACGCTTCAGCGAGAACATCAACCGCGCGCACCGCGTCGGCGCGCGCGACATGGTGAGCGTGCACAACGTACGCGCCACGCCTGACATCGCGCTGGCGCTGTCGGTGCCGACGGAAACGCCGCTGCTGCGCCTCGACGCCCGCGCGCTGGTCGACGGCAAACCCGCCGGCATCGGCAGCCACTACTTTCCCGCCGCGCGCTTCCCGCGCCTGGGCGACGCCTGGCGCGCCGAGCGTTCGGTGACGGCGGCACTGCGACGCTGCGGCCTAAACGACTATTCGCGGCGCTGGACGCGCGTGTCGGCGGCGCTGATCACCGCCTCCGACGCCCGCCTGCTCGAGGTCGGCCGCGGCCGCGCCGTGCTGGTCACCGAAGCCATCAACATCGATCCCGACGGCGTGCCGATCGAGTACGGCCACTCACGCTGGCTGAGCGACGCGATGACGTTCGTCGTGGAGTGACTTCCGAATCCGGGGCGCCTGTCATCCCGAGCGCAGCGAGGGATCTAGGGTCTGCCTAGATCCCTCGCTGCGCTCGGGATGACAGATCCCCGCTAATGCGTCGCTCCCGCCACGACCAGCTCGTCGCGCTCGACGCGGATCGTGGTCTCGATGGCGATCTTCAGGGCGGCGACCAGCGTGTCGACCGACATGGACGGGGTGCCGGGATGGCGCGCGGCCTGCTCCGGCAGGTACGGCACATGGATGAAGCCGGTGCGGAATTTGTGGCGGCCGGTCTCGGCGAGGTGGCGCGCGACATAGAAGGTGTGGTTGCAGACGAAGGTGCCGGCGCTGTTCGACACCGAGGCCGGGATGCCGGCGGCGCGCACACGACGCAGCATCGCCTTGATCGGCAAGGTGCTGAAATAGGCGGCCGGCCCGCCGGCGACGCCGGGTTGATCGATCGGTTGCTCGTCGGCGTTGTCGGGGATGCGCGCGTCGTCGACATTGATCGCCACGCGCTCGATCGAGAAATCGACGCGGCCGCCGGCGAGGCCCAGCGCGATCACGATATCGGGCGAGAGCTCCTTGATCAGCTTGGCGAGAAACGGGCGCACGGCGCGAAAGACGCAAGGCAGTTGCCGCGCGACCACTTCGTGCTTGTCGCAGCGCCAGCCGTCGACACGCCGCGCCGCCTCCCAGGACGGGTTGACGGTATCGTTGTCGAACGGCTCGAAGCCGGTGACCAGGATGCGCTTCACTCGATGTCCCCGCTGGTGGAGCGGGGACATCAAGCCATGACGGATCGGCTTACGCCAGCGGCGTGAAGGGCAGACGCTCGCGTCGCGCCAGCCGGGGCACCGCCTCGCCCAGGATCAGTGCCTGGAAGTGCGGCGTCTTCTGGTGCGTCTCGAAGGCGGCCTGGTCGACGAACAGCTCGTAGAGGAAGAACAGGTGATCGTTGTCGGGCGAGCGATGCGGGCGGAACAGCAGGGTGCCGGGTTCCGAGGCGCGCACCGCCGCCGTCATGCGATCGAGCGTGGCGGCGACCGCCTCGGCCTCGCCCGGCTTGGCCTCCCAGGTGACGGCGAGCGCGACGGTGCCGGAAACCGACGGCTTGGCATTGGCGAGCATGGGCATGGCGAACTCCGCTTTGGTTGATGGCGGAGTCGTACGCGGAGAGCCGTGTCGATCGTTTCGCCGGCGGCCGAAGAGTCGATCTTGCGTGTCTTCCTGGGAGCGCCGGCGCTCCCAAGGAGATGACAGGCCTACCAGCCCAGCGTTCGTCGTATTCCGGTGACGATGTCGAGGTGCCGTTCATGGTCGCCGGCGAAGCGCACCACGAGATGCGTGGCGCCGGCGTCGGCGAAGCCTTTGAGCCAGGCGGCGGCGCCGGCGGCCGAGCCGGCGAAGCAGCTCTGCCGCTTGCGCATGATCTCGGGCGCCATGCCGTAATACTGCTCGAGGTAGCTGTTCATGCGCGCGTCGGCGCGCGCCGTGTCGTCGTCGACCGCGAGGGTGACGTAGATCGCCGCGGTGAGTGACGATGGATCGCGGCCGGCGGCCTTGGCCGCGTCCTTCACCTCCGCCCATTGCGCGGCGTATTCGTGCGGCTCCGGCCCGTTGGGGAACCAGCCGTCGTAGAGCCGCCCGCAGCGCCGGCGCGCGGCGCTGACGGCACCGGGCAGCCAGATCGGCGGGCCGCCAGCGCGATGCGGCGTCGGTCCCAGCACGCTGTCCGTCATCTTCCAGCGGCCGTCCCAGGTCACCGGCTTGCCGGTCCACAGCGCGCGCGCCAGCGCGATCCCCTCGACCATCCGCCCGACGCGCTTCTCGAAGGGCACGCCGGCGGCCACGAACTCGGCGCGGATGTTGGGCACGTCGCTGGCGATGCCGATGCCCAGGATCAGCCGGCCCTCGGCGATGCGATCCAGGGTCGCCACCTGCTGCGCCAGAACGACGGGGTTGCGCAGCGCGGGCAGCAGGACGGCGGTGCCGACCTCCGCCTTGCGCGTGCGCGCGGCGACGGCGGCCAGCAGGGTGAGCGGATCGTGCCGCGGGCGCGCCAGCAGTGAATCGCCGACCCACAACGAATCGAAGCCCAGCTTCTCAGCGCGTTCGGCCAGCGCCAGCAGCGAGGCGGTCTCGTCCTGACCTTCCATGACCCGCTCGCGGGTCGGCAACAAATATCCCAGTTTCGCCATCGGCTCGTCTCCCCGTTCGCGCCCGATCATGGACTCGTCGCGGCGTCCACGGTACAGGCTTTCGCCCATGACCCGAGCCGCCTTTCTTGACCGCGATGGGGTGCTGAACCAGGCGATCGTCCGCGACGGCCACCCCTACGCGCCGCACCACCTCGAGGATTTCCTGATCCTGCCCGAGGCGGCGGACGCCGTGCGACGCCTGAAGGCCGCCGGCTACGTGGTCATCGTCGCGACCAACCAGAAGGATGTTGGCCAGGGCTTGATGGCGCGCGAGACGCTCGACGCCATGCATGCCCGGCTGCGCCAGGCGGTGCCGGTGGACGACATCCGGGTCTGCACCTGCGTCGATGAGTGTGCCTGCTACAAGCCCAATCCCGGCATGCTGCTGGAAGCGGCGTTGGACTGGAACATCGACCTGGCGGCGAGCGTGATGATCGGCGACCGTTGGCGCGACATCGGCGCCGGCCATAACGCGGGCTGCCGCACCGTCTTCATCGACCGCGGCTACGCCGAGGCGCTGCGTCACACGCCGGATCTGGTCGCGACCGACCTCGCCGACGCCGTCGACAAGCTGTTGGGATCAGCTTGAAGTCGGCGACCCTGGCGTCGTTGCGGAACATCGTGACCGTGTCGCGCGAGAACAGGCCGAGGTGCTTGCCGATCTCCGACGGTCGCGTCGCCCAAACGGCGAGGCGCGCGGCCCGGCATGCCGCCATCGCGCACGGCGGGAATAGCGCTAAGGTAGCGCGATGAAGACGACCACACCCGTGCGGGTCCTGCGGAACATTCCCTATGCCGAGGCGCGGATCGGCTATGCCGGCGGCACTGGCGCGATGCATGCCGTCACGTTGGCCTTCGACGCCTATCTGCCGGAATCGGTGCCGTCGAAGCCGACGCCGGCGCTCGTCATGGCCTTCGGCGGCGGCTTCCATCGTGGCCGCAAGGACGACGATTCGTTCCCGACCGCCGGCGCCTATGGCCCGAACACCGCGATCGCCGAATACTGCCGCCGCTTCGCCGCCGAGGGCTTCGCGTGCTTCTCGGTCGACTATCGCCTGGCGCCTGATGATCCCGATCCCGGCACCACGCCGGTCCTCGGCCGGCCCGAGGCCGTGCCGATGAGCCGCATCGACGAAGTGCGCACGATCATGGGGCTGCCACCGGCCACGGCACGGCAGATGGCGAACGTCATGGAAGCGGCCATCGACGACGTCTCAGCCGCGGCCCGCGCGGTGCTCGATCGCGCTGGCGAGTTCGGTGTCGATCCCGCACGGCTCGTGCTCGGAGGATGGTCGGCCGGCGCGCGCTGCGCCCTCTATGCCGCCTACGCCGACCGCGTGCCCTGCCTTGGTGTGCTGGCGCTGTCCAGCACGATGATGGCCGACGATATCGCCCGCTATGTCTCGCCATCGCGACCGCAACCGGCGCTCCAGCTCGTCGTGGCCGATGGCGACGTCGGCTACGTCCGGGATGGCGCCGGGCCGATGGTCGAGGCGATGCGTGAG
>CAYTFW010000200.1:0-9177 GCA_964437145.1 uncultured Rhizobiaceae bacterium
GATCTGCCGCGTCGCCTCGATGAAGTCGACGCCGTAATTGTTGTGCTCCTCGATGCCCGTCGCCACGGCGAAGATGTTGGGATCGAAGATGATGTCCTCGGCCGGGAAGCCGACCTCGTCGACCAGGATCCTGTAGGCGCGCTGGCAGATCTCGACCTTGCGCTGGATGGTGTCGGCCTGGCCCTTCTCGTCGAAGGCCATGACCACGGCCGCGGCACCATAGCGGCGGATCTTGCGTGCCTGCGCCTTGAAGGGCTCGATCCCTTCCTTCATCGAGATCGAGTTGACGATCGGCTTGCCGGCGACGCATTTCAGGCCGGCCTCGATCACGCTCCATTTCGAGCTGTCGATCATGATCGGCACGCGCGCGATGTCGGGCTCGGCGGCGATCAGCTTGAGGAAGGTCTCCATCGCCTTCTCGGCGTCGAGCAGGCCTTCGTCCATGTTGACGTCGATGATCTGCGCGCCGTTCTCGACCTGCTGGCGCGCGACCTCGACGGCGGCGGTGTAGTCGCCGCCGAGGATCAGCTTCTTGAACTGGGCCGAGCCGGTGACGTTGGTGCGCTCGCCGATGTTGATGAACGAGGCGCGCCCGGCCTGCGGCCGCTCTATCGGTTCAGCGGCCATCAGAAGAAGCTCGCCGCTTCCATGCCCGACAGGCGCAAGGCCGGCACCAGGCTGGGTGGTCGTCGCGGCGGCAGATCGCGCACCGCATCGGCGATCGCCTTGATGTGCGCCGGCGTCGTGCCGCAGCAGCCGCCGACGACGTTGATCCAGCCGGCCTCGGCCCATTTGCGCACCAGCTTGGCGGTGAGCTCGGGCGGCTCGTCATAGGCGCCCATGTCGTTGGGCAGGCCGGCGTTGGGATAGACGCAGACCAGGCTGTCGACGCGGCCGTTCATGTCGGCGACGTAGGGCTGCAACTCGGTGGCGCCGAAGCTGCAGTTCAGCCCCATGGTCAGCGGCCGCACGTGGCGGATGGAATGCCAGAAGGCCTCGACCGTCTGGCCCGACAGGTTGCGGCCCGCGAGGTCGGTCAAGGTCATCGAAACCATGACCGGCAGCTCCTCGTCGAGCGCCTCGGCGGCCTCATCGGCGGCCACCAGCGCGGCCTTGGCATTGAGCGTGTCGAACACGGTCTCCACGAGAATGAAATCGACGCCGCCCTCGAGCAGGCCGTCGATCTGCTCGCGGTAGATCGCCTTGACCTCGTCGAAGCTCACGGCGCGATAGCCCGGGTCGTTGACGTTGGGCGAGACCGACAAGGTCTTGTTGGTCGGCCCCAGCGCGCCGACGACAAAGCGCGGCTTGCTCGGGTCCTTCGCGGTCCAGCGATCGGCGTGCTCGCGGGTGATGCGGGCGGCGGCGATGTTGATCTCGCGCGCCATGGTCTGGATGCCGTAGTCGCTGAGGCTGATGGCGTTGGCATTGAAGGTGTTGGTCTCGACGATGTCGGCGCCCGCCGCGAGATAGGCGTCGCAGATCTCGCCGACGATCTCCGGCCGCGTCACGTTCAGCAGATCGTTGTCGCCCTTCTGGTCGTGATTGAACGTGCGGCCGCCGCGGAAGCCGTCCTCGTCGAGCTTGTAGCCTTGGATCATCGAGCCATACGGCCCGTCCTTCACCAGAATACGCTCCCGCGCGATGCGCAGCAGCAGGTCGGCTTTTTCACTGCGGGTCATGGTCAGACTCTTCTTAGTCGGAAACACTCCCTCTCCCCGCGAGCGGGGAGAGGGTTGGGGTGAGGGGCTGATTCAGGTGACGCACCGCCGTCGTGCGCAACCTGCGACTCCCCCTCACCCCGACCCTCTCCCCGCAAGCGGGGAGAGGGAGGAAAAAAGTCGTGCGTGCTCATCACGCCACCTTCGCCGGCCGAACGCCCAGCAGGTGGCAGATGGCGAAGGTGAGGTCGGCGCGGTTGAGCGTGTAGAAGTGGAAGGCGGTGACGCCTTCGCTTTCGAGGCGACGGCAGAGATCGCCGGCGACCGTCGCGGCGATCATGCGGCGTGTCTCGAGATCCTCGTCGAGGCCCTCGAACATCTCCGCCAGCCAGGCCGGCACCTTGGCGCCGCACAGGCCGGCGATGCGCTTGACCTGCGCGAAATTGCTGACGGGCACGATGCCCGGCACGATCGGCGCGTGGATGCCCATCGCCTGGGCCTGGTCGCGGAAGCGCAGGAAGTCGTCGGCCTCGAAGAAGAACTGGGTGATGGCGCGATCGGCGCCGGCGTCGATCTTGCGCTTGAGGTTCAAGAGGTCGGCGGCGCTGTCGGCGGAGTCCGGGTGCTTCTCGGGATAGGCCGCGACGCTGATCTGGAAGTCGGCGATCTTCTTCAGGCCGGCCACCAGCTCGGCGGCGTTGGCGTAGCCACCGGGATGCGCGGTGTACTTGCCGCCCATGCCCGAAGGCGGATCGCCGCGCAGGGCGACGATGTGGCGGATGCCCGACTTCCAGTAATCGCGCGCGACCTCGTCGATCTCTTCCTTGGTCGCGCCGACGCAGGTGAGGTGCGCGGCGGGATCGACGCCGGTCTCGCGCTTGATGCGCACCACGGTCTCGTGCGTGCGCTGGCGCGTCGAGCCGCCGGCGCCGTAGGTCACCGAGAAGAACGACGGCCGCAGCGGCGCGAGACGCTCGACGGCGCCCCACAAGGTCTGTTCCATCGCCTCGGTCTTGGGCGGGAAGAACTCGAACGAGACGGCGAGCTTGCGCGGCGCGCGGGCCGGGAACTCGGCGAGCGGGGCTGCGTGGCTGAGCGGTCCGGTGTCGGGGCTCATCGGGGCGTCTCCTGCAGGGGCGCGCGCGGCGCGTCGGTCACGACGGCGTCGGCATCGGCTTTGGTTTTCGTGGCGCGCCAGATGCTGACCATCAGGCGCTTGCCGGGCAGGTGCAGCGGCTGGGCGGCGTCGAGGCCGGCGGCGGCGAGCCAGCCGGCGACCTGGTTGTCGGCGAAACCGAGATGGACATGGGCGTGCTCGCGACGCAGCTCGACCAGATCGTGCGGCGCGAAGTCGACGATCAGCGCCGTGCCGCCGGGCGCCAGCACGCGGGCGGCCTCGCGCAGCACGGCGGCGGGGTCCTCGGCGTAGTGCAGCACCTGGTGGATCGACACGACGTCGATCGACATCGAGGCGAAGGGCAGCAGGTACATGTCGGCCTGGCGGATCTCGACGTTGCGCAGGCCGGCGCGGGCGAGGTTGGTGCGGGCCACCGCCAGCATCTCGCGCGACTGGTCGATGCCGGTGGCGCGCTCGGCGTGGCGCGCCAGCACCTCGAGGATGCGGCCGGTGCCGGTGCCGATGTCCAGGAGCGAGCCGACGTCATCAGGGAGCAGGCCGATCAGCGCCTTCTCGATCTCGGCGTCGTCGATGTGGAGCGCGCGCAGCTGGTCCCAGCGCTCGGCGTTGGTGCGGAAATAGGCGATGGCGCGGTTCTCGCGCCGGCGCCTGAGGTCCTCGAGCCGCGCCATGTCGCCCTCGGCGCCGAGCTTGGCGACGATCGCCTCGACGACGCTGCCCAGGTCCGGATGCCGCGCCAACCGGAAATACGCCCACTGCCCCTCGCGGAACCGCTCCAGCAGCCCCGCCTCGACCATCAACTTCAGATGCCGCGACACCCGGGGCTGGCTCTGACCGAGGATGTCGACGAACTCACTGACCGTAAGCTGGTCCCGCGCCGCCAACGCCAGGATACGCAACCGCGTATCCTCAGCCGCCGCCCGCAGGAGTAAAAGCAGATCATCCATACCGACATATAAATATATACTTATATGGCGGTCAACCAAGAATCACTAATGTCTGAAAAAAGCCTACATACCCCTCAGGTAACTTTGCCGTTGTGAACTGAGTGCCTGCGCACGCATACTGCGCCACCCTTCCGGCCCCCTCGGGATGGCGCAGCAGGTAGCGATGATCAGGTCTTTTCTGTCCCGTGTCCGGTTCGGCCTCGCCGTCGTGCTGCTGGCCGCCACGACCGGTCTGGGCGCATGCGCCAGCCGGGAGCCGGGCGAGGCGTGGGACCCGCTGGAGGTCCCCAACCGCTTCATGTTCGCGATCAATCAGACCATCGACATGCTGATCGTGCGGCCGGTGGCGGTGACCTACAAATTCTGGGTGCCCGAGCCGATCCAACGCGGCGTCAGCAATGTCGTGCAGAACCTCGGCGAGCCGGTCACCGCGGTCAACGAGGTGGCGCAGGGCGAGCCCTCGCGCGCGGCGCAGACCATCGCCCGCTTCCTGGTCAACACCACCATCGGCATCCTCGGCATCTTCGACGTCGCCAAGGAACTCGGCATGCCGCCGACCAAGGAGGATTTCGGCCAGACCATCGGCGTATGGGCCAAGGCTCCGCCGGAGGATGGCGGGCCCTATCTCGTGCTGCCGCTGCTCGGCCCGTCCAACGCGCGCGACGCGGTGGGCCTGCTGGTCGACTATGTCATCGACCCGTTCCGCATCCTGACCTGGCAGCTCGACGTCGAGTACCTTATGTACGTGAGGACCGGCGTCACCGTGGTCGATGTCCGCTCGCGGACCATGCAGGCGCTCGACGACATCGAGAAGAACTCGGTCGACTATTATTCGGCGCTGCGCAGCGCCTACACGCAGAAGCGCGCGGCCGACATCCGGCAGAAGGGCGCCCCGCAGACCGCGTCGATCGCGCTGGTGGCGTCGGGACGGCCGGAACTCGGCTTCGCGCGCTGAGGCTTTATCCGATGGAGGCTCGAGTGGCGGCGTTCCGGCGTTGGCTCGTGACGTGCGTGATGGCGTCGGCGGCGATGGTTCTCGCCGCGGCGGGCTCGGCCGCCCAGGACGCGGCGCAGGTCGTCGAGCGGATGGCGAACCAGGTCCTGGCGACGGTCAGGACCGGCGCGTCGGATAGCGAGCGCGAGCAGCAGATGACCCAGCTGTTCCGCGCCAATTTCGACATCAACGCCATCGGCCAGATGGTGCTGGGCCGGCACTGGAACGGCGCCTCGCCCGACCAGCGCGACAAGTTCATGGCCGCCTTCGAGAAGGCCGAGATCCGCGCCTATTCCGGCCGCTTCAAGAACTACCAGGGCCAGACCCTGAAGATCGGCAAGGTGTCGCCCAACGGCGCGTCCGAGCTGGTCGAATCGCAGCTCCTGCAGCCCACCGGCCAGCCAATCCGCATCGTCTGGGAGATCTCGCGCGGCAAGGTCATCGACATCGCCGTCGAGGGCGTCAGCATGGGCATGACGCGGCGCTCCGATTTCAATTCCTATGTCCAGCGCAACGGCCTCGACGCGCTGATCGGCGAGCTGCAGCGTCGCGGCGGCTGACGCCGCCACGCTCGCGTGAAGCGGATTGCCGCGACGCGCCTTAAAACTCATGTGAGGACGGCTTGCGTCGGCCCGCGCGCGCGGCGAGAGTCGGCGCCATGAACCCGGCCGCCCAGCCGTGGGAGGGTAAGCGCATGGACAGCAACGTCGTCACCAAGGTCGCCGCCGTCGACCCGATCTGGACCGAGATCCGCGAGGCCGCCCAGGATCTCGCCCGCGCCGAGCCGGCGCTGGCCAGCCTGCTGCACGCCACGATCCTCAGCCAGCCGCGCTTCGAGAGCGCGCTCACCTATCACCTCGCGCGCATGCTGGCGACCAACGAGACGCCGGCCATGCTGATCCGCCAGACGCTCGACGAGGCGATCGCGGCGGATCCCGAGATCGGCGTCGCCGCGCGCGCCGACATCGTCGCGGTCTACGAGCGCGACCCGGCCTGCCGCTCCAGGCTCGATCCCTTCCTGTGGTTCAAGGGCTTCCACGCCTTGCAGACCCACCGCGTGGCGCATTGGCTGCAGGGCCGCGGCCGGCGCGGCATGGCGATGTTCCTGCAAAGCCGCTCGAGCTCGATCTTCGGCGTCGACATCAACCCGGCGGCGCGCATCGGCAAGGGCATCATGATCGATCACGCCACCGGCGTGGTGATCGGCGAGACCGCGGTGGTCGAGGACGGCGTGTCGATGCTGCAGGGCGTGACGCTCGGCGGCACCGGCAAGGAGACCGGCGATCGCCATCCGAAGATTCGCCGGGGCGTGCTGATCGGCGCCGGCGCCAAGGTGCTGGGCAATATCGAGGTCGGCGCGCGCGCCAAGGTCGCCTCGGGCAGCGTCGTGCTGCACCCCGTGCCAGCCGGCTGCACAGTGGCCGGCGTGCCGGCCAAGGTCGTGGGCTGCGTCGACTGCGAGGAGCCGGCGCTGGAGATGGACCAGCGCATCTGAGTCCCGACGGCGTCGGGAGCAACGCGAAGGACCCGTCGGTCGCCCAAAAAGAAGCAGGCGGTGCCGTTCATTTTTGGTGCCACTGCGCCTGATTCATCGTTCGAGATGAACGAAGGATCGAAGCGACGGGCGGCCGCGGAACGAAAGCGCGTGCGGCGCGATGTGCTCTTTCGATGAGGTAGGCGAGATCCCCCGGCACCTGGAAGTTGCCTGGGATCGGGCTATGTTGTAGTTGTATGAGCCGTTCGCTGGACACTCGCTCTTGTATTGAATCCTCGTCATCGAGATCCCACTGACGGGGCGCATTGGACGCGACGATTGCGAGTCCTCTTCGTTTGAAGACCTGTCTCCGTGTCGAACTGTCTTCGTCGCGAACCTGTCGCCCGTACTTGGACGCTGCGGATTGGCCAGCAACGATTTATGGCGCGCGGCACCGCTATCCGCGGACGAAGCCGGGCGCTTGGTCAAACGCGCCGCTTTCGAGCCGGGGCATCGAGAGTGGCGGTCCATACCTCCGCTCCGAAGGTACAAACGATGGCCCGCGCACGTTCTCGGACACCTGAGAAAAACCCGCCACCCCCGCCGTCGGCGGGTACCGCGAACCCTGGAGAATTCACGGGGAAGTATCTCGTCCTTCTCCGTGACAACGGCGTGAAGGAGGGGCTTCAGGCGATCAGGAACGCCGCCGGCCTGAAGGAGGTCTGCAACGCCGCCGACTATAGCGGGGCGGCCGTCGAAATGGCCGATGCCGACCGGGCTGAGGTCTTCGTTCTCGATAAGCTCAAGGTCGCGGTCGTGGATGCCGATCCTACGCAACTGGGCGGGCTACAGGCGGCGGCAGCCGAGGATGGAGCTGTCCTCGCGTTGGAGCCGGAACGAATCATGTATGCCTTCGCCGATCGGCACGTTCGCGAGTTCTCGTATGAATACCTGCGAGGATACAAGGACGCGGTGAACCACCTGTTCGCCCAGTTGACAGGCGACGCGGCGGTAGCGGCACAGGAGGCGCGGAGCGCGCTCTCGGACAACGCCCAGTTCACGTGGGGTTTGCAGGCGACGCGGGCGCACCAGTCGCGGTTCAGCGGGCGCGGGATCCGAGTGGCGGTGCTGGACACCGGGATGGATCTGGACCACCCGGACTTCGCAGGACGCATCGTGCCCGCTCAGACCCGGTCGTTCGTGACCGGGGAGGCGGTGGACGACCTGAACGGACACGGTACCCACTGCGTCGGCACCGCCCTTGGTTTCCAACGACTGGTCGGCGGGGTGCGATACGGATGCGCGTTCCGTGGTGATATCTTCGTCGGCAAGGTGCTGAGTAACGCCGGTTCAGGCGCGGACTCAGGCATCCTCGCCGGGATCAACTGGGCGATCACGAACCAGTGTCGGGTGATCTCCATGTCCCTCGGCGCGCGTGTTCAGCCGGGGGAGCCGTTTTCGACGATCTATGAGAACGTGGCCCGACGCGCGCTGTTGTCCAACCCCGGGACTCTGATCGTGGCCGCCGCCGGAAACGACAGTCGCGTTCCCGGGACGAATACCCGGTTGGAACCGCCACGTCCGGTGAGCCGGCCGGCCAATTGTCCGTCGATGATGGCGGTCGCCGCGGTCGACTCGAATCTTGGCATCGGCGTGTTCTCGAACGGCGGGATCAACGCCGACGGTGGTGGCGTGGACATCGCTGGACCCGGCGTGGAGGTCTTCTCGTCGGTTCCGGATCCCTTCCCGCCGAACGTCCAACCGATCGGTTCCGGGCGACCCTGGCCGGCCCGCTATCACACCATCTCCGGTACCAGCATGGCCACGCCCCATGTAGCCGGCATCGCGGCGATGTGGCTCGAGGCCCGCGGAACCGGGACGAATGCCCAAGCCCTCTGGCAGCTCTTGACCGGGAATGCCCGCCGGCTGACGCTGCCGAGCAGGGATGTCGGGGCCGGGTTGGTGCAGGCCCCAACCTGATCTTCCTCTACGGAGCTCGGGTTGTCTGGCTCTGGCCCGGCAAAATTGTCGCCTTGTGGCGCGCGGGAGACGCTCCCATGTCGAAGGATCAACGTTCTGGCCCGATACGAAGATCGCGCCGCGGATCTGGAGATCCTTCCATGCCGAAGACGAAGTCAATCAACGTCACTGTCCTGGTGGACGACGCACACAAGGATAACCTGGCCGAGGTCGCGAAAGGCTTGAAGGGCAAGGGTTTCGTGCTCAAGGAGGCGCTGAGCTCTCTCTGTGTTCTCACCGGGAGTGTCCCCGCGACATCGTTCGCGGCGTTGTCGACGGTTCCCGGTGTGTCGGCGGTGGAGGAGGAGCGAACCGACTACCGCACGCAGCGAGGTTGATGCTCAAATCGGGTCATACGCCGGACGCCGATGAGATATTGGCTTTGCGCGCCCGGATTCGAGATCGTTTGGTTTCAGAAGATTGAGGCGCATCCAGCCTGGTGGCGACAAGGGTGCGGACTTCTGAGGTTGTAATCCCCGGCGGCGAGGAGGTCGCGGCGGTCGACCGCGTACCTGTCGCACTCGGCGTGCGCGTTCCCGGGGATTCACATCCGAGCCCGCTTCGGGTAGTGTCCGTCCAAATGAACGCGCATCGCTCCCCCTCGCGATCGCCGCTGTTCACCCCCGCGAAGCGGGTCCTCGCCGTGCTGTCCATCCTGCTGATGGCGGCCTGCGACAGGACCTATAGCGGCCGTGAAGGCGTGATCGAATATCCCGGTTCGGGCGCCGGCTCCAACGCCGTCGCGACCTACGTCACGAAAGACGGTGACACGGTCGACAGTGTCGCCACGCGCTTCGGCGTGTCGCGCGACACGATCATTGAGCGCAACGGGCTGAAGGAGCCGTACAAGCTGCGTGCCGGCACCAGCCTGGCGTTGCCCGGCGCGCGTGTCGTCGACACGACCGCCGCGCGCGGCGCGCCGCCCGCGCCGACCTCGTCGGGGC
>CAYTFW010000201.1:0-9151 GCA_964437145.1 uncultured Rhizobiaceae bacterium
GAGAAGGTGCCGAGCGCCAGCGAGGCGGATGAGGGGCTTCCTCGCGCAACGACGACCATCGTTGTCGTGGAGGCACCGCGAAGCCCCTCATCCGCCCTTCGGGCACCTTCTCCCCGCCTTCGCGGGGAGAAGGAAAGATCGCGCGCGTCATTTCTTGTCGGGTCGCGATGTGAGCGGGCTGACCCTGTCGGGATTCCAGCCGATGACCTTGCGCGCCGCCTCGGCGACCTCAGGGTCGACCGGTGGCGGGTCGAGATCAGCGCCCTTGCCCAGAAGGTCGGCGACCAGCTCGACGCCGTCGACGCGGCTGCGCTTCTTGCTGTCGCTGGAGATCACATGCCAGGGCGCGTCATCGGTGTCGGTGTTCTCCAGCATGTCGTCGAAAGCCGCGACGTAGTCGTCGCGCTTGGCGATATTGCGGAAATCGTCGAGCGTGACCTTGAAGCGCTTCTCCGGCGTCTCCAGGCGGCGGATGATGCGCTCGCGCTGCTCCTCGGCGCTGAGGTTCAGCAGGATCTTGATCAGCCGTACGCCGCTGTCGGTCAGCATCTTCTCGAAGGCGTTGATCTCGCCATAGCCGCGCCGCCATTCCTCCTTCTTGGCGTAACCCTCGACACGCTCGACCAGCACGCGGCCGTACCAGGTGCGATCGAAGATCGCGATGTAGCCCGGCGCCGGCAGCTTCTCCCAGAAGCGGTAGAGGTAGTGCTTGCCCTGCTCGTCGGGGCGCGGCGCCGCGATGCGCCAGACCTGGACCGGGCGCGGGTCGAGCTTCTCGGTCAGCCGCTGGATCAGGCCGCCCTTGCCGGCGGCGTCCCAACCCTCGATGGCGACGATCGCACGGGCATTGGTGCGTGACAGCCATTGCTGGACCCGCAGCAGCCGCATCTGCGCCCGCACAAGACGCTTGAGATAGTCGTCCTCGTCGATGCCTTCCGCCAATGGCAGCTTGTCTACTTTCTTCCAGCGCCCCATCTTGAGTATCCACGTCCCGCCACTGTTCAGTGTTTCGTCATCGTGCCCCGTCCCACCCGCCCCGTCGAGCGCTGACACGCATGGCCGACCTCTCCCGCACGCGCGACATCGCCAGAAGCGACGAGTCCGCGCCGTGGTGGCGGGTGGCCGAGCGCGACGGCGTTCGCGTGGTCGAGGCCGGCGGACCCTGGATCGTCATGGCCTTGCGCGCCCTGGATCCGGGCGCCGCCGCCCCACCCGCCGACAGCAGGGCCATCGATATCAAGGCGGTCACCGCGCTGGACACAGCCGGGGTGGTCGAGTTGCTCCGCCTGCGACGGGCCGCCGGCGACTGCCCGATCGAGGGCGCCGACGAGGCCAGGAGCGGCCTGATCGAGCTGGTCGAGAGGAACGCCTGCGAAGCGCCGCCGGCGCCGAAGCCGATGCCTCTTCTGATCGACATCCTGAGCGATGTCGGCGAAGGCTTCGCGCGCTTCCTCGATCGCTCCGCCCGGCTGCTGGAGTATTTCGGCGAGGTGCTGGTCATCATCGCCAAGGGCCTGTTGCGGCCGGGGCGGATACGCCTGAACGCGACCATCGTGCAGATGCGCGAGGTCTGGATCCGCGCCCTGGCGATCGTCGCCGTGCTGTGCTTCCTGATCGGCGTCGTCGTCGCTTATCAGGGCGTCGAGCAGCTCAAGCAGTTCGGCGCCGAGACCTTCACCGTCGAGGCCGTGGGCATCAGCATCCTGCGCGAGCTCGGCGTGCTCCTGACCGCGCTCATCGTCGCCGGCCGCTCGGGCAGCGCCTTCGCGGCGCAGATCGGCACCATGCGCGTCAACCAGGAGCTCGACGCCATGCAGGCGATGGGCCTGTCGCCGGTCGAGTGGCTGGTGGTGCCGCGCATCGCCGCGTTGACGCTCTCGATGCCGCTCCTGGTGTTCTGGGGCAACGCCATGGGCCTGCTCGGCGGCGCCTTCGCTTGCGAGATCTATCTCGACTTCACGGTCAGCCAGTACTTCGCGCGCCTGCGCGACACCGTGGGCATCAACCATTTCTGGGTCGGCATGATCAAGGCGCCGGTCTTCGGCTTCGTCATCGCCGCGATCGGCTGTTACGAGGGCCTGCAGGTCAAGGGCGATGCCGAGAGCGTCGGGCGCCAGACGACCATGGCGGTGGTCGAGGCGATCTTCTTCGTCATCGTGCTCGACGCGCTGTTCTCGATCTTCTTCCTCTCGGTGGGCCTGTGAGCATGGCGGCCCAGGCGTCGAGAGCGCCGTCGCCCAAGCCGCCTTTGGCCGAAGGGGGGCAGATCACGGATCATCGCGATGGTCGCGATCG
The DNA here is from genome assembly GCA_964437145.1 of uncultured Rhizobiaceae bacterium. GTDB lineage: Bacteria > Pseudomonadota > Alphaproteobacteria > Reyranellales > Reyranellaceae > JAFAZJ01. The sequence goes on from CAYTFW010000201.1 coordinate 2,296, forward strand.
GGTCATCAGCCTGCGCGGCGTTCGCAACAAGTTCGGCACCACCAATATCCATCGCGACCTCGATTTCGACGTGTTTCGCGGCGAGATTGTCGGCCTCGTTGGCGGCTCCGGCTCCGGCAAGTCGGTGTTGCTGCGCACGATTATCGGCTTGCACAAGGCCAAGGAGGGCCGCATCGAGATCCTCGGCCAGGATCCGGCGTCGCTCGGGGAGGCGGAGCTGGGGAGACTGCAGACCCGCTGGGGTGTGCTCTTCCAGGAAGGGGCGTTGTTCTCCTCCCTGACGACGGCCGAGAACATCGAGTTGCCGCTGCGTGAGCGCGCGCGCCTGCCCGAGGCGAAGCTCGAGGAGCTGGCGGCCCTGAAGATCGCCATGGTCGGGCTGCCGCCGGACACCGCGGGCAAGAAGCCCGCCGAGCTGTCGGGCGGCATGAAGAAGCGCGTCGGCCTGGCGCGCGCCCTGGCGCTCGACCCCGAATTGCTGTTCCTCGACGAGCCGACCGCCGGTCTCGATCCGATCGGCGCTTCGGCCTTCGACGATTTGATCCGCCAGCTTCAGCGCAGCCTTGGCCTGACGGTGCTGATGGTTACCCACGACCTCGACACGCTGCACGCGATTTGCGATCGGGTCGCGGTCCTGCTCGACAAGCGCGTCGTGGTCGGTACGATGGAGGAGCTGGTGGCTTACGACCATCCCTGGGTGCGGGACTATTTCCACGGGCCGCGGGCGCGTGCAGCCGGGATTGGCGGCGACGGCGGGCGGCGCAGGGGAACCTAATGGAACATCGCTCACCCTACGTCGCGATCGGCGCCACGGTCCTGGTCTTCGTCCTGGCGGTGGTCGGTTTCGTCACCTGGAAGCTGCGCGCCGGCGGCGACGAGAAGCTCGCCTATTACCGCATCCTGTTCGACGAGGATGTCCAGGGCCTGACGCGCGATTCGCCGGTCTATTACCGCGGCCTGCGCGTGGGCCGCGTGCACGCGATCGGCCTGGTGCGGCTACCGGCGGAGCTGAGCGACGCCGAGCGGGCGATGAGCCCCGACAAGGGCGGCCGGCGTATGGTCGAACGCATTTCCGTCGTTGTCGGCATCGAGCGCGGCGTCGATATCCACGACGCCTCGCGCGCGGTGTTCGAGCGACCGCTGATCACCGGTGCCGCCTACATCCAGATCATCACCTCTATGGGGCGGGTGAGCGCGGACACCGCGCTGCCCAAGCGCCAGCTCGACGAGGAGCCGTTCCCCGAGATCTCTCAGATGCCGTCGGCACTGTCGAGCACGACGCAGAGCGCGCAGGAGCTGCTCCAGAAGGCCGGCGCGCTGATCGATCGACTGAACCTGGCGGTTTCGGCCGACGCGGTCGCCTCGTTCAACGAGAGCCTGAAGAATCTCTCGACGCTCACCGCCGCGGTGGCCCGCAACGAGGGCAATATCGACAAGACGCTGGCCGAGCTGCCCAAGGCGATCGCCGAGATGCGCGGCAGCATGGAGAAGTTCACCCAGGCGGCCGACACCATCAACCTGATCGCGCTGGAGATCGGCCCGCAGGACGAGGCGACGCGCAAGGCGCTGGCGGGCAAGGCGCCGAGCGAGGTGCGCCGCACGCTGGGCAGCTTGCGTGAGGCGGTCGATGGCATCAACGCGACAACGGCCTCGCTCAACAAGCTGGTCGCCGACAACCGCGGACCCGTGCGCCAGTTCACCGAGCAGGGCCTGGCCGAGCTCAACGCCACCTTGCGCGAGCTCAAGAACTTGTCGTCGAACCTCAGCGCCATCTCCACGCGCCTAGAGCGCGATCCCGCCAACTACCTGTTCGGCAGCAAGCAGGGATACCAGCCGAAATGAACGATCCTGATTCCAGGGTCGCGCGACGGCTCGCCGCCACCGCGGCGATCGTCGCGCTGCTTGGCGCTTGCAGCGTGATCACCAAGGTCGACGATCCGGTCAACCTGTTCACCGTCACGCCCAAGAGCACCTTCGACAGCGGCCTGCCGACGGTGCGCTGGCAGCTGATCGTCGAGACGCCTTCGGCGGCGGCCAATATCAATAGCGGCCGCATCGCGCTGCAGATGACACCGACCTCGTCGGACTACTACGCGCAAAGCGCTTGGGTCGACCGCGCGCCGCTGATGGTGCAGACCCGCGCCGTCGAGTCCTTCGAGAACTCCAAGCGTATCGTCGGCGTCGGCCGCGATCCCGTGGCGGTGCGGGCGAACTACATCCTGCAGACCGAGCTGCGCGAGTTCCAGGCCGAGTATTTCCACGGTGGCGCGCCGATCGTGCGTGTCCGCGTCGTCAGCCGGCTGGTGCGCATGCCCGACCGCCAGATCGTCGGCGCCGCCGCCTTCGAGCGCTGCTGGCGGGCCAGGGCCGACAAGATCCCGGAGGTGGTGAAGGCCTTCGACGAGGCGCTGGGCTCGGTGCTCAAACGCCTGGTCTCCTGGACGCTGACCGCCGTGCCGCCCTACGTGCCGCAGGAAGGCGTGCCGCTACCCGTGCCGCGCGGCGGCGACGCCGGCATCGACAACAGCGCCGGCTGCCCCAAGCCCGGGCAGGTCATCGAGACGCCCGTGGTGCAGGATTAGCAGTGCTGTCATCCCGAGCGCAGCGAGGGATCTAGGCGTTTCCGAGATCCCTCGCTGCGCTCGGGATGACAGGGATGCTTCGGGTAGGGCACGATGATGTCCGACAACGAAGGAGAGGGCGTCATGCAGGTACTACAGCCAGCCGACTGGGCGCGGCCGCGCGGCTTCTCGCACGGGTTGGTGCTCGACAAGCCGGGCCGTTGGGTCGTGCTGGCCGGCCAGACCGGCACCAACGAGGCGGGCGACTACGACGACGATTTCGCCGCCCAGGTCGCGTCGGCGCTCAAGCGCGTCGTGAAGCTGGTGCGCGAGGCGGGCGGCGGGCCCGAGCACATCGTGCGGCTGAATTGGTACATCACCAAGCAGGACGAGTACGAGGCCGCCGGCGCGGGTATCGGCGCGGCGTGGAAGGAGACGCTGGGGCGCAACTTCCCGACCTCGACCTTGCTCTACGTCTCCGGCCTGGTCGATCGCCGCGCCAAGGTCGAGATCGAGGTCACGGCGTTTATCCCGCAGTAGGACGTGGCCAATCGCTGGACGAACTGGGCGGGCAACGTCGAGTGCGCGCCCCAGGCGATCGTCGTGCCGCGCGACGAGGCGGACGCGATCGCCACGGTGCGCGCGGCGATCCGCGAGGGGCTGACGATCCGCGCCGCCGGCGCGGGTCACTCGCACGCGCCGCTCTGCGCTCATGACGGCGTTCTGATATCGCTCGACCGGCTGTCGAGCGTGCGCGCGGTCGACACCGAGAGCGGCCGCGCCACGATCGGCGCCGGCACGCGCATCACCGCGCTGGGCGAGCCGCTGTTGGCACAAGGCCTGGCGCTGGCCAACCAGGGCGACATCGACGTTCAGGCGCTGGCTGGCGCGATCTCGACCGGCACGCACGGCACCGGGCCGTCGCTCGGCAGCCTGTCGACCATGGTACGCGGCCTGCGACTGATCGACGGCCGCGGCGATCTCATTGACATCGACGAGGACACGCCGGCGCTGCTGCGCGCCGGCTCGGTCGCGATGGGCAGTGTGGGGGTGATCCTCGGCGTCACCCTGCAGCTCGTGCCGGCCTACCGGCTGCACGAACGGCTGTGGTCGGCGCCGCTCGAGCAGACGCTGGATCGGCTCGACATGCTGATCGCCGCGACCCGGCATTTCGAGTTCTTCTGGCAGCCCGACACCGGCCTGTGCGACTGCAAGGCGCTGCATCCCACCAACCTGCCGCCCGATCCGATGCCGCATGTCGAGGGCCAGCGCATCGACCATAGTTATCGGGTGTTCCCCTCGGTGCGCCAAGTCAAGCATGTCGAGAGCGAGTGGTCGGTGCCGGCGGAGAAAGGGCCCGACTGCTTCCGTGAGATCCACGCGCTGATGACGACGAAGCACACCGACGCGCGCATGGCCGTCGAGTACCGCACCGTGGCCGAGGACAATTTGCTGCTCAGCCCCAACTACGGGCGGCCCAGCGTGACGATCTCGATCCACGAATACGTCGATCGCGATTGGCTGCCATACTTCACCGATGCGCAAGCGATCTTCGTCAATCATGGCGGCCGGCCGCATTGGGGCAAGTGGCATTCGCTGCGCGCGCTGGACATCGCCAACCTCTATCCCGGCTTCAACGCCTTCCACGCCACGCGCCGGTCGCTCGATCCCGAGGGCGTGTTCCTCTCGCCCTACATGCGCGGCTTGTTCGGCTGACTTGTTTGGTCGACGGCGGTTCGTTAAAGCACCTCTGTCATCCCGAGCGCAGCGAGGGATCTGGGATAACCCTGGATCCCTCGCTGCGCTCGGGATGACAGTGATCGCGCATCCCACCGCAGGAGCCCCCGCCATGAGCCTCGACGTTTCGCGCCCCGACCTCGTGGTCGGCGTGGTGGGCACCGGCGCCATGGGCCGCGGCATCGCCCAGGTCAGCGCCCAGGGCGGCATCCGCACCCTGATGTACGACGCGGCCGAGGGCGGCGCCGCCAAGGCGCGCGTCGCCATCGTCGAGCAGCTCAAGGGCATGGTCGCCAAGCAGCGGCTGAGCCAGGAGGATAGCGAGCGGGCCGAGCGCAGCCTGGAGATCGCCGAGGGTCTGCAGGCGCTGGCGCCATGCCACGTGGTGATCGAAGCGGTGTTCGAGAACCTCGAGGTCAAGCAGAAGCTGTTCGGCGAGCTCGAGGCGGTGGTCGACGAGGGTACGGTACTGGCGTCGAATACCTCGTCGATCCGCATCGCCTCGATCGCGCGCAATCTGAAGAAGCGTGATCGTGTGTGCGGCATGCACTACTTCAACCCGGTGCCGCTGATGAAGCTGGTCGAGGTGATCCGCTCGGCCGACACCGCGCCCTGGGTGGTCGAGGCGATGGTGGCGCTGGGCAAGCGGCAGACCCGTGTACCCGTGATCGTCGGCGACACGCCGGGTTTCCTCGTCAATCTCGGCGGCACGGCGATCGGCACCGAGGGGCTACGCATCTTCCAGGAAGGCCGCGCTACGCCCTCGCAGATCGACGCCATCATGCGCGACGCCGGTGGCTTCCGCATGGGCCCGTTCGAGCTGATGGACCTCACCGGCATCGACGTGAACTTTCCGGCGCGCAAGATCATCTACGAGGGCTTCTTCCACGACCGCCGCATGACGCCCAGCCCCTATCACGAGGGCCTGTTCCACGCCGGCCGGTTTGGCCGCAAGACCGGCGGCGGCTGGTACGACTACAAGGATGGCAACAAGGTCGATCCCGGCGCCGATGTCGTGAGCGAGGCGAAGGTCGCCGAGTATCTCGTGGCCGACGCCGATGCCGACGAGGCGGTGCTCGACCTGCTGCGCGCTGGCGGCGCCGACGTCTCCGCGCACGACGACGGCGAAGCGCCAATCATCGTCACGCCCTTGGGTGACGACTGCACCACGGTCTGCGTCGCGGGCGGCCTCGATCCCAAGCGTACCGTGGCGATCGATCCCACCGGTGCGTTCAGCAAGCGCGCGACGATCATGATGGCGCCCGGCGGTGACGTCGCCGCGCGTAATACGGTGGCGGCGACCCTGGCGGCGGCCGGCGCCAAGGCCACGGCGATCAAGGACAGCCCGGGCTTCGTGCTGCAGCGCATGCGCGCGATGATCGCCAATCTCGGCTGCGAGATGGCGCAGATCGGCATCGCCTCGGCCGCCGATGTCGACACCGCGATGACGCTCGGGCTCAACTACCCGCAGGGCCCGCTGGCGATGGCCGACGTGATGGGCGTGAAGGAGACGCATCGCGTGCTGGAGCGCATCCAGGCGATCACCGGCGACGACCGCTACCGGCCGAGCCAGTGGCTGCGCCGCCGCGCGCTCCTGGGCTTGAGCGCGACGACGGAGGAGTAGGGCCCCGCCGTGCCCCCGCGCCACATCGCCGGCGCGCTGCTCGTCGCGGTCGTCTGGGGCTTCAACTTCGCCGCCATCCGCATCGGGCTGGACTCGTTTCCGCCGCTCTTGATGACGGCGCTGCGCTTCGTCGGCGCGGCGATCCCGGTGCTGTGGCTGGCGCGGCCGGCCAACGCCTCGTGGCCGCTGATGCTGGCCGTGGCCTTCACCTGGTATGTTGGCCAGTTCGTGTTCTTGTTCTCGGCCATGGCCGAGAGCGTGCCGCCCGGCCTCGCCGCGGTGATCGTCCATACCCAGGCGCCGCTGACCATCGTCTTCGCCCTGCTGATTGGCGAGCGGCCGACACGCAAACAGGCCATTGGCGTCGCCGTCGCCGTGCTGGGCTTGGCGCTGGTCGGCGCCTCCGTCGGCGGCGCGGGAATCGGCGCGGTCACGGTGATCGGCTTCGGCCTTGCGCTGATGTCGGCGACCAGCTGGGCCGTCGGCAATATCCTGTCCAAGCGCCTGGGCAAGATCGACCTCAACATGGTCGCCTGGCTCAGCCTGCTGGCGCCGCTGCCCTCGCTGGCGCTCTCGCTGTGGCTCGAGGGCTATGCCACCGTCGTCACGTCGATCACGCAGGCGAGCTGGGCGAGCTGGCTGGCGATCGCCTACCTCGCCGTCATGGCGACCCTGGTGGCCTATCTGATCTGGGGCTCGCTGCTGCGCCTCTACCCGGCTAGCGCCGTCACGCCTCTCGCGCTGCTGGTGCCGGTGATCAGCGCCATCGTCTCGTACATCGCCTTCGACGAGCGTTTCGGCCCGCTCAGGCTCTCGGGCATGGCGCTGATCGTTGGAGGCCTTGCAGTGATCGCCTGGCCTTCCTCCCTCTCCCCGCGAGCGGGGAGAGGGTCGGGGTGAGGGGGAGTCGCAGGTTGCGCACGACGGCGGTGCG
>CAYTFW010000202.1:0-9085 GCA_964437145.1 uncultured Rhizobiaceae bacterium
ATGCCCACCGTGTCATGGATGCCGCTCTCGATGGCGAGCTTCAGCTTGGTGCCGACGCCGTCGGTGCCCGAGACCAGGATTGGATCCTTGAACCCGGCGGCCTTGAGGTCGAACAGCGCGCCGAAACCGCCCAGCCCGCCCATGGTGCCGCGCCGGTCCGTCGACTTGGCCAGCGGTTTGATATGCTCGACCAGGGCGTCGCCCGCGTCGATATCCACGCCGGCGGCCTTGTAGGTGAGCGGGGGATTGTTGTGGTCGCGGGAAGACGGCTTCAAGCGGCGCCCGATCATGCTAGAAATCGGGCGCGAAAATACCCCATCGTCGAGGCATTGCAATGGCGCCGCTCCCGACCCTCCGCCGCGTGCCGCGACTGATCATCGCGCTGGGTCTGGCGCTGGTCTTGCCGTTGGTCCTGCCCGTGCCGGCGGCGCTGGCGCAGCGCGGCGATCCGATCTTCACCGTGGGCGGCGTGCTGATCGAGGTCACCGGTCCGGATCTGATCAAGGCGCGCGACAAGGCACTGCCCGACGCCGAGAAGAAGGCGCTGGAGCTTCTGGTCCGTCGACTCGTCGCCGAGGCGGATGTGGAAAAGTTGCCGCCGCTGGAGCCGGCGCAGATCGAGACCATGGTGAGCGGATTCGAGTTCGAGAACGAGCGGACCTCGCCCAGCCGCTACGTCGCGTCGCTGCGCGTCGCCTTCGTGCCCGACCAGGTCAGGAACTATCTGCGCGGCGCCGGCGTTCCCTTCGTCGATCGCATGGCGACGCCTATGCTGGTCGTGCCGTTGGTCCGCTCCAAGGCCGGCGTATCGCCGCTGGAAGAGCGCACGGAGTGGCGCGACGCCTGGACGCGCGTCGTGACGATCGACGGCATCGTGCCCATGACCCTGATCAAGGCCGACAAGCCCGACCAGGACGCGATGAGCCCCGAGCAGGCTTTCGTCGGCGACATGGCGGCGGTCGCCAAGCTGGCCGAGCGCTACAACGCCAAGCGCGTCCTGGTGATGATCGCCACCGGCGAGCCGGAGGGGCCCTACACCATCTCCTCGGTGGTGCATGAGCTCGCGATCGGCGAGCGTTTCGAGCAGCCGCAGGTCACCGGCATCGCCGCCGGCAAGCTGCTCGAGGCGGCGGTGCGCCAGCGCACGCGCATCGAGGAGGACTACAAGGCGATCGCCATGGTGTCGCGCGACTGGGCCAACGCGCTCGACGCGGTGGTGCCGATCAAGGCGCTGGAGGAGTGGATCAAGATCCGCAAGCGGCTACAGCACTCGCCGATCGTCCGTCGCGTCAACGTGCGCGCGCTGGAGAGCGAGCGGGCCTATGTGCGGCTCGAGCATTACGGCACCCGCGAGCAGCTTTCGAAGTCGCTGGGTCAGCTCAATCTGGCGCTGCGCGAGCAGGCCGGCCAATTCGTGATCGTCGAGCGCTGACGTGGTGATGCGCGCCGTCTTCGCGCAACTGCCCAACGCGCTCAGCCTGGCGCGGCTGGGCTGCGCGCCGGCGATGGTCTGGGCGATCGTGGCGGTCGAGCATGCGGCGGCGTTCTGGATCTTCCTCTCAGCCGGCGTCTCGGACGCGCTCGACGGCTTCCTCGCCAAGCGCTTCAAGCTCAACAGCGTGCTGGGCGCCTATCTCGATCCGATCGCCGACAAGGCGCTCTTGGTCACAACCTATGTCGTGCTCGCGGCCTATGGCTGGCTGCCGGTCTGGCTGGTGGCGCTGGTCGTGTTCCGCGACCTGCTGATCGTCGGCGGCGCCCTGCTGGTGCGCATCGTGACGCACAGCCTGACGATGCGGCCGATGATGATCAGCAAGATCAACACCGTGGCGCAGATCGCGTTGGCGGCCTGGGTGCTGACCGGCCTCGCGTTCGGTTTCCAGGACGCCACGATATCGCGCGTGGCGATCTATGCCGTCGCGGTGACGACGGTGCTGTCCGGCGGCGCCTATGTGGTCACGGGTTGGCGGCATGTGGGGGCATGGGAAAACACAAGTCCGGGCAGTTCGAGGCCGGGCGACGGGGGCGCATGAACGCGACCAAGCATCTCAGGTTCTGGCTGATCGGCGGCGCGCTGTTCGTCTTGGCGCTGTGGCTGCTGCGCGACATGCTGTTGCCGTTCGTGGCCGGCATCGCCATCGCCTACTTCCTCGACCCGCTGGTCGAGCGCCTGCAAAAGCCGCTGCGATCGCGCGCCCTCGCCACCCTGGTGACGTTGGTGCTGGTCTCGCTGGTCATGGTCGGCCTGGCGCTGGCGATCGTGCCGATGATCGTCGACCAGGCGCAGAGCCTCGCGGCCAAGATGCCGCAGCACATCGCGCGCCTGTACCAGCGGGTCCAGCCGCTGCTCGATCCGGTGCGCGAACGCCTGGGCATGGCGCCCGGCTCCGCCGGGGCCAACGTCGAAGGTGCCGCCGGCATGGCCGGTGACGCGCTGAAATTCATCAGCGCGTTTCTCGGCAGAATCCTCAGCCAGGGCTTCGCGGTACTGAACGTCCTGGCGCTGGTCTTCCTGACGCCGGTGATCGCGTTCTACCTGATGCGCGACTGGCCGCGCCTGATCGCCATCGTCGACGGGCTGCTGCCGCGCAACCAGGCGCCCGCGATCCGCCAGATCGCCCGCGACTCCAACCGCGCCGTCGGTGGCTATGTTCGCGGCCAGGCGATCGTCTGCCTGTCGCTGGCGGTCTTCTACAGCGCGGCCCTGATGATCGTGGGTCTCGATTTCGGCCTGATCATCGGCCTGATCATCGGCGTGATCGCCTTCATCCCCTTCATCGGCAGCTGGGTCGGCGCCATCCTGGCGATCGGCATGGCGCTGGCGCAGTTCCCGCCGGACTGGATCAAGGTGGGAATCGTGCTGGCCATCTTCGGCCTCGGCCAGTTTCTCGAAGGCAACATCCTCACGCCCAAGCTGGTCGGCGATCGTGTCGGCGTTCATGCCGTCTGGCTGATGTTCGCGTTGCTCGCCGGCGGCGCGCTGTTCGGCTTTGTCGGCCTGCTGCTGTCGGTGCCGGTCGCCGCCGTGCTCGGCGTCGTCGTGCGCTTCTTCGTCGCCCGTTATCGGGAGAGCGCGTATTACCGCGGCGAGCCGGGCACTCAGCCGCCGGCATGACCCGACAATTGCCGCTCGATCTGTCGGGCGATCCCTCCTACCGCCGCGACGACTTCCTGCCGGCGCAGGCCAACGCCGTCGCCCTGGCCTGGGTCGAGCGCTGGCCCGCCTGGCCTGGTCCGGTTCTGGCATTGGCTGGCCCGGCGGGCAGCGGCAAGACGCACTTGCTGCGGATCTGGGCCGAGCGCGCGCAGGCGCGTTTGCTGACGCCGGCCGACCTTTCGGTCGGCGCGTTCCCCGCCGTGCTCGACCTTATCGGTGCGGCGACCTCGATCGCGCTCGACGACGCCCAGGGCGTGGCTGGGGACGCCGACCGCGAGCGCCAGCTGTTCCACTTGTTCAACTGGCTGCGCGAGCGCGGCGGCTGGCTGGTGATGGCCGCCGTCGAGCCGCCCTCGCGCTGGCCGGTGGCGCTGCCGGATCTCGCATCGCGTCTGCGCACGGCGCAGGTCGCCCAGATCGACTCGCCCGACGACGCGCTGCTCGCCGCCGTGCTGGTGAAGCTTTTTCGCGATCGACAGGTGCAGATCACGGCCGACGTGGTCGATTACCTGATCCGGCGCATGGATCGTTCGCTCGCCGCGGCGCGCGCGATCGTCGACGCCGCCGATCACCAGGCGCTGGCGCAAAAGCGGCCGGTCTCGGTCAAGCTGCTGTCGGAACTGTTCGCGGACGACGACGGATAGGCTAGGCTCGCCGCCGCAACCTGGGAGGAGTTCATGGATCTCGGAATCAAGGGCCGCAAGGCCATCGTCTGCGCCGCCAGCAAAGGGCTGGGCAAGGGCTGCGCCATGCATCTAGCGCGCGAGGGCGTCGACCTGGTGATCAACGCGCGCACGGCGAGCGAGCTGGAGGCGACGGCGGAGGAGATTCGCAAGGCGACCGGCGTGAAGGTCACCACGGTGGCGATCGACGTCACCACGCCCGAGGGCCGCGCCGCCGTGCTCAAGGCCTGCCCGGAGCCGGATATCGTGATCAACAACGCCGGCGGCCCGCCGCCGGGCGATTTCCGGGAATGGACCCGCGATCACTGGATCAAGGCGATCGACGCCAACATGCTGACCCCGATCGAGTTCATCAAGGCGACGGTCGACGGCATGATGAAGCGCGGCTTCGGCCGCATCGTGAACATCACCTCGAGCTCGGTGAAGGCGCCGATCGACGTGCTGGGCCTGAGCAACGGCGCGCGCAGCGGCTTGACCGGCTTCGTCGCCGGCATCGCGCGCAAGACCGTGAAGCACGGTGTCACCATCAACGGCCTGCTGCCGGGTCCGTTCGACACCGACCGTCTGCGCGGCACCATGGCGGCGCGCGCGCGCATGAACAATCGCAGCTTCGAGCAGGAGCGCGACCAGGCCGCCGCGGCGCATCCGGCGGGACGTTTCGGCACCGCCGACGAGTTCGGCGCAATGTGCGCCTTCCTGTGCAGCGTGCACGCCGGCTACATGACGGGCCAGAACGTCCTGATGGATGGTGGTCAGTATCCAGGCACCTACTGATGCGCGGCGTGCGGTGTCTGGCGCCGGCCTTTCTGGCCGGCGCGCTGCTGGCGTCGCCGGCGTTCGCCGCCGATATCCACGGCGTCTGGCTCACCGAGTCGAAGGCGGCGCATGTCGAGATCTACAAGTGCCCGGATGCGACGAACGGCCCGGTCTGCGGCCGCATCGTGCGCCTGCTCGACCCCAAGGGCGCCGATGGCAAGCCGGTGAAGCCCGAGGACGCTGTCGACCACCGCAACCCAGACGCCAACCTGCGCACCCGCAAGGTGCTGCAGATGGTGTTCCTGTACGGTTTCAAGCCGGCCTCGACGGCCAACAGCTTCGAGGAGGGCGCGATCTACAGCGCCGAGGACGGCAAGACATACAGGGCCAATCTGTCGCTGCAGGCCGATGGCACGCTGCGGCTGCGCGGCTATGTCGGCGCGCCGATCCTCGGCAAGACGCAGATCTGGACTCGCGTGCGCTAGCGTGCAATCCGCATGAGATTGATCACCTCCGTCATCCCGAGCGTAGCGAGGGATCTTTCCGAAGATGCAAAGATCCCTCGCTACGCTCGGGATGACAGGTCGATGGGGGAGAACAGGGTTTGCCGATACACAGCATGACGGGCTATGCGCGGGCGGAGGGCAGCGACGGACCATTGTCGTGGGCCTGGGAGGCGCGCAGCGTCAACGGCCGCACCCTGGAAGCACGCACGCGCGTGCCGCCCGGCTACGAGCGCCTCGATCATCAAGCGCGCGCCGCCGTCGGCGAGGCGGTGAAGCGCGGCAATGTCTCGATCTCGCTCACCGTCACCGAGCGCCGCACCAGCCAGCCGCCGCGCGTCAATCGTGAGCTTGTGCGCGAGCTGCTGGGCGTGATCGGCGAGCTCAGGACGCAGGGCGAGATCGCCGCGCCCACCGCCGACGGGCTGCTGCGCGTGCGTGGCGTGCTGGAGGACGACCAGCCGGCCGCTCCGAGCGAGGAGGAGCTGACGCGACGCGACGCGGCCATCATGGTGTCGCTGAAGCGCGCGCTGGATGGCCTGTCGAAGTCGCGGGCGGAGGAGGGCGCGCGTCTCGACGTGATCCTCAAGCAGCGGATCGATGAGGTGACCAACCTGTGCGAGCGGGCGGCGGGCCGCGCCGGCGCCCAGGCGGAGGTGGTGCGCACACGGTTCGAGACGCAACTCGCAGACGTGCTGGCCCGCGCGCCGGCTCTGAGCGAGGAACGGCTGGCGCAGGAAGTGGCGCTGCTGGTCGGAAAAGCCGACGTACGGGAGGAACTCGATCGGCTGTCGGCGCATATCGCGCAGGCCCGCGATCTGCTGGCCGGCGGCGGGCGCAACCAGCCGGTGGGGCGCAAGTTCGATTTCCTCTGCCAGGAGTTCAATCGCGAGGCCAATACGCTGTGCTCGAAGTCAGCCGATATCGAGCTCACGCGCATCGGCATCGAGCTCAAGAGCGCCATCGAGCAGATGCGCGAGCAGGTGCAGAATGTCGAATGACGGCGCGCCCATCGTGCGCCGTGGCCTGATGCTGGTGCTGTCCTCGCCGTCGGGCGCCGGCAAGACCACGCTCTCACGCCTGCTGCTGGAGCACGATGGCGGCATCGAGCTGTCGATCTCGGCGACGACCAGGCCCAAGCGGCCCGGCGAGCGCGACGGCGTCGACTATCATTTCATCGACAGCGCCCGCTTCCGCGGCATGGTCGAGCGCGAAGAGCTGCTGGAATGGGCGCAGGTCTTCGACAATTACTACGGCACGCCGCGCGCGCCGGTGGAGGCCTCGCTGTCAGCCGGCCGCGACATGCTGTTCGACATCGACTGGCAGGGTACGCAGCAGCTGGTCGAGCGCGCCCGCGAGGACCTGGTCAGCGTCTTCATCCTGCCGCCCTCGACGCAGGAGCTGGAACGCCGCCTGGTGACGCGCGCGCAGGACTCGGCCGAGATCGTGGCGCGGCGCATGTCCAAGGCGGCCGACGAGATGAGCCATTGGGCCGAATACGACTACGTCATCGTCAATCGCGAGATCACCAGCAGCCTGGTGGAGCTGCGCGCCATCCTTCAGGCGGAGCGCCTGAAGCGTCACCGCCAGATCGGCCTCTCCGATTTCGTCAAGGCGCTGCGCGCCGGGCGGTAGAATCTTCTTGGGACCGCCGGCGGTCCCAAAAAAACTACCGCGGCGAGCGCACGATGCAGGGCGCGTTGTCGACGTAGACCTGGGCGGCAGGGCCGGTCACCTCGGTGGTGACCTTGTCGCCGCCGCGCACGCCGCGCAGGGTAACCAGCACCTCGTCGACGGTACGATCGCCGTTGCGGAAGCTGCAGGCCACCGAGGCGTCGAAAGGCTGGCCCGAATTGTTGGCGAGGTTCATCTGCAGAACCCAGCGTCCCTGTGGACCGATCTGCAGAGACGGGATCTCCAGCGCCACCAGCGGAACATTCGAGCCCGGGCCGGAGACCTTGGGCACCGTGCCGATGACGCGCGTCCGCGCCTCGATCGCGCGCTGCGCGGCCGGCCCGCTGCCCGACGGCGCCCCGCGACCCTGGGCGCGCGGATCGAAGGCGCGATCTTCCGGTGGTACCGGCTTGTCGTCGGGCTGGCCGACCTTTCCCGGCTCGTAGACGCGGCCGGTCGCCGGATCGCGGAACACCTGCGGCTGGGCGGCGGGAGGCGGCGTCAGCGGCCGTGCTTCGCCAGGCTGGGGCTGGCCAGTGCCGGGCGGCGGTGGCAATGGCTGCGAGGAGACCGGGCCTGCGCCGGGAGGCGCGCCCACAGGACGCGGTGCCGCCGCGATCGGCGGCGGTGCGGCGACTGGCGGCGCGGCCGCCGCGCCGCCTGCGGCATCGGTCTCGATGCGGTCGTAGCAGGCGAGCCGCTGACCGTTGTCGGTCATCTCCGAGCAGATCTTCAAGCGCCGCGCCAGTGCGTCGAGCAGCTCGCTCGAGCGGTCGGCGCCGCGTTGGGCGAAGGCGCTACCGGCGATGCTGACAACGACAAGAGCGGTCGCGGCGGGAAGGAAAATACGGGCCATGCGGGTCCTTGAAAGGCCTGGTCGGGCGCGAGCACAAGATTAACATGCCGTGCGGCGGAATTGTGATCACGCCGCGGCGGTTTCGGGCCACAAGCTGTTGTCGCGGTAGATCACGCGGCCATCGAGCACGGTCATCAGGGCACGACCCTGCGTCGGGCGTTCGTCAAAAGCGGTATTGCCGGTCTTGCTCTCGAATTTGTCGGGGTCGATCACCCAGGCGATGTCGGGATCGAACAGCACGAGATCGGCCGGCGCACCTTTCTCCAGCCGTCCGCCGGGCAGCTTGAATAACTTCGACGGCGTCGTGGTCAGCCTCTGCCAGATGCGCGGCAGTGTCATCTGGCCGTTGTGATAGAGCTCGAGCGCGATCGGCAGCAAGGTTTCCAGGCCGACGACGCCGGGCTCGGCCAGCGCGAAGGGCACGCGCTTGCTCTCGACGTCCTGCGGCCGGTGATCCGAGACGATGCAGTCGATGGTGCCGTCGCGCACGCCCTCGACCACGGCCAGGCGGTCGGACTCGGCGCGCAGCGGTGGCACGACCTTGGCGAAGGTGCGGTAGTCGCCGACCGCGATCTCGTTGAGCGCGAAATAGTGCGGGGCGGTATCGCAGGTCACCTTCAGCCCGCGCGCCTTGGCACGGCGGACGATGTCGACGCCTTCGGCGGTCGAGATCTTGCTGGCGTGGTAGCGGCCGCCGGTCATCTCGACCAGGCGCATGTCGCGTTCGAGCTGGATCGCCTCGGCCAGCCTGTGGCTGGAGCCCAGGCCCAGCCGCGTCGCAATTTCACCGCTGTTCATCGCGCCGGTCGACAGCGATGGCTCCTGCGGCGTCTGCACGATCAGCACATCGAACGTCTTGGCGTAGTACAGCGCCCGGCGCATCAACTGAGCATTGGCGATCGCCCTGTCGCCATCGGTGAACGCCACCGCGCCGGCTTCCGAGATCAGGCCGATCTCGGCGAGCTGCTCGCCCTTCAGGCCCAAGGTCAGCGCGCCATAGGCGTACATCTTGGTGCGCTGCACCTGGCGCGCACGCCGCGCCACGAACTCGATCAGCGAGGCGTCGTCGAAGGGCGGCTCGGTGTCGGGCAGGATGCACATCGAGGTGACGCCGCCCGCCGCCGCGGCGCGGCCGGCGGTGTCGAAGGTCTCCTTGTGCTCCTCGCCCGGCTCGCCGGTATGCACGCGCAGATCGACGATGCCCGGCGCCAGGCAATGGCCTTGGCAATCGACCGTGGCGATGCCGTAGGGCGCGCCGCCGGAGAACAGGTTGGCGCCGTAATCGAGGATCTTGCCGTCGCCGATCAGCACGGCGCCGCGCTGGTCGGTATCGGCCGACGGGTCGATCAGGCGGGCGTTGATATAGGCGACCGGCCGGCCGTCGCTGCCGTTGGCCATCTCAGGCGACCCCCGGCAGCGCGTTGCGGCGACCACCGATCAGCGCATCGAGGCAGGC
>CAYTFW010000203.1:0-8976 GCA_964437145.1 uncultured Rhizobiaceae bacterium
GCCACTGTCGCGCTCGCCGAAGGCCAGCAGCTTCGTCCATTGCCCAGCGAACACGGGGAGCGCGTCGTGCGCCATCACACCCGAGGAGGCAGCGAAATCGACGCTGCCCGTGGCCACGCCCATGGCGTCGCGCAGCGATCGCCCGGTGCCTCGCAGGCGCAGATCGATGTCGGCCGGCAGACCGGTGAATCCCGTGCCGAAGCCCAGCAGAGTCAGAATCTCGTTGAGCGGCACGCGCGACGAAGTGGCGTTGATCGTGGTGACCGGGTTGTTCGGCGCCACGTCGATCAGCAGGTCGAAGCTGGCCTGGCCGCCGCCGATCGTGGCCGCCGGACGCAAGGTGAGCTTGCCGTTGCCAAGCGCCAGCGCGATCGAGAGGTCCTGGACCTTCACCGACATGCCGCCAAGCTCGGCGACCTTGACACTGACCGACGCGTTCCAGCGCCGGATCATGTCGAGGGGATATGGATCGGCCGGAATCACCCGCTGATCGGGCGATGGGGGCGCCGGAACGGTCGTCCCCGGCGGCACGATGGGGCTGACGCCAGGTGGGGCGATCGGCGGCTGCGGCGCTCGCGCGCGCAGATCGGCCAGTTCCACCTTGTCGGCGGTCAGGTTGAGCACCAAGACCGGCCGGTTCTGCCGATCCTGCCGCAAGGTGAGGTCGCCTTTGGCGACACTGGAGCCGATGCGCAGCTCGGCGATCTCGACTTTGGTGACGGCGCGCGGGTTGGACAGCTTGAACGTGATCGCGACCGGCGCGGTCTCCGGGAACGGAAATCCCAGCAGCGGCGCCAACGCCGCCATCGAGCGGGCCTCGATCGAGCCGCCGACATTCACCGCCTTGCTGGTCGCGGACCCGTTGATGGACACGGTGCCGGCGCCGAACTTGCCGTCGAGCTTCAATTCGCCAGGCAGGCCACGCATCCAGCCATCGAAGGTGCCGGCGCGGCCGGCGAGCACGATCGGCTCGCTGCCGTTGACCTTGCCGGCGAAGTCGATGGTGAAGGGCGAGTTCGGCGCCGAGGCCGTGCCCAGGAATCGCTCGATGGCGACCACCAGGGTCTGGCGGTCCGACGTCTCGCGCAGCGTCAGCGTGGAATTGCGCGCCTCGATGCGGTTGATCCACGGCAGGGTCGGGATGGTACGCACGCGCAGCGAGCGCCGCTCGCTGGGATGCGGGCCGGAGCCCTCGACTGGCGGCACCATCTCGAGGTTCGAGCGGCCGTTGGCGTCGCGCTCGACCAGGATGTCGGCGCCCACCAGCTCGACGCGGCCGATACGCATCTCACCCAGCAGCAGCGAGATCGGATCGAGGTGGAGAACGAGCCGGCTGACGCGCGCCATCTCGGGGCGCGTGCCGCCCTCCATGTTCGACAGGGTCACGTTCTCGGCCACCGCCGAGGGCGAGAAGGTGAAGTTGATCCTGAGCTGACCCCTGATTGCCAGCTCGCGCCCGGTCGCACGACGCACCTGGTCGACGATCTGGTTCTGGTACCGGCTAAGGTCGCGCGTGCTGGCCCAGACATACAGGCCAGCCGGCGTCAGCAGCGCCACCAGGAGGACCGCGCCCGCGATGATCAGCCAGCGTCTAAGACGTCCCATCGTTCGCCGAATGCGCCTGCCGGGGGCTGGCGGCGCTTGTCTTGGTTAGCGGGTACTGCCGACCGTCACGTCGCGTGGCGGCGAGAACCCGTAGATCTTCATTGTACTCCGAAAATGCGGCGGTGGTTCGGCAAACAGGTCGAGCCGGCCACCCCCGGGATGCGGCATGACGAGGCGGGCGGCGTGCAGGTGCAAGCCGGCTTCCGCCTCCTCGGGCAGCCCCTCTCCGCCCAGCCGCGCGCCGTACTTTGTGTCACCCAGGATCGGCGTGCCCAGCGCCGCGCAATGGGCGCGCAGTTGATGCGTGCGTCCCGTCAGCGGCCGCAGCACCACCAACGCGACATGCTTGCCCACCGTGTCCGCAACCACGTAGTCGGTGACGGCGTCGTCGCCCTCCTCGTGGTCGACCGCCATCGCCTCGCGGCCGTGGCGGCCCACGGCGGTCTTGGCCAGCGGCAGGTCGATGCGGCTTTTCTCCGCCTTGGGCACGCCGACCAGGATCGCCCAGTAGAGCTTCATCGTATCGCGGCGACGGAACGACTCCGCCAGCTTCGCCGCCGCCCCCGCGGTGCGGCCCAGCACCAGCAGGCCGCTCGTATCGCGGTCGAGACGATGCACCAGGCGCGGCCGCTCCTTGGCCTCGAACTGGAGCGCATCGAGCAGGCCATCGACATGCACCGAGGTTCGGCTGCCGCCCTGCACCGCCAGGCCGGGCGGCTTGTTCAGCGCCAGGACCAGCGGGTCACGATGCACGATGCACGCCTTGAGGTCCTCGGCCAAGGCGCTGGACGCGGCCTCGGCCCGGACCTTCTTCTGCGTCACCACGGCCTTCATCGGCGGCACACGGATCACCTGACCGGTGCTCAGCCTGTCGCCCGACTTGGCCCGCTTGCCATCGACGCGGATCTGCCCGCCGCGCAGCATCTGCTCCAGGCGGCCGTGGGTCAGGTCGGGATGATGCCGGCGGAACCAGCGGTCAAGGCGGATATCGGCGTCGTCGGCCTCGACAGTGACCTGCCGCACACCTGCTGCGCGTGTGTCGCTCATGGCGCGAGGATATCGCACGGACGGCGCCCGGCGGCTATCGTCGGCCGATGGGTGACATCGCGCTGGCCGCCGACATCGAGCGGCTGACCTTCGAGACGCTGACCCCGGCCGCGCCGCTGGCGCCGCCGCCGGCGCGTATCACCGCGCGGCTGTACCGCCCCGACGGCGCCAGCCGGCCTGCGCCGGCGATGGTGATTCTGAGCAGCAGCGCCGGCGTGCAGCGTCATCGCGAGATTTACTACGCCCAGCGCCTGGCGGCGGCGGGCATCGCCGCCTGTGTGGTCGACAGCTTCGGGCCGCGTGGCGTGCGCTCGACGGTGGCCGACCAGTCCCAGGTTTCGGCCTTCCAGATGGAGTGCGACGCCGTGGCCGCGCTGCGCCTGCTGCGCGACGATCCGGCGATCGACGGCGCGCGCATTGGAATCATGGGCGTCTCGAAGGGCGGCGTCGCGGCGATCAACAGCGCCATCGCCGTGCGACAGGCCTGGCGTGGTGTCGACGATGTCTTCGACCTTCATGTCGGCATCTGCCCGGGCTGCGTCGCGCAGCATCGTGATGCCTCGACCACCGGCCGACCGGTGTTCTTCATGCTGGCACGGCACGACGATTACACCCCGGCCCGCTTCGCCGTCGACTACGCCGAGCGTATGCGCGCCACCGGCAATGCGCATATCCGGGTCAAGGTCTACACGGCACACCATGGCTGGGAGTCGATCGGGCCGGTCTACGCCATCGCCAATGCCCAGAACTTCTCGCGCTGCGCCAACCTGATCGAGGACGATGGCCGACACTTCGTGGCGGCGGCGGGCCGGGCGATGAGCGAGGCGGAATACCGGCTCTGGGTGCGCGACAACGGTCTGCTCGATGTCGGAGCCCATGCCGGCGGCGGGTCGGTGGCGCTGAGAGATCGTGCCACTGGCGATCTGCTGTCGTTCCTCGCCACAAACTTTGGGCAGTGACACTGCGCGCCTTTGCAGACGCCGGCGCATTCACATATAAAACTCCGACAAGACAAGGGGGAGTAAGTACCTTGAGGCTTTTCTCTGGTGTAGCGGCTCATGTTGCATCCCTCGTGCAACTGGGTGTCGCAGCCACCGGTTTCGTTGTCATCCTGGCCGCCTCGGCGGCCGCGCAGAGCGACGCGGTGTCCTCAGCCCTGCGCGAGCGGGTCAGACAGGCCGTCCAAGCATCCACCGATTTCGCCGCCCCCATCCACGCGGCGATCGAAAAGCACTATCAGGACCGCTCCTTCGAGCCGTTGTGGCACAAGGACGGCCGCCGCACCGACAAGGCGACCGCCCTGCTGGCCGCCCTGCGCGGCCTGACCGCCGATGGCCTCGAACCCGAGGACTACGACGTCTCGACCGCCGAGAAGCTGCTCGATTCGCAGACCGCGGCGGACCATGCCCGCGGCGACTTCCTGCTCACGCGCGGCTTGGTCCTGGCCGCCGCCGATCTGTCGACCGGCCGGGTCAACGCCAACGCCATCGACAAGGACATGTCGCCGGTCCAGCGCAAGCCTGACCACGCCGCCCTGCTGCGCGACGGCGCGGCGCATGCCGATCCCAAGGCCTTCTTCGAGACCTTGATGCCCCAGGGCGTGCAGTACCCGGCGCTGAAGAAGGCGCTGGTGGAATGGCGCGAGAAGGCCCGGACCGTGCGCTACACGACGGTCCCGCCGGTGACCGGCCTGCTCAAGCCCGGCGCCGTCGACGAGCGCATCGCCGTCATCCGCACGCGCCTGGCCGAGACCGAGCCTGATGTGCCAGCACCCGGCCCGCAGGGGGCGAACTTCTACGACGATCAGCTGGTCGCCGCCGTGAAGCGCTATCAGGAGCAGCACAACCTCAGCGTCGACGGCGTCATCGGCGGCAAGACCGTCTTTTCCCTGAACATCCCGATCGAGGAGCGTGTGCAGCAGGTCGTTGCCAATCTCGACCGCCGCCGCTGGGCGCCGGAGATTCCGGGCGATCGCTTCGTGATGATCAACGCCGCCGACTACTCGATGTACTTCTTCGACGAAGGCAAGGTGGCGTATCGCAGCAAGGTCATCGTCGGCACGCCCAAGGATCAGACGCCCGAGATCAGCAGCACCCTGGTGACCTTCCAGACCAATCCCTATTGGACGGTACCCAGCTCGATCGCCGGCGAGGAGTACCTGCCGATCCTGCGGCGCGATCCGCACGCGCTGCAGAAATCGAACATGAGGATCTTCGCCGACTGGTCGAGCGACACCGAGCTCGACCCGGCCTCGGTCGACTGGAGCTCGGTCAACCCGAAGGCCTTCCCCTACCGCATCCGCCAGGAGCCGGGCGCCGGCAACGCCCTGGGCTACATCTTCTTCGGCTTCCAGAACAAGTACGGCATCTACATGCACGACACCTCGTCGCGCTTCCTGTTCGGCGAGGGCAGCCGCAATTTCAGCCATGGCTGCATCAGGCTGCAGAACCCCTTCGACTTCGTCGAGGCGGCGTTCAAGAGCAGCGCGATGAAGGCGCGTGTCGCCGGCGTGGCCAACGCCGGCCAGCAGGCAAGCTTCGGCTTTGGCCAGCCGATCGCCATCCACGTCACCTACCAGACCGTGTTCGCCGACGAGGCCGGCAAGGTCCAGTTCCGCGACGACGTCTACGGCCGCGACCGCAAGGTGTCCGCCGCGATGAAACGCGCGCGCACGCTGGAGCGGCGTTCGTCGTAGTTTTGGAAGCGCAGGCGCTCCCAGGAAGAACGTTCAGGATGACGGACCGCGCAGGGTGCGCAGGCGCGCCCAGTACTCGATCCGCTTGAGGATATCGCGTTCGAAGCCGCGCTCGACGGGGCGGTAGAACTGCCGGCGCGCCATGCCGTCGGGAAAGTAGTTCTGGCCGGAGAAGGCGTCGGGCGCGTCGTGGTCGTAATCGTAGCCCTTGCCGTAGCCGATCTCCTTCATCAGTCGGGTCGGCGCGTTGAGGATGTGCATCGGCGGCATCAGTGAGCCGGTTTCCTTGGCCGCGCGATTGGCCTCGCCTTGGGCGACATAGGCGGCGTTCGATTTGGGCGCGGTGGCGAGATAAATCACCGCCTGGGCGATCATCAGCTCGCCCTCGGGCGAGCCCAGCCGCTCATAGGCGTCCCAGGCCGCCAGGGTCTGCGGCAGGGCCTGCGGATCGGCCATGCCGATATCCTCCGAGGCGAAGCGCACGAGGCGGCGCACAACGTAGAGCGGATCCTCACCGCCCTGCAGCATGCGCGCGAACCAGTAGAGCGCCGCGTCGACATCCGATCCGCGCAGCGATTTGTGCAGCGCGCTAATCAGGTTGTAGTGGCTCTCCTGCGCCTTGTCGTAGATCGGCGCGCGCTTCTGCATCAGCGCCGCCAGCCCCGGCGCGTCGAGCGGCGTCTGGTCCTTCAGCTCGAAAAGCTGCTCGGCCATGCCCAGCAGGTAGCGGCCGTCGCCGTCGGCCATGGCGCACAGCGCGTCGCGGCCGGCCTCGTCGAGCGGCAGCGTCCGGCCCATCGCCCGCTCGGCGCGGGCGATCAGCAGGCGCAGCGCCGCGTCGTCGAGACGGCGCAGCACCAGCACCTGGCAGCGCGACAAGAGCGCGGCGTTGAGCTCGAAGGACGGGTTCTCGGTCGTGGCGCCGACCAGCGTCACGGTGCCGTCCTCGACATAGGGCAGGAAGCCATCCTGCTGGGCGCGGTTGAAGCGGTGGATCTCGTCGACGAAGAGCAGCGTGCCCTGCCCCGCCGCGCGCCTGTTACGCGCCGCCTCGAACACCTTGCGCAGATCGGCGACGCCGGAGAACACCGCCGACAGCGGCTCGAAATGCAGGTCGACGCGGTCGGCCAGCAGGCGCGCGATGGTGGTCTTGCCGCAGCCCGGCGGTCCCCAGAGGATCAGCGAGCCCAGCCGGCCGCTCTGCAGCATGCGGCCCAGCGGCGCCGTCGGCGCCAGCACATGGTCCTGGCCGACAACGTCCTCGATGCCGCGCGGACGCAGGCGGTCGGGCAGTGGCGCGGGCGCCAGCCCGGTGAACAGCGAATCGCCCGGTGGCTCGGCGCGTCCCTTCCTCGCCGCCACCGGCTTCGCCCTCAGCCGCGGAAGGTGAAGGTGCGTTCCTCGCCCTTGCGGCGCACCGTGACCGACCAGCCCGGCTTCTCCTCGCCCAGCGCCGAGCGCAAGGCGGCGACCGAGTCGATGGGCTGGCCGTTGATCGAGATGATGTAGTCACCGGGCAGCATGACGCGCGCGATCGGCGCGCCCTGGGCGATCTCGGCCACCACGACGCCCTGGGTCCAGGCGTCGACGCCCAGCTCGTCGGCCACCGCCGGCGACATGTTCATCACGGTGACGCCGGCCAGCGGATTGCGGCCGGCGAGCTGCGCGCGGTCGCGCGCCGGGTTCTCCGGCGGCGCGGTCAGCCTGACCTGCACCAGGCGCTCCTCGCCGCGGCTCAGTACGCGGACGTTGGCGGTGCTGTTGATCGGCGACGTGGCCAGCCGGAAGCGCAGCGCCGCCTCGTCGTCGACCGCCTGCTCGTTGATGCTCAGCAGCACGTCGCCGACACGCAGCCCGGCCCGGGCCGCCGGCCCGTCGGGCGCCACCGCGCGCAGGATCACGCCCTGCGGCCTGGGCAGGTTCAGCGAGGTGGCGATGTCGGCGCTGACGCGCTGCACGCTGGCGCCGATCCAGGAGCGCACCATGCGCCCGCCCTTCTCGCCGGCCTCGATCATGCGCGCGACGATGTTCGAGGGCGTGGCGAAGCCGATGCCGATCGAGCCGCCACCGCGCGAGAAGATCGCGGTGTTGATGCCGATCAGCCGGCCGTCCATCGACACCAGTGCGCCACCGGAATTGCCTGGGTTGATCGCCGCGTCGGTCTGGATGAAGAAGCCGTTCTCGGTGACGCCGCTGCCGCTGCGCGCCAGCGCCGAGATGATGCCCGATGTGACGGTCTGGTTCAGGCCGAACGGGTTGCCGATCGCCAGCACCAGGTCGCCGACCTCCAGCGTGTCGGAATCGCGCAGCTCGAGATAGGGCATGGCGCCGGGCTCGCCGTCGAGCTTGAGGATGGCGAGGTCGTAGCGCTCGTCTGTCGCCAGCACCGTGGCGGCGAACTCGCGCCGATCGGCGAGCACGACGTTGATCTCGGTGGCGCCGCGCACGACGTGGTTGTTGGTCACGATCAGGCCGCTCTGGCGCACGATGACGCCGGAGCCGAGGGAGTTCGCGACCCGCTCCTTGGGCAGCTGGCGCAGGAAATCGTCACCGAAGAAGCGCAGGAAGGGCGGGACCTCCTGCCGCACCCGGGTGCGGGCGTAGATGTTCACCACCGCCGGCGAGACGCGCTTGACCAGAGGCGCGAAGGACATTTGCATCTGGTCGCGCGTACTGGGCGTCTGCTGCGCCGTCACCGGCGCCGCCGCCAGCAGGCATGCGAACAGGGCCGCGGACAAGGCGGCGATCCTCGCGTTCATGTGACGCTCGCTCCCATGGACACAGTCTAGACCTCGGGACGCTCGCGTAGAAAAGGAAAGAGGCGGCACTATGGCCGCCTCTCCCGATCTCCGTGCCGGCCACACGCCGTTACGCGGCGGCCTGGGCGTCCTCGTCCTTATTCTCGGCCGACGGGCCGCTGTCCTGGCCCTTGGCCTCGACATCGCGGTCGACGAACTCGATCAGCGCCATCGGCGCGGCGTCGCCGTAGCGGAAGCCGGCCTTCAGCACGCGGGTGTAGCCGCCGGCGCGGTTCTTGTAGCGCTCCGCGATGGTCGAGAAGAGCTTGTGCACGATCGCCTCGTCGCCGAGCTGCGCCAGCGCCTGGCGCCGCGCGTGCAGGTCGCCGCGCTTGCCCAGGGTCACCAGCCGCTCGACGATCGGGCGGATGTCCTTGGCCTTGGGCAGCGTGGTGCGGATCTGCTCGTGCTTGATCAGCGCGAGCGAGAGGCCCTTGAACAGCGCCTTGCGCTGGGACGAGTTCCTGCTGAACTTCCGTCCGTTCATTCCATGTCGCATCGTCGGTCTCCAATGTTGTGTTTATCGACGGCCGTCTGCGATTCGCGGCCGCGTTGGGGGCCTCGTGGCCCCGGTACACCAATGGCTCAGTACGGCTCCTCGAGACGTTTGGCGAGCTCCTCGATGTTCTCCGGCGGCCAGTTGGGGATCTCCATGCCGAGATGCAGACCCATCTGGGCGAGGACTTCCTTGATCTCGTTGAGCGATTTGCGGCCGAAGTTCGGCGTGCGCAGCATCTCGGCCTCGGTCTTCTGCACGAGGTCGCCGATGTAGATGATGTTGTCGTTCTTCAGGCAGTTGGCCGAACGCACCGACAGCTCGAGCTCGTCGAC
>CAYTFW010000204.1:0-8875 GCA_964437145.1 uncultured Rhizobiaceae bacterium
TCCATCACGGATCGACTGTGGGCTCACATCTGACTACTTCTGTCGGTTGGTATTAGTCACGACCACGGCGCCGAAGCGCTGGCCGGGCAACGGCCAGGGCGAGCCGTTCTCGAGATCGGCGGCCATGACCACTACCTCGGGATCGGTCGCCAGATCGGCCAGGCCGGAAACGTCCCGATCCACCGCCGTTACCCGATGGCCGCGTCCGCGAAAGAAGCGCGTATGCCGACCGCCGCCGGCCGCGACGTCGAGGATGGCGGCGCCCGGTGCGATCAGCGGCGCCCAGCGGGCGATCCAGGGGGAGGGGGTCATCGTAACCGCCTTGTCAAACGGGCCGCCTTGCCCCACATCTATTGGCACTCCGGCGCCCAGAGTGCCAAGGCTGTGGTTGGGAATGATCAAGTACACGCTGCGCTGCTCGAAAGACCACCGGTTCGACAGCTGGTTCCGCGACAGCGCCACCTACGAGAAGCAGGAAAAGCGTCGGTTGCTGGAATGCCCGACCTGTGGCGATTCCAAGATCGAGCGCGCACTGGTCGCGCCCAACGTGACGGCCAAGGGCAACCGCAAGGCGGAACCGGCCCACTCCCGCCGCCCGGCCGAGGACGCTCCGCCAGTGGCAGCCGAGGCGCCCGCTCAACCGGTCGCCACCATTCCGCCGAACATGCCGCCGGAGCTGCGCAAGGTCCTGCTGGAGCTGCGCGGGCAGGTCGAGAAGAACTGCGACTATGTCGGCGACAAGTTCGCCGAGGAGGCGCGCAAGATCCATTACGGCGAGACCGACAAGCGCGGCATCTACGGCGAGACCTCCGACGAGGAGGCCGCGGCGTTGGCCGACGAGGGTATCGAGTTCGGCCGCCTGCCCTGGGTGCCCAAGGGCAACTGACGCGGACAACCATCGACTCGCCCGCGTTGGCGCGGCAAGATCGCACCCCAAGGCGTTGGAGTGGGAAGCGGTGCCGTTCTCGATAACACGGATGGTCCAGGTTGTGGCCGTGCTTGTCGGCTTGGCGCCTCTTCCGGCGATGGGGTTCGACGCGCTCGAACGCTTCATGCGGATCGCCCCCGGCTTCGATCTCGCACAACCCGGCGCATTGCTCAGCCACGTCAGGGTTCCGGCGGTGTTTGATCCGCGCGATACCGGCGGGACAAAAGCCACGGTCGATGTGGGCGGCCTTGCCGGCGCTTTCCGCGAGCCCGACAGGTTCCGCGAGCTGTTCGGCATCGACGTCGCGGCGATGCTGGAGCACACGATCGTCGGCAATCCGCCGGACAACGTTGCCTATGTCCGGATAGATCGCCAGCATGTGGGCCGATTGGCGCAGTCCCTTGCGAAGCGCGGCTTCGAGCGCGCGACCTTAGGCGCCGACGCCGTCTACGCCAGAGGCAGTGACAACGAAATGAGTTTCAAGGACCGCGAGCCGGCGGATCCGTTCTGGGGCGACTTCGGTGCCGCGCAGCGCTTCCTGGTTCGCGACGATCTGGTGATTGTCTCGCGTGCCTGGGCGCCGATCCGGACAGCGGCCGCGGCGCTCGACGGGCCGCGCGCTCCTGTGACCGGACTGCTGGGCGCCGCGCTGCCCTCGATCCGCGGCGCGGTCGGCGCGCAGGCCAGCGTCGACCAGGCCGTGGCCTACGGCCTGGTTAGCCTCGCCGGTGCCACCATGGATCGAGAGGCGATGGAAGCCATCGCCGCCGGCCGCGCGCCGCGCCTGCCCGCAGGGACGACGATGCCGCCATTCCTCGCCGCGTGGTTCATGGCCGGTTCGCAGGGCAAGGACGCCTTCGCTGTCGTGGCGACGCTTTACGGCGACGAGCCGTCGGCGCGGCAGGGCGGCGCGTCGATCGCCCGCAGGCTGCAGGCCTTCGACAGCGGCGGCGGCCCGGCGCCCTTGATCGAGGCCAGGGCCGCGCCGGCGGGCAGTGCGTGGGTCGGTATCGTGATTGTCCGGTTCGCCGGCCAGCCGCCCGAGCGCGGCGTAGTCGCGCTCCGCGCGTGGAACGCGGCTGTCATGGACCGGCGCTTCACACCGCTCGATCCTCTGCGTTGAGCGCCGCGAGAATTGGCCGCGCCTGGAAAGCACGGGGTTCGGTCGCGGCAGTGAAGTAGGAATCGGACCGCCAGCATCCCGCGGTGCCCAGAACTGTCCATGATCGCACGCGTCACGCTCTGCCTCGCCTTCGGTTTCACCGTCAGCATGTTCTTTCGCGGCGCCAATGGCGTGATCGCGCCCGAGCTGATGGCCGAGCTGAAGATCGCGCCGGCGCAGATGGGCCTAGTCACCGGCGCCTTCTTCCTGACCTTCGGGCTGGGGATGATCCCGGCCGGACTGGCGTTGGATCGCTTCGGGCCGCGGCGCAGCATCGCGACCCTCTCGCTGGTCGGCGTCGTCGGCTGCGCGATCTTCGCCACGGCGACAGGCTGGATCGGCCTGGCGATCGGCCGCGTCGCGTTGGCGGTGGGCTGCGTCTGCATCCTCATGGGCTCGATGGCCACCCTGTCGCGTTGGGTGAAGCCCGCCCAGCTCGGCGCCTATGCCGGCTACATCAGCGCAGCCGGCGCGGTCGGCAATATGCTGACGGCGACGCCGATGGCGCTCCTGGTCGAGTGGATCGGCTGGCGCGGCGCCTACTGGGTCTTCGCGTCACTCTGCGTGATGGTGTCGGCGGCGATCTGGTTCGGCGTGCGTGACCAGCCCTCGGGTGAGCCGCTGGCCTCGACGCGTGAGACGCCGGGCGAGGTGTGGGCCGGGCTGCGCGAGGTTCTGCGCTTCCCCTATCTGCTGCCGTTCATGGCGGCGCAGGCGGTGATCTATCCGACGGCCGTGACCATCACCGGGCTGTGGATCGGCCCCTACCTCGCCGATGTCTACGGACTGTCGCCGACAGTGCGCGGCAACGTGCTGCTGCTGATCACCGCGATCGGCCTGGTCGGCAGCCTGGTGATCGGCCGCCTCGATGCCCTGTTCAACACGCGAAAGGGCGTGGTCGTCGGCCTGACCCTGATCACCGCCACCAGCCTGCTGCCCCTGGCTCTATGGGGCGGCGCGCCGCTCTGGCTCGCCATGCTCTGCCTGTGCGTCGCGATCGGCGTCGCCGGCGTGATCAGCGTCCTGCACACCCATGTGCGCGTCAGCTTCGCCGAGCGCCTCGCCGGTCGCGGCCTCTCGACCGTCAACGCCGCCAACATGGGCGGCGCCTTCCTGCTGTCGACGGCGACCGGCGCGATCGTCGATCAGTTCCGCGGCGCATCAGGGGCGGCGCCGCCGCTGGCCTACCAGCTGGTCTTCGCCTTCCTGATCGCGGCGCTGCTGATCGGGCTGTGGTGCTATCGCAAAGTGCCCGACGTGAGGCCGCGACCTTTATGAATACCTTCCCCCGCCAGCGGGGGAAGGTAACTGTGTGAGGGTCAGCGCAGCGCGGCGCAGGCGCGCTGGATGCGACGGCCGGCTTCCTCGACCAGCTCCGTTGCGGTGGCGTAGGAGATGCGGAAGGCCGGGCCCATGCCGAAGGCCGAGCCTTGCACTACCGAGAGACCTTCGGCCTCGAGCAGGTAGTTCACGAAGTCGGTGTCGTCGGCGATCGTCTTTCCGTCGGGCGTCTTCTTGCCGATCGTGCCGGCGCAGGACGGGTAGACGTAGAACGCGCCCTCCGGCCGCGGGCATTTGATGCCGTTGGCCTGGTTCAGCATCGACACGATCAGGTCGCGGCGCTGCCGGAAGATGGCGTTGTTCCTGGGAATGAAATCGGTCGGCCCGTTGAGCGCCGCCACCGAGGCCGCCTGGCTGATCGAGCTGGCGTTCGACGTGCTCTGCGACTGGATGGTGATCATGGCGTTGATCAGCGCCTGCGGCCCCGCCGCGTAGCCGATGCGCCAGCCGGTCATGCAGTACGCCTTCGACACGCCGTTCATGGTCAAGGTGCGGTCGAACAGGCCCGGCTCGACCTGCGCCGGAGTCGTGAACACGAAGTCGTCATAGACGAGCTTCTCGTACATGTCGTCGGTGAGCACCCAGACATGTGGATGCTTCAGCAGCACGTCGCACAGCGCACGCAGCTCGGCCTTGGAGTAGGCGGCGCCCGTGGGGTTCGACGGTGAGTTCAGGATCAGCCACTTGGTGCGCGGCGTGATGGCGCGCTCGAGGTCCTCGGGCTGCAGCTTGAAACCCTTGGACTCCGGGCACGCCACGATCACTGGCGTGCCGTCGGCGACCGCGACCATCTCCGGATAGGACACCCAGTAGGGTGCCGGCACGATCACCTCGTCACCGGCGTTGAGCGTCGCCAGCATGGCGTTGAAGATGACCTGCTTGCCGCCGTTGGTGACGACGGTCTGCGAGACCTTGTAGTCGAGGCCGTGGTCGCGCTTGAACTTGTCGACGATCGCCTGGCGCAACGCCGGCGTGCCGGCGATCGCGGTGTAACGCGTGTCGTTTTCGCGGATCGCCTTGTAGGCGGCTTCCTTGATGTGGTCGGGCGTCGGGAAATCCGGCTCACCGGCGGCCAGCCCGATGACGTCTTTGCCCGCCGCTTTCATCTCCAGGAACTTGCCCTGCGCGGCGTTCGTGGGAGACGGCTTGATGCGGCTGAGACGGTCGGCGATGAAGGCCATGGCTGGGGTTTCCCGGAAGTCGCCCGGTAACCGCCGGGCACGCGCCCGTTTTGGGCGGCGCAACCTAATGGCAGGCGCCCCGGCCCGCAAGGCGGGGTGGGGGAAATCTTGTCCGCGCACAATCGCGCCGCGTTCACGCCGCGGTGTCGTGAGCTTCGGGATCGAGCGTGAACAACTCCTGCGGCCGGGCCACGCCACGCAGCGCGTAACGGCCCAGCGATACCAGGTGATCGCGCTTGCCGCCGCAAGCCGACGCGAAGGCCGAGGAAACGATGATGCGCTGATCGATCGAGCGCGACAGGGCCGCCATGCGGCTGGCCTCGTTCACCGCCGGCCCCAGCACGGTGAAGTCGAGCCGCGAGCGGCCGCCGAAATTGCCGTAGAGCAGTTCGCCTTCGTGCAGGGCGAGGTAGAGATCGGTCGTCGGCAGGCCGTCGCCGCTGCGCCTGGCACTGAGCGTCTTCGCCGCCTCGATCGCCTCGCGCGCCGCCTTCAGCGCGTGGCCACAGGCGTCTTCCATGCGCTCGCCTCGGAAGATCGCCAGCATGCCGTCGCCCATGAACTTCAGCACATTGCCGCCATGCGCCTCGAGCGTGTCGACGACGATGCCCGCGTACTCGTTGAGCAGACCGAGCAACAGGTGCCGGTCGATGCTGTCGGCGACGTGGGTGAAGCCCGAGAGGTCGCTGAACCAGATCACCGCGCGGATGCTTTCGGCGCGACCGCGCTCGATATTGCCCGCGAGCACCCGCTTCGCGGCGTCCTCGCCGAG
Organism: uncultured Rhizobiaceae bacterium; assembly: GCA_964437145.1. Classification (GTDB taxonomy): domain Bacteria; phylum Pseudomonadota; class Alphaproteobacteria; order Reyranellales; family Reyranellaceae; genus JAFAZJ01. Next base: position 5,385 of record CAYTFW010000204.1, read on the forward strand.
ATAGGTGCCGAGCAAGGTACGCGTCGTGGCGTGCAGAACGTTGCGGTTGAAGGCCAGCGCCAGCGGCTTCTGGATGCTCTCGATCAGCGCCATTTGCGCGTTGCCGAAGCCGCCGGGCGCGTCCGTCAGCCAGGAGCTGATCATGCCGTCCATCTCCGCCAGCGTGGCGCCGTCGCCATAGCCCACGACGAAGGCGGCGTACTCGGTCGCGCCCTCGCGGGCGAAGCGGTCGAGCAGCGGGAATTCATCGGTCGGCGCACCCTCGCCCAGCTTGCGGCGCAGCGACGTCTCGCGATTGATCAGAATGTGGCGGAATGGGCTCTGGACCCAGTCCGGACTATTCTCTTCGAACGTGCCACGGTCGAGCATCGTCATCTCGACGCCGCCTTCGCGGGTCCAGTGGAAGCTGCGCGAATCAATGGTCGGGTGCAGCACGTCGGACCCGAGATTGATGCGTTTGAGGCTCGCACCGTGGTCATTGAGCTGGTCCGCCAGCGCCGGCAGGAATCGCTTGATCGGCGTGCCGTTGAGGCCCTGGTCGATCAGCCAGTCGGTCACGTCGCGAATGTCGTCGGCGCTCATGGGCTTCCAGATGGGGAACCAAGCGGCGATTGTGTAGGTCGATCTTCAGGGCGCTTGCCCCATTCGCCGCCCGCCCGCAGAATCGGCCGTCAGCGTCGCGTCGGAGAGAGCCATGGTCAATCGAATCGCCGCTATGGTGCCGCTACTCGGTGCACTGGGCTCCGCGCCGGTGTTCGCCCAGGATCAGGCGCCCGCGCAGCGCGGCCGCGCGGTGGCGGAAAATCGCTGCGCCGCCTGTCACGCGGTGCGCGCGGGCGAGACAATCTCTCCCAACGCGGCGGCGGCCAGCTTCGCGCGGGTCGCCGCTACACCGGGCATGACGGAGCTGGCGCTGCAGGCGATGCTGCAGACATCGCATCGCACCATGCCGAATCTGATCCTCGATCCCGACGACATGCGCGACGTCATCGCCTACATCCTCAGCCTCGCGAAGCGCTAGCGTCAGTCCGCGCGACGCACCTCGACGCGCACGGTCATCTCGGCTTCGGACGCGCCGGTGCGTCGGCCGGTGACCGGCGCGGCCTCGGTGTAGTCGAGGCCGACGGCGAGCTTGAGGTAGTCGCCTGTCGGTGACAGGCCGCTCGCCGGATCGAATCCGACCCAGCCGAGATCGGGCACATGGGCCTCGGCCCAGGCGTGACTCGCACCCGCCACGGGTGGATCGGAGTCGATACGCTTGTAGCCGCTGACATAGCGCGCGGGGATGCCGAGACGCCGGCAGCAAGCGATGAAGGCGTGCGACTGGTCCTGGCGCACGCCTTCGCCGCGCTTCAGCGCCTCGAGCGCCGTGGTGTCGACCGTCGAGGCGCCCAGCTTGTAGGTGATGCGCGCGCGGATGCGATACATGATCTCGTGCAGCAGCGGCACGCGGCCCTGGATGTCGGCGACACGCGGCGCGAGATCGCCGACCACGGCGTCGATCGATGGATCGTGCCTGGCAAGACCGGTGTTGCGCAGCCAAAACGATGGCGGCAATGGATCGGTGGCGGGGTAGCGCTGCCAGCTATGGTCGTTCGACCAGGTGTATTCGCCCTGCGCCACCAGCTCGATCTCGCGATGCGGCGTGGTGAGCGAGAAGGTGGTTACGGCGTTGCCGTGGCCGTCGGTCCAGTCGAGCCGCTTGCCGGGCCCGCGCACGTTCCAGGAGAAGATGCGCTGGCCTTCGGCCGGTTTCGGCGTGAGCCGGGTGTCGTCGATCGAATAGCGCACCGGCTCGGCGAAGCGGAATTTGGTGACGTGGGTGACGGCGAGGCGCATGGCGTCAATCCAGCAGGAATTGGCGGCCGATCTCGTGCGACAGCGTGTCGAGGCGATCGCGCAGATCCTCGAGGAAATCGCGCAGCCCGGCCTCGAAGATGTCGTCGATGCGGCCGTAGCGCAGCTCGGCGTGCAGCGCGCCGGCCTGGCGGTCGGCCTCGCCGCGATTGCCGTAGAGTTCGGCCAGCTCGCGCATGCTCAGATCGAGCTGCCACAGGCAGTGATGGATCGAACGCGGCAGGTCGCGGCGCAGGATCATCAGCTCGGCGACGCGACGGGGCTCGATGCGTGCGCGATAGACGCGGCGATAGGTGCGCAATGCGCCGATACAGGTGAGGATCTCCGACCAGCCGTAGTAGTCGACGCCGTCGCGCGCCTCGGGCGCGCCATCGGGCTGCAGGCGGTGGTACTTCACGTCGAGGATGCGGATGGTGTTGTCGGCGCGCTCCAGATAGGTGCCGAGCGACAGGAAGTTCCAGGCTTGGTCGCGCAGCAGGGTGGATTGCGCCGCGCCGGCGATCATCACGGTCTGCTTCTTCACCGTCTCGACGAAGGCGCCGTGGTCGATGCCGCGCTTGCGACGCGCGATCGCCGAAACCTCGAGCCACAGCCCGTTGAGACTCTCCCACACGTCGGTGGTGAGGTTGTTGCGCTCGGCCCGGGCGTTGTCGCGCGCGGCGCGCACCGAGTTGATGACGCTCGACGGATTCTCGGCGTTGAGCGTCATGAAGTCGATCAGCTGCGGCAGCTCGCCGTCGGGATGGATCGCCTCGAAGGCGTCGGCCAGGCCGTACATCTCGGCGACGTCGAAGGCCTCGGTCTTGCTCGACTGCAGCGCCGTGCGCTGCGTCGCCTCGAGCAGGCGCGCCATATTCTCGGCGCGCTGCAGATAACGGCCCATCCAGTAGAGGTTCTTGGCGGTGCTGCTCAGCATGGCGCGGCCGCCCTCACGACTGGCTTTGCGTCTGCGACTGTGCCGGCTGCGCGGCCGGGCCGCTCGGCCCCAGCACCCAGGTATCCTTGGTGCCGCCGCCCTGGCTGGAGTTCACCACCAGCGAGCCGTCCTTCAGCGCCACGCGCGTGAGCCCGCCCGGCACGATGGTGATGTCCTTGCCCGACAGCACGAAGGGCCTGAGGTCGACATGGCGTGGCGCCACGCCCTGGTTGACGAAGGTCGGGCAGGTGCTGAGCGCGAGCGTCGGCTGGGCGATGTAGTCGTAGGGATGCGCCACGAGATGGGCGCGGAACGCCTCGATCTCCGCCTTGGTCGAGGTCGGGCCCACCAGCATGCCCTTGCCGCCGGAGCCGTGGACCTCCTTCACGACCAGTTCAGGCAGGTTGTCGAGGATGTATTTCAGGTCGTCGGGTCGATCGCCGCGGTGCGTCGGCACGTTCTTCAGGATCGGCTCCTCGCCGAGGTAGAAGCGGATCATGTCGGGGACGTAGACATACGTGGACTTGTCGTCGGCCACACCGTTGCCGATGGCGTTGACCACATTGACGCGCCGCGACCGCAAAGCGCCGATCAGGCCGGGCAGGCCCAGCATCGAGTCGGGCCGGAAGGCCAGCGGATCGAGAAAGGCGTCGTCGATGCGGCGGTAGATCACGTCGACGCGCTGCGGCCCGCGCGGCGTGCGCATGTAGACGCGGCC
>CAYTFW010000205.1:0-8731 GCA_964437145.1 uncultured Rhizobiaceae bacterium
CTGGCGTAGCGTGCGCTATCGATTCACGGAGGCAGACGATGATCCCGAAGACGACGGTCGAGCTGCTTGACCTGCTGAAATTGCGCCACCGGCTGAACAGCGACTACCAGCTGGCAAAGCTGCTGGCGATCCCGACCAGTCAAATGTCGCACTACCGCGCTGGCCGGCGCGCCTTCGATGATGCGATGGCCCTGCGGGTCGCCCAGCTGCTCGGGGTCGAAGCCGGCCTGGTGTTGACCTGGTTGCACGCTGAGCGCGCTGCCCGGCTCGGCCAGCCGGAAGTGGTCCGCGCCCTGGAAAGGTTCGCCAGGAAGGCCGCTGCGTGCGTCCTGGTGGCCGTGGGCGCGTCCGGCGCCCCCTCCCCTGCCCAGGCCACCACCCCGGCCCCTGGCGGCGCTCCTGCGCCGTCTACGCAGTCCCTCAGTATTATGTCAATTCGGCCCCGCCCCCGGCGCCGGCCGATCGGCTCGGCCTTCGCCCAGGCGGTCGCCAACCTGATCCGCGGCCCCCTGGCCTGCCTGTAGTCCCATCTCGGAGCGCGAACGCTGCGCGCCGGGCATTCTCGCCCCATGCCGCCCTTGCGCGATCTGTTCGGCGAGATCCCGGTGACCTGGCCCGAAGTCGCGGCCTGGTGCCAGGCGGTGGCCGGCATCGGCCCTGGCTCCTGGCGCTTCGCCTGGTACGTCGCCGGCTGGAACGTCGCCGAGAAGGTCCGCCAGGCGAAGCTGGCCGGCACGTTCGACGCCATCATCGCCGAGCCGCGCCGGCCCGGCTGGCTTGAGCTAGGCGCGCGGCACCGGCTTGACCGTGCCCCGGTCGATCAGCCAGGCGAGCACGATCACCCAGGCAAGCACGTTGAGCGCGGTGCCGGTGGTCACATCCCGTCCCAGGTGCTTTCGGGATCATATTGCTTGACACGCTCAGCGCGGGCACGCGCAGCGGCCCGCAGCTGGTCGATCACCGGCTGCGCGGCCGGCCAGGCGGAGGCGAAATCGTCCCAGCCCTCGGGCGGGACCGTGGCGCGCAGCGTTTCGTCGGTGTAGTGCGCGAGCTGGCCGTCGCGGGTTGCTTCGAAGCGGTGCATGGCGAATTCCCTCCAGTGAGGCGGCGCGTTGAACGCCCGCGGTTGAAAGCCGTTGAGCGGCGCCATCCAGGCGGTCGGGATCATACCTCCCCCCGCCAGCCCGCCGGCGCGCCGATCGTATCGAGGCGCCGATGCGCGGCGTCCACGTCGCGGCGCAGGTAGCGCAGCTCAACCTTCACCACGGCGAGCGTGACCACCACGTTGATCGCGGCCGTGATGGCGATGGTCAGCAGCTCAGGCGTGCCCATGCTTGCCCCAGCGCGTCCAGCCGGCCACGCGCACCCCGGTCCAATAGGCCCAGCTGAGCACCCAGCGGCCGATAGGCGTCGCGGCCTCGCGCTTCATGCACTCGCGCAGCCGCCGGTCGGCCTGGGCGCGCGTGAGCGGCCGGCCGTCCTGGTCATGCCGCAGCGTGTAGTCGGCGTCATGCTGCCGGCAGCAGTTGGCGAAGGTGAGATCAGGCGCCGCGGTGCAGCCATCGCCCCTGATGGCGTGCCAGGCGCGGCGCGCGGCGTCGATCGCGTTCATGCCCCGAGGCCCACGTCCGCGGCGATCTCGGCGACATAGCGCCGCGTTTCCGCCGGCATCGCCTCCATGCCCTTGCGGGCGACGTTGCCCTGGCCCCAGTTGTAGGCGGCGAGCGCGCGATTCCAGTCGCCGAACCGATCGAACAGCTGGCGCAGGTACCTGGCCGCGGCCGGGATCGCCTGGTCAGGGACCAGCGGATCGATGCCCAGCTCGGCGGCCGTGGCCGGCATGAACTGCGCGATTCCCAGGGCCCCGGCGCTCGACTTGACGCGGCCGTCGATGATCTCGGGCCGGAAGCGCGATTCCTGGTAAAGCACCCGGCCCAAGAGGCCCGGCGGGATCGAATGCTGCACTTCGGCCGCGTTGATCGTCTCGGCGTAGGGCAGGCCCGCCTTCGGCAGCGTCCAGTGCTTCACCGCGGCCCCCACGGTATCGAGCACCACCTGGCCGGCGCCGAGAACGGCCTCGCCCACATCGCGCACCACCGCGAGCGGCGCGGCCCAGCTGAAGGCAGGGGCAGGATCATCGGCCGGCCCCGCGCCCAGGGCGGGCAGCCAGGGCGAGGCCTCGGGCGCCGAGCTCGAGCCCGCCGCCGGCGCTTGCGCGCGCAGCGCCGCCAGCGCGACCGCGCCCAGGATGGCGATGAAGGCGAGCGCGAGGGGCATTCACGCGCTCCTCACAGTGCGGTGTATTGGCCGCCGCGCAACCCCACCAGCTCCGCGTTGCCACCGTTGAACCAGTAGAGCCCCTTGCCGGCGGTAATCCTGATCGGGCCGGCCAGGTTGATGAAGCAGGCGTTGATGGTGTTGGACGTGGCAGTGACCTCGCCGACCGCCAGGACATCGCCGTCAATTAGCGTAGCCGGCGCCGCGCCCGCTTTCGCCAGGAGTGTCGCAATCTGTACGCCCCCGACCGCGTTCTCGCCGAAGCCCTGGACATTGGCGAGCACAATCCCGTTCACGTTGGCCGCCGGCGCGATCAGCGTGCGCGCGGCGTTGGCGCCCAGCGCCGTGTTGTCGCTGAAGGTCGCGCCATAGGTCAGGCCGCCGTCCACCGTGGTCACGTTGCCCGCGATCGACACCGACGCCGAGAACCCCGGCACGAAGTCCACATCGACGCCGTAGATGATCCGCAGGCGCTTGCCGGCCTGCGCCGGGTTCTCGATCAGGATGCGCGTGAAGGGGATGCGCGCGTTGAAGTTGTCGCGGATCGTGAACGGGGTCGAAGGCGCCGAGAGGCGCGTATCCTCGAAACGCGCCACCGCCACGCCGCCGATCGAATTGCCGCTCGCGTCAATGATCGGATCGACGTAGAAGGAATTGCCCGCCAGCTCGATGATCTCCTGCGTGCCCGCGGCGATCGAGCGCGCGACCGAGAGGTCAAGCTCCCGATAGAAGGGCAGCGCGCGCAGCTGGTCGCGCACCGAGAGGAAATCGAGCGCCGGCCGGCGGTAGCCGGGGAAGTCGCCGCTGGGCATTCTCGCGTTCATCGCATCCCCGGATAAAGGCCGAAGGCCGCCCCGCCCGGCCCGGTGTAGATCAAGCCCTGGCGCGAGGATTCGGCGAACATCCCCTCCCACGCATAGGCGAGATCATCCTCCCAGCTGCGCGGCGCGCCGGCGCGCAGCTCTGCGTCCAGGCCCGGATACACCCGCGGCACCACCGGCGCCGCGATCGCCGCATCGGCCGCGCGCACGTCAGGATTGAACCACTCGGCGAGCTTGGTGCCGAGCGTCGCGTCCTTCTCGCCGGTCACGATCTGCACGCCCTTGTTCACGGCCTGGTTCACCACGTTCTCGGGATTCGCCGGGTTGATCGAATCGACCACCTGGCGCGCCACGTCGCCGGCGGCCTTGCCGATCGCCTTGCCCTGGCGCACCACCTGGTAGACGATCGCCGCGCCCACGGCGAGCGCGGCGAGATACGCGATGCCGCGGAAGTCGATCCCGTTCACTTGCGCAGCACCATGTAGGCGGCGACCGCGGCGCCGGCGAGCAGCACAATTCCCATGAGCTGCGAGCCGCCCCCTGCCCCGCCCAGGCTGAAGTAGCTCGGCGCGGCCTGCGCGCGCGCACGCTCGACGGCGGCCGCGGCCTGCAGGGTGGCGATGTCGCGCCCGGCCGCGATCTCGGCTTTGCGAATATCCAGGCTCGCGGCGCGCTCCACCTTGCCGATCGCCAGGCTGTCCTTCGCCATCTGCCAGTTGAGCGCGGTATTCGCCACCGTGGACACGGCGCCGGCGACCGAGTTCAGGGTGCCGGCGAGGTCAAAGCCGCTGAAGTTGACCGCCGGCGGCGACCAGCTGGGCGAGGCCGCCGCCATCGCGGCGTTCTGATTCGCCGAGATGGCCGCATTGCCCTCCCACGCCGCTGCGATCTGACTCCACCAGTCCATGCGCTACCCCTTTCTCCTGAACGCGAAGAAGATCAGCAGCACGAGGCCCGCGGCGATCGCCAGCTGCAGCCGCGGGTCCATGCCGCCGGCGACGGCAACCGCCGCCTGCGGCGCCGCCGGCGCCGCGCCCTGCTGTGCTGCCGTGTCCGTCACGCTCTGCACCGTCGCATCCCTCACTTCGATCAACCGGAACCCCTGCGGCACCGGAGCATTCGGCGCCACGTCGATCCGCTGCCCGGTGGCCTGGTTGAAGTAGCTCGCCACCTTCACCGCCTGCTGCCCCATCTGCAGCGCGCTTTGCAGGCCCGCGGCCGTGACCCCGGCCGTCGCGCCCGTTCCCAGCGCCCCGCCCACCGCGACGCCGCTGCCGGTCAAGGCGGCGACTTCGCCGGCTACTGCGGCCTGCCCTGCCCCGCCCAGGCCGCCGGCGAGCTGCCCGCCGCCGAAGGCAAGGCCGGCCGCCGCGAGCGACTTCGCCAGGTCGCCGGTTTCGGCGAGAGATCCGCCGCCGGCGCCGATCGCGGCGCCGACCGGCCCGCCCACCGCGAAGCCGACCAGCCCGCCGACCAGTCCACCCAGGCCGCCGGATTTCTTTTTCTTCGGCGGCTCTGGCTCTGGCATGGCCGCGGGAATCGCGGCGGGCAGCAGGCCGCCCGATTCGCGCATGAACGCCCCGACGACGTTGCCCACTTCCTGCCAGTAGAAGCCCCGTCCAGCTGGCGCGTCGTATCCGCGCGCCTGGAAATACTGCTCGAACGTGACGGCCGACGTGGGCGGCTCGGCTCCGTAGAGCGCCCGGTAGGCCGCGCGCAGGTTGTCCAGCTCGGGCGCCTTCCATTCGCGCCCGACTGGAAAGTCATACCCGGCTGCGCGTGCGTATTCATTGAGGGTCGGCAGCGCCACATCGGCGCCCGTTTACCGCGCCGGGATGTATTCCGTGATGACGGCCTGCACCTTGTTGTTGGCGCCGCCGGTCACGTCCAGGATCGCCTTCGGCTGGATGAGGCCAGTCAGGTCCCAAAGGTCGGTCAGGTGGATCGGCCCGGGCCCGTTCTTGGTCACGTCGGCCATGTAGTAGCCCGCGAGCACCTGGCCGAAGTCGGCGTTGTTCTGCGCGCGCATCTGCGGGCCCGAGAGGTTCCAGCGCACATCCTGGCCGGCCGAGGCCGCCAACTGCACGTTGTTGATGACGCCGGTGCTGGGCTCGCCGGCGGTCACGCTGCCCTCGCCGCGGAACAGCACCGACTTCATGAGGTTGCCCGCCGGCAGGTCCAGCTGGAAGTTCGGATTGCTCGCCGCGACGGCCACTTCCTGGAAGCTGGTCTTGCGCAGCATGATCGGGCTGGTGAACTTCGCCACGCCATCGGCGCCGACCGTCGGCAGCTCGATCATCTCGCGCGTGAACACTTCCAGCGTCGGCGTGCCCGAGAACACCACCGTGCCGCCGACGAAGCAGTCGCCGGCCGCGCCGAAGGTCGCCGTGAGCTGGAACAGCGACAGCGCCGAGGTGCGGAAGTTGGAATCCTTCGGCCGCAGCCCGTCGATCGTGGCGAAGTCGATTACGCCGATCGCCTCGACCGCGTAGGTTGCGATGCCGATGCCGCTGGGCGGCGTGGTCGCGCGCGCGCCCGATTCTTTCAGATCCCGATCGATGCGGCCGAGCGACGCGGCCCACATCGGCGCGTTGAACAGGTTGTTTTTGCCGTCCGCCGTGACGACGATGCGCGGCACCAGCTGCAGCGGCGCCTCGGCGCGCACCGCGGTCGCGCCCGCCGTGACCTGCAGCGAACCGGAGAGCCGCAGGAAGATGGATTCGTAGTCGTAGCTGCGCGGCAGGTCCATCGGGTTGCTGATGCTGCCCGCGACCACGTTCAGCGTGGCCACCTTGCGATTGAGTCGGTACTGTTTCATGCGTGCGCTCCGGTTCGTTGATCGATTGCGAAGGTCCGCCGGCTCTAGGCCAGCCAGTCCTTCACCACCGGCACGCGCTTGGCGACGATGATCGCCACGACGGCGATCGCCGCCACCTTCAGGTAATACTGCATTGCAGCCTCCCGATCGTTGACGTGCCAGCCACGCCAGCACTAGAGCCCACAGGCTCCGGGCGCGTCTAGGGGTGCGTCAATCGCTTCTCGACCGATCGATCGGTCGAAAAGTCACCGTTTCCGGGGTTTCGGCGCCTTCGGCCAGCGCGTGAGCGTGCCCCGCACCTTGTCCGCCTCGATGTAGGCGCGATCGGTCAGCGCCGCGATCTCGCCAGGCTCCACACCGATCGCCTGGGCGACGCGCAGCTGATCCGGCCGATCGTTTAGCCGCCCGACGCGGATCGTGCTCGCCAGGGAGAACAGCGTCTTATCGATCTCAGCCGGCCGCTGCGACGCGGCGAAGGTCGCCACGCCGTATTTGCGCCCGCGCTTCACCACCCACTGCCAGGAATCGGGCGCCTCGCGGAACGATGGCCCGACGTAATCGGCCAGCTCATCGACCGCCAGGGCGATCGGCCCGCGCCTGGGCGGCCTCGCCTGGCCGGCCTCCGGGTCGGCGTGCCAGCGCACGATCCGGCAGATGAGCGCGAACTGCTGCTCAGCCGTGCGTCGATCGTGCGACGGCCGAAAGCGCGCCCGGAAGGTCGCGTAGCCCGTTGCCTGGTAGAGCTGCGGCAGCTGATCGTGCAGCACCCCGAAGCCGTCATATTCGCCGTCAGGATCGACCACGATCAGCCGATCGGGCGCGAGCTGCGCCAGGCATTGCTTGATGAAGTGGGTTTTGCCCGATCCCGGCGCCCCGCACGCGAACACGATCCGCGCCTGGCGGTCCGCCTTCATGCGCGTTCGTGGATGCGCGTCGTGTCCGGCGGCAGGTTCGGCTTGTCGGGCGGCCCGGCCGCCGGCGTCACCGGCTGCGGCGCCTCGGGCGCCGCGGCGCCGGCCCGCGCGCCGATCGCCGCGCGCTCGGCCACGTCCGCCCGGATCGCCTTGTAGGCGTCGCCCAGGACCGGCAGCGTCGCCGTGCCGGCCACGAAGTAAATCGTGAACTTGCCCAGGTCGAGCTTGTGCCGTTCCAGCACCGGCGCCCAGGCGTCGGCCAGGCGCTCGATCGTCGCGTCATCGAACACGGCCTCCAGCGACGGCCACCGGAAGTGCAGCAGCGCAATGATCTTCCAGAGCTCGCGCGCCTCGGCGCGGTAGTCGATCGGCGCCGCTGGCGCGGCCGGCGCCGCCGCACCTGGTGCAGCTGCAGCTGGTCCTGGCGCCGGCGGCGCCGCGCCGATCCGCGCCGCTTCGGCCAGGATGCCGGGATCGAGCGCGGCAGCCGGCGCCCCGCCCTCGCCGCTCATTTGCGCCCCGCCAGAAAGTCCTCCATGTCCTGGCCGGCCGAGCGCGCGCCCGCCGCGGCCGGCGCCGGCTCGCCCGATCTGCCCGCCAGGCGAGCGCGGAGCGCCGCCACCGCGTTCGGCCGCTTCACCATCGTATGCGCGCCGCAATCCTGGTGCGGGCAGAAAATCGTCAGCGCCCCGCCCTTCGCCTCGCGCACCTCAGCGTCGCGGTCGCACGCCGAGCACTTAGCCTTTCCGATCACCGTCGCCATCGTCAGCCCCTTCCAGTTTTCCCACACGTTCCTGCAGGTCGGCGAGGATCTCCAGCACCCGCGCCGTGATTTTGTCGAACATGGCCCGCTCCATCCCGCCGAAGATGAACGCCGCGACCAGCCCCAGGTCCGCCCTGAGCTTCTCCAGCTCGCGCTGCTGCTCCGCTGTTCGTCTATTCACGCGATGGCCCTCCTTCGTTGATGAACCGCGCTTCGTCCGCGCTGAGGCCTGCGCCGCCCTGGCGCTCGTGGTCGGCCCCTGATGCGTAGAACACTCCGGCGCGCAGCTGCTCGGCGAAGCGGTCGATCAAGGCCGGTCCATTTCTGACAGCGCCTTGCCGGCGCTTGTGCGCCAGCTCGTCCAGGAGAATCTGCAGCTCGTCCCGCGTGAGCTGGTGTTTCCTCGCGATCGCGCCGAAGGCGCGCACTTCAGCCTGCGTCGATCCCTTCGGGACGATCAACTCGGCGAAGTCCGGCACTCGATAAATAGAAGCACTAGCCGCCGCCGCCGCGCTCAATTCCTTCTTTCCTGATGTTTGTCGGTTTTCGGCGTTGCCCCCCTGTCGGGTTACTGTGGATTTCCCCTCTGTGGCCCCCCTGTCGGTTAACCCTGTCGGTTTCCGGTCGGTTTGATTCCGGGCGCGCGAAAATTTCTTCGCCATCGGCAGGAAAAAAACAAGCTGCGCCTGGTTGGCGTTGGAGCGCATCACGATGAGGCCTGCGCGCTCCAGCCATCCGGCGATGCGCCGCACCGCCTCGCGCCCTGGCGATGCGTGGCCAGGTCCCAGGCGTCCGCGGTGAGGCTCGACGTAGAGCATTTCGACAAGGGCCTGCCAGCTGATCCCGATTGGTGCGCCGACGATTGACGTAGTGCGATCCCTGCGCGCGTGCAGCCACAGGTACATAGAGATCGCCGAATGAGGCAGGCCCGCCAGCGCGTGCAGCTCCGCCTCCTGAACTACGATGAAGGCGGGCACAGCGTCCCCGCCAGGAATGCCGCGGCCGCGATCGCCAGGCCCGCCGCGATCCCGGCCGCGAAGGCCCAGGCGCGGCGCCGGCGTTCGGCCTCAGCTGAGGTCCAGTACCCGAGCGGATGGCCCATCATGCGCGCGCCCGCGTCGCCGCGCGCACCTTGTCC